>NZ_VFPU01000001.1:318993-637987 GCF_006716885.1 Ornithinimicrobium humiphilum
CCGGGCGGGAGCGGCATACCGCTCGGGGAAGCTGACGGCGCACCCGATCGCCCAGGCGTTGCCCTCGAGGTCGCGCAGCCGGCGCCAGCGCGTCAGCTCGTCGGCGTCGGGAACCCGGCGCCCCGTGATCCGCGCGTAGGCCGTGAGGGCCTGCGCCCCGATCTCCGGCGTCGGCGTGCTGCCGAGGACCGCCAGGTCCCACTCGACCGGGCCGCGGCAGGCCTCCTCGAGGTCGGCCCAGAGCCAGCGGCCCGAGCGGTCGCGCAGCACGTTGCCCCGGTGCGCGTCGCCGTGGAGCAGCACCGACGTCGTGCCCAGCCCCTCGATCCCTGCCAGGGCCTCCTCGTGCTCGCGCCGGAGGGCGGCGTGCTCGCGCTCGTCGAGGAAGCCGTGGCGCCGGGCGTGCTCCAACGGCCCGGTGATGACCTCGTGGGCGACCGTCAGCCAGGGCAGGTCGGCACCCGCGCCGGTGAGCGCGTCGTGCCAGGCGGCCAGCGCGGTCGCCGTCTCGACCGGGTCGGCGCGGCGGTCGGCGCCGTCGCCGACGTCGGTCCACAGCGAGATCCAGACGCCGTCGACCTCGTGCGGACCCGCGGGCGGGCGCTCCGCCGGGGGGACGACCGGGGCGCCGGCGGCGTGCGCGAGCCGCCCCACGGTGACCTCGAGGTCGAACCAGCGACCTGGGTCGGGGCGACCGAGGCTCGTGTGGCTGGAGACCCGCGCCACCACGCCGGCGGCGGGCATCCGGACCATGAGCGACCCGCGGTCGGAGAGCACCTGGGGCTCGTCCGGCGGCAGGTCGAGCCGGTCCCACAGCCGCAGCAGCGCGGCGGTGCCTCGGTGCGCCGCCCCGGACGACGTGCTGGTGGCCATCGAGCCTGCCCTCCCCGGCGTCGGTCCACGATCATGGGTGCATGACCGACCAGCAGGATGTCATCCAGGACGTGCCCGAGGCCGTCGCCGCGCTCGCGGTCCCCGCCCGGCGCGTCTGCGTGCTCACCGGGGCCGGCATGTCCGCCGAGTCCGGCGTGCCGACCTTCCGCGACGTGCAGGTGGGCCTGTGGGAGCACTTCGACCCGGGCGAGCTGGCCACCCCGGAGGCGTGGGAACGCAACCCCGAGCAGGTGTGGGCGTGGTACTCCTGGCGCGCCACCCTCGTGCGCCGGGCGCAGCCCAACGCCGGCCACGTCGCGATCGCCCGCTGGCAGCAGCTGCCCGACGTCGACCTGACGATCGCCACGCAGAACGTCGACGACCTGCACGAGCGGGCCGGCGCCCGGGTGCTCGCCCACGTGCACGGCGGGCTCTTCGACCTGCGGTGCTCGGCCTGCGGGCGCGCCAGCGAGGAGACCTATCCCGAGGTGACCGAGCCGGTCGCCCTGCTGGAGCCGCCGGAGTGCGGGGTCTGCGGCGGGCCGGTCCGGCCGGGGGTGGTGTGGTTCGGCGAGGCGCTGCCGGAGGACGACTTCGACGCCGCCGCGGAGGCCGCCCGCTCCGCCGACCTCGTGCTCGTCGTCGGCACCTCGGGGCTGGTCTACCCGGCCGCGACGCTGCCCCATCTCGCGGGCGCCCGCGGCGTGCCCGTCGTGGAGATCAACCCGCGCGAGAGCGGCATCACCGAGGCCGCCGACGAGGTCTGGCGTGCGCCCGCCGGCGAGGCGCTGCCCGCCCTCGTGTCGGTCGTCGAGCGGGCCCGCGCGAGCGGCTGACCGGACGGGGCGAGGTCATGACCACGGCGCGGGAGAGGGTCGAGGCGGCGATGCGCGCGACGCCGCGCACGGCATACCTGCCGGAGTCGGTCGCGCACCTCGCCGCCGTGGACCGGCCGGTCGAGCTCGGGCACGGCTCCACCTGCTCCCAGCCGACCACCGTGCGGATCATGCTCGAGCTGCTCGACGCGCAGGAGGGCCAGCGGGTGCTCGACGTCGGCAGCGGCTCGGGCTGGACCACCGCCATCCTCGCCCGGCTGGTCGGGCCGACCGGGAGCGTCCTGGGCGTCGAGCTGGTCGAGGACCTCGTCGCCGACGCCTCCCGACGGCTGGAGCGGGACGGGCTGGCCCACGCGGCGGTGCGGGTCGCCGACCCGGACGTCCTGGGAGCGCCGGACGAGGCACCCTTCGACCGCATCCTCGTCTCGGCCATGGCCTCCGAGCTGCCGGCCGAGCTGGTCGACCAGCTCGCTCCGGACGGGCTGATGGTCCTGCCGCTCGGAGGTCGCATGGTGCGGGTCCGGCACGCCGCCGAGGGCCCCGAGGTGGAGACCGAGCCGGGGGCCTACGTCTTCGTGCCCCTGCGGACCGCGCGCCGCCGGGGTCGGTGGTGGCCCCGGCGGCGGGACCGGGAAGACTGAGGGGCGCACCCGGACCACGCCCCCAGGAGGCCGCATGAGCACCGCGCTCCCCACGTATGCCGACGTCGAGGCCGCAGCGGCCGTGCTCGAGGGGGTCGCCCACCGGACGCCGGTGCTGCGCTCGCGGCGGCTCGACGACCTGGCGGGGTGCGAGGTGCACCTCAAGGCCGAGCACCTGCAGCGGGTGGGGGCCTTCAAGTTCCGCGGGGCCTTCACCGCGCTGTCGGCCTTCGACGCCGACCAGCGGCGGGGCGGCGTCGTCGCCTACTCCTCGGGCAACCACGCCCAGGCGGTGGCGCTCGCGGCTCGCGAGCTGGGGATCCCGGCGGTCATCGTCATGCCGCACGACGCGCCCGAGCTCAAGGTCGCGGCGACGCAGGGCTACGGCGCCGAGGTCGTGCGCTACGACCGTTACACGGAGGACCGTGAGGCCATCGGCGCGGCCCTCGCGCAGGAGCGGGGTATGACGGTGGTGCCGCCCTACGACCACCCCCACGTCATCGCGGGGCAGGGGACGGCGGTCAAGGAGCTGCTCGAGGACTGCGGCCCGATGGACGTGGTCGTCACCCCGCTCGGCGGGGGCGGCCTGCTCTCGGGCAGCATCCTCGCGGCCGGGGCGCTGGCCCCCGAGGCCCGGGTCTACGGCGTCGAGCCGGAGGCCGGCGACGACGCCCGTCGCTCGCTGGCGGAGGGCCGGATCGTCTCCATCGAGACCCCGCGGACCATCGCCGACGGCGCGCAGACCCTGCACCTGGGCGAGCTGACCTTCCCGATCCTGCGCGACGGCGTGACCGGGATCGTCACCGCCGGCGACGAGCAGCTGGTCGAGGCGATGGCTGTCGTCGCCTCGACGCTCAAGCAGGTCGTCGAGCCGACGTCCGTGCTCGGGCTGGCCGCCCTGCTCTCCGGCGCGATCCCCGACGTCGCCGGTCGCCGCGTGGGCGTCGTGCTGTCGGGCGGCAACGTCGACCTCGCGCGCTTCGCCTCCCTCGTCGGCTGACGGGGACACGGCCTGGGCGGCGGCCTTGCTGCGTCGCGGTGGCGGGTCTCGGCGGGTCGTGGCACGGCATACCCCGCAGGCGCGGATTGGCACGGCGGCCCCCGGGGCCGTCAGGATGGGCCCATGACCTACGAGATCGCCCTCTACCCCCGACGGCCCGGCCAGGACTGGGCCGAGGTGGTCGCCGCCGACGAGCTGGACGGCCCGCCCATGGACGCCGCGGCGCTGGAGGCCGGTGTCGCGACCTTCCGCCGGATCGAGGCGCGGCTGCGCGAGGTGCTGACCGAGCCCGTCGAGGTCTGGGTCGCCGAGGAGACCGACGGCGACGTCGTGGGCGAGCTGACCGCGACCGAGAGCGGTCTGCAGGTCGAGCTCTACGACCGGTCCGCGTCGGTGTCCTTCCCGACCGAGGAGACGGCCGGCCGCGCCCGGGTGCACGACCTCGCCCGCCGCGCCGTGCGCGCGGTCGCGATGGAGACGGGCTACGAGGCCTACGACCCGCAGACGGGGCGGGGCTACGACGGGCTCTTCGACGACGGCTCGGACGACCTCGTGGACGACGCCCCCGCGGCCGGTGTCCCGGCGACGCCCGCCGGCCCGGTCGACCCGCTGAACGACCCGCGCGTCGACCCCCGGATGCTGCGCCGCCGCGCGGTCCTCTACCTGGTCATCGGCGCCGCGCTGCTGGTCTTCTCGCTGCTGCGCGTCTACGCGGGTGACACCAGCTGGCTGACCTGGCTCTTCCTCGGCTTCGCCGGCTTCAACCTGCTGGCCGGCTGGATGATGCGCAACCTCGCGATCCAGACCGAGCAGAAGCGCGCGGCCGACGCGGAGGGCGAGGGCGAGGCTCCGACCGGGGGGATCACCAACCTCTGACGGACCCGCCGACTCGGACCCGGCGAGTGCCCCGGTTGCATCGGCCGATCCGCGAGATCGCCGACGTAGGTGGGGCACTCGCATGCCTGCGGCGGCGCCTACATATAACAGATGTAACAAACCATCTGAAATGTAACAGGTGTAACGTCGCTCCAGGTCCGTCGGTGGTCGTCCCTAGCGTGGACCCCTTCCCCACCGACCGAGACCGACCGAGAGGAGGACTGCCATGGTGAGCGGTGCCAACCCCTTCCGCCCCAGCTTCGGGGTGTCCCCGCGCGTGCTCGCCGGGCGTGAGGACCTGCTCTCGGACTTCGACGTCGCCCTCGACGAGGGGCCCGGCTCGCCGCTGCGCTCGCTGCTCGTCAGCGGAGCCCGGGGGATGGGCAAGACGGTCGTCCTCAACGAGCTCGAGGACATCGCCCGCACCCGCGGCTGGCTCGTGGTCCGGCTGCCCGAGGGCGACGACCTGCTCGGCGAGCTGGAGAGCTCCACGATCCCCGCCCTGCTCGCCGAGCACGACGCCACGGCCGTCCGCCGACGCGTGACCGGTGGCGGCATCGGCCCGGTCGGCAGCATCACGACCGAGGTCGACGACCGTTATCCCGTGCGGCACTCGCTCGCCCAGCTGCTCGGTCGCCTGCTCGACCTGCTCGCCGAGCACGAGACCGGTCTGCTCTTCACGCTCGACGAGGTCCAGGCGGCCAGGCCCGACGTCGTCGGCCGGTTCGCCGCGACCTACCAGCACCTGGTCCGCGACGACCGCGAGGTGGCCTTCGCCGCCGCGGGCCTGCCGACCGGCATCGACAGCCTGCTGCGCCAGGCCGGCACCACCTTCCTGCGCCGGGCCGAGCGCATCCACCTCGCGACGCTCACCGACGACGACGTCCGCACCGCCGCGCGGGCCACCGTCGTGGACGCCGGTCGCACCATCGGGGAGCCCGCCCTCGACCGCTACGTCGAGGTCGTCCACGGCTATCCCTACCTGCTGCAGCTCGTCGGCTACCACGCGTGGCGGGTCGACCCGCAGCGGGAGGAGATCACCGCCGACGACGTGGAGCGCACGCTGCCGCTGGTGATCGAGCGCATGGGCCGCCTCGTCCACGCCCCCGCGATCGGTCCGCTCCCGGAGGGCCAGCGCCGCTACCTGCGGGCCATGGCGGTCGACGACGGTCCGGCCTCGACGCGCACGGTCGCCGAGCGGATGGGCGTGCCCATGCAGCAGCAGAACGTCTACCGCGCCCGCCTCATCGACCGCGAACTCGTCCAGCCCGCGGGCCACGGCTACGTCGACTTCACCCTTCCCTACCTGCGCGAGCACCTCCGTGCCCGAGGCTGAGCGCTCCACCGCCGCGACCGCCACGAGGCCACCGATCCCGCGCGAGATCTGGATCCTCGTCGGTGCGGCCTTCGTCATCGCCGTCGGCTTCGGGATCGTCTCGCCGGTGCTGCCCGCCTACGCCCGGTCCTTCGACGTCGGCGTCGCCGCGGCCTCCGTCATCGTCTCGGCCTTCGCCTTCTTCCGGCTCGTCTTCGCCCCGGCCGGCGGGTTGCTCGTCTCCCGTCTGGGCGAGCGACCGGTCTACCTCACCGGCCTGCTCGTCGTCGCGGCGTCGTCCTTCGCCACCGCCTTCGCCCAGTCCTACGGCCAGCTGCTGCTCTTCCGCGGTCTCGGCGGCGTGGGCTCGACGATGTTCACGATCTCGGCCATGGCGTTGCTCGTGCGCCTCGCCCCGCCGCAGGCCCGCGGCCGTGTCTCCTCCGCCTACGGCTCCTCCTTCCTCATCGGTGGCATGGTCGGTCCGCTGCTGGGCGGGCTGCTCGCCGGGTGGGGGCTGCGCGCCCCGTTCGTCGTGTATGGCGTCGCTCTGCTCCTCGCGGCCGCGGTGGTGGCCGTGGGTCTGGGCGGGGCACGGCTGCGCCCCGCGCCCGACGCCGCCGACCGTCCCGTGATGCGGCTGGCCGAGGCCTGGGCGTCGCCGGTCTACCGGGCCGTCCTCTGCGCGGCGGTCGCCAACGGCTGGGCCAACTTCGGCGTGCGGATGGCGGTGCTGCCATTGCTCGCGATCGCCGTGCTCGACCGGCCCTGGGTGGCCGGGGCGGTGCTGGCCGTGGGGGCCGTCGGGACGGCGGCGACCCTGCAGTTCTCCGGGCGGCTCGCCGACCGGGTCGGGCGGCGGCCGCTCGTGCTGACCGGGCTGCTCGTCATCGGCGTCTCCATGGGCGTGCTCGGGCTGACCACCACGCTGGGCACGACCACCGGTCTCGTCGCGCTTCTCGCCCTCTCGCTCGTCTCCGGCGTCGGGGCGGGGCTGGTCAACCCGGCGCAGCAGGCCGCGGTGGCCGACGTCGTCGGGTCCGACCGCAACGGCGGCCCGGTGCTCTCGGCCTTCCAGATGGCCCAGGACGGCGGGGCGATCGTCGGCCCCGTGCTCATCGGCCTCGTGGCCGACCGCGCCGGCTTCCCCACGGCCTTCCTCGTCACCGGCCTGGTCTGCGTCCTCGGGGCGTTGCCCTGGCTGCGGGCACCGGAGCCGCTGACGCCGCCGGGCCCAGCGCGGCTCAGCGACCGGTGAGCGCCCGCCAGTCCTGCTCGAGGATGCCCATGACGTGCGCGTCGATCCACTCGCCGTCGAAGAGCAGCGCCTCTCGCTGCGTGCCCTCGTGCACGAAGCCGACCTTCTCGTAGACCCGTCGCGCCCGGGGGTTGAAGTCGTAGACCTCCAGCTGCACCCGGTGCAGCCCCAGCCCGTCGAAGGCGTGCCCGACGGCCAGCCGGGTCGCCTCGGTGCCCAGCCCACGGTCACGCGCCCCGCTGAGCCAGACGCGGAAGCCGCACGACCGATTTTCGGGGTCGTGGTCCAGCAGCAGGGCCTCGCCGACGACGGTGCCGCTCGACCGCTCGACCACGACCCAGACGACGCGGTCGTCGGCGCGGGCCCAGCGTTCGTAGATCTCCTCCAGCTCCTCCACCGTCCACGGCACGGCCGTCAGCTCCTCCGTGGCGTGCACCGAACCGGTCAGCCGGGAGACCTCGGGGTCGCCGAGCAGCTCGTGCAGGCGCGGGGCGTCCGCCCGTCCGGCAGGACGCAGGACGACGAGGTCGCCGGTCAACGTGGGCGTCGTCGTGAAGTCCGTCATGGCCCCATCCTCACCGGCCCGTCAACCGGCTTTCGACGGCCGGACCCGTCCACCCGGCACCGCGCGCCCCGGCGCCCCGTGGGCCCGCCACTGTCTACCCTTGGTCACGTGAGCACCGAGCCCCTCCACACCGGCAGCGAGCACCTCCTCATCCTGCCCGACCGCGAGATCGCGGAGGAGATCGCCGAGGAGCTGCGCGAGGAGGGTTTCGAGCACGTGCGCGTGCTGCGCGAGGCGGCCCGGACCGAGGAGGACGACGAGGACGCCGAGTGGGCGGTCCACGTCGTCGACACGCGGCTTCCGGACCTCGCCGGTGACGCCGCCTACGAGGGCCTGCGCCGCCGCTTCGCCGCCCTCGCCCGCGAGCACGACGGCTGGTACGACCAGCCCGGTGACGTCCCGGCCCCCTGACCGGCACGGCGCGGCACACCCCCCACCCACGGCCCGGAGGGCGTATGAAGCAGGTCGAGACCGAGCTCAAGTTCGCCCTGGGCAGGCAGGACCCGCTGCCTTCTCCGGGCGACCTGGCCCGCACCGGGCCGGTGCGCGCGCACGCGTTGCGGGCGGTCTACCTGGACACCCGGGATCTGCTCCTGGTGCGCCACCGGATCACGCTCCGGCGGCGCGAGGGCGGCACGGACGCCGGCTGGCACCTCAAACTGCCGCGGCCGGACGGCTCCCGGCTGGAGGTCCACGCGCCGCTGGTCGACGGGCCCGGCCGCACCCGGGTGCCCGCGGAGCTGGTCGCCGAGCTGCGGTCCGCGCTGGGCCACGCCTGGCCCGAGGGCGTCCTTGGCGTCCTGCTGCCCGTCGCGGTGCTGCGGACGGTCCGGCTCCAGCTCGACCTGACCGACCCCGAGGACCCGGGACACGTCCTCGCCGAGATGTGCGACGACGCCGTCACGGCGCTGCCCGGGGGCGAGAGCTGGCGCGAGCTGGAGGTCGAGCTCGTGGACGGCGACGTCGCCTTCCTCGACGCGGTCGCCGAGGTCTTCGCCCGTCAGGGGGTGCGGCCGGCGACGAGCCCCTCCAAGCTGGCCCGGGCGCTCGGTGACCGGCCCGAGCGGGCCGCCCGCGGCGAGGCCCCGTCGCCCGAAGGGCCCGCCGCCGACGTGGTCCACACCTACCTGGCCGAGCAGGTGGCGGGGATCCTCGGCCGCGAGGACGACCTGCGCGCCGACGCCCCCGACGCGGTGCACAAGGCCCGGGTGGCCACCCGCCGCCTGCGCAGCGCCCTGCGCACCTTCCGTCGTCTGCTGCACCGCGACGTGACCGACCCCCTCCGGGAGGAGGTGCGGTGGTTCGCCGGGGCGCTGGGCGCGCCCAGGGACGCCGAGGTCGTGCGCGACCGCATCCTCACCGCCCTCGAGGCGCAGGACGAGGTCGTCGGCCCGGTCCGCGAGCGCGTGCGGACCAGCCTGGACGAGCGGCACACCCGGGCCCGTGCCGAGCTGGTCGGGGTGCTCGACTCGGAGCGCTACCGCGAGCTCGCCGACCGCCTCGTCGAGCTGCTCGCCGAACCGCCCTGGCGCGGGCGGGCGCACCGCCCGGCGGACGCCGTCCTGCCGACCCAGGTGGCGAGGGCCGTCGACCGGGCCAGCGCGACCGCGGCCCTCGCGAGCGCATCGACGGGGGCCGAGCAGCTGCACCAGCTGCACGAGGCGCGCAAGCGTGCCAAGGCCGTCCGCTACGCCTACGAGGCCCTGGCACCGTCCTTCGGCGCCCGCGCCGCCGAGGCCGCCGCCCGCTGGGAGCGGGTCACCGAGGAGCTGGGCCAGGTGCAGGACTCGGTCGTGGCGGAGGCCGAGCTCACGTCGCTGGCCCGCGCGGCGGAGGAGGCGGGGGAGCCGACCTTCACCTACGGGGTGCTCGTCGGCCGCGAGACCGCCACCCGGTCGGGGGAACGCATCGCCGGTGGTCTGCACGCGCTCGCCGAGGCGCTGGACGCGGACGTGCCGCTCGGCTGAACGCCCGCGGGAGCGTCGTCCGTGAGCGGACCGCGGACGGTCTCAGGCGTCCAGCGCCCGCTCGAAGGCCGTCAGCACGTCGGCGCCGAAGAGCACGAAGCGCACCTCCTCGACCGACGTGAGCGTCCCGTCGAGCCCGCGCACCGTCGCGACGGCCACGTCCGCGACCTCCTCGCGGTCCCAGCCGTAGACGCCCGCGCTCACCGCCGGCAGCGCCACCGACCGAGCCCCCAGCTCGTCGGCCACCTGCAGGCTCCGCCGGAAGCACGAGGCGAGCAGCTGCGGGTCTCGCTGGCCGCGGCGCCTGTCGGGTCCGACCGTGTGCACCACCCATCGGGCCGGCAGGCGCCCGGCGGCGGTCGCCACGGCCTCACCCGTGGGCAGACCCTCCGGCCACGACGTCTCGCGCAGCCTCCGGCACTCGGCCAGCAGCTCGGGTCCCGCCGCGCGGTGGATGGCTCCGTCGACCCCGCCGCCGCCCAGCAGGGAGGAGTTGGCGGCGTTGACGACCGCGTCGACCTGCTGGGTGGTGATGTCGCCCCGGACGCAGCTGATCTCCATACCGCTCAGCCTCGCACCTGGCTGGGATCGCGCGCGGCGATCCGGCTCAGCGGTGGACGAAGGGCAGGTCGGGGATCTCCAGCAGGCTCTGCACGACGCCGGGCGAGCTCCCGCGCGGGATCGACGCGGTCACCACGGTCACCGGGCCGTCGGCCACGACCTCGGTGGGGGTCAGCAGGTCCTCCAGGGACTGGCCCATGAAGAGGGTGCGGGCCTCGGCGAACTGCCGCTCCAGCGGGGCGACAGCGGCCTCGGCGGCAGCGTCGTCGTCGAAGACGTAGGCGAGGGTGATCTCCGCCGTCCCGGCGTCGTCGAGGCCCCAGCCCACGCCGACGGCCGAGAAGGGGTCGGCGGGCACCAGGTCGACCAGTCCCTCGACGTCCGCGTCGACGACGACCGAGCCGGCCACGGCCGTCTCCAGGTCCAGGAAGGTCCCCGTGAACAGCATCGCCGACAGCACGTCGGCGTCGTCGAGCGCGCGGGCCGCCGCGGCGAGCGGCTCGTCGTCGGCGAGCGTCTCCTCCTGCCCGGCGAGCCAGTCCTGGGCTGCGGCCGGGGTCGTGGTCACGGCGATGCGCCCCTCCTCGCGCGCCTGGTGCAGCGGCACCCCGCTGGGTCGCGCGTCGGAGGTGTCGTCGACGTTCACCTGCAGGTCCTCACCGCTCCCGACCGACCGCACGCCCTCGGTGCGCTCGTCCCCGGCGGGGGCGGAGTCGGCGAAGTCGCCCGCGACCACCGCGAAGGATCCCGGCCCCGAGCGCACCTCGACCACCGAGTCGACGTCGAGCAGCGACCAGCCGAGCTCCTCGGCGAACCCCTCGTGCCGTCTCAGGTGGTTGACGTTGAAGACCGGCGCCATCGGGACGAAGACCTGCCCACCGCCGGGCTCGACGCCGAAGCCCTCGAGCGTCCCGATCCAGTCCACGAGCGCGTCCTCCTCCACGGAGGTCGGGCGCTCGAGCTCGGCCGCCTCGGTCGCGGCCGTCAGGTCGGCGGTGTAGATCCGCACCTCGCCGTCGTCGGCCATCGACGCGGGCAGCTCGCCCAGGGCCCCGAGGACCGAGTAGTCCTCACCGCTCGCGAGGCCGCCGCCCCCGTCCCCGCCGCACGCCGCCGTCAGCGCCGACACCGCAGCCAGCGCACCCCAGACCCGAGCTCGCACCGCATCCCCTCCCGTCGTCCGCGGGGACGGCAGCGCGCCCCCCCGTGTGCCTCCAGCATCCTAGGTCAGGATCGGGATCGCTGCCGAACCGCGCCGCACTGGGGCACAATCGCAGCGACCGCGCCGGTCCCGGCGCCGCACCGACCGTGACGAGGGGGTATGCCGTGACGCTCGCCTTCGTCGTCGCGCTGCTCGCGGGCCTGTCGACGGTCGTGGGCGGCTGGCTCGGCACGCAGCGGCAGCTGCTGCGCCGCGACGCGCTCGCGGCCTCGCTGGCCTTCGCGGCCGGCCTGATGATCACGATCTCGGTCGTCGAGATCGCGCCCGTCGCCGTGCGCTCGCTCGCGGAGGTCGTCGGCCAGCGCGGCGCGCTGGTCTGGGTCGGGGGAGCGCTGCTGCTCGGCGCCCTCGTGGTGCTGGGCATCGACCGGGCCATCCCTCACGACGTGAACCTCGCCGACCTCGAGGGCGAGGACGCGGCGGCGGTGGACGGCCGGCTGCTGCGCAGCGGGATCCTGCTGGCCGGTGTCGTCACCCTCCACAACCTCCCCGAGGGGCTGGCGACCTTCGTCGCCACCCTGCAGCAGCCCACGGGCGGCATCGCGCTGGCGGTCGCGATCGCGATCCACAACGTGCCCGAGGGGCTGGCGGTGGCGGCCCCGATCTACGCCGCGACCGGCAGCCGCGCCCGCGCGCTCGTCTGGGCGACGTTGTCCGGCCTGGCCGAGCCCTTCGGGGCGATCGTCGGCTTCCTGCTGCTGCAGACGCTGCTCCCCGAGGAGTGGGTGGTCCTCTCCCTGGCCCTCGTGGCCGGGATGATGCTCGCCGTCAGCTTCCTGGAGCTGCTGCCGGCCGCCCGCCGCTACGAGACGCACTACAGCCAGTCCCTCGTGGGCTTCTTCCTCGGCGCGGTGGTCATGGCGCTGAGCCTGGTGCTGCTGGCGGCACCGACCTCCTGACGCGACGAGCCCCGGACGTGACGAGGGGCACCGGCCCGACGGCCCGGTGCCCCTCGCCCAGGAGTCGGTGATCAGGCGCCGCAGGGGGCGTTGGTCGCGTAGCTGAGCCTGTCGTAGTCCGACCAGTCGGAGGAGTAGAGGCTGCCGTCGGCGGCGGCCTTGAGCACGGCCATCACCGGACGGGTGAAGAGCTGCTCCAGGTAGCCGTTGCTCTTCTGACCCACGCTGCGCACCTCGTAGAAGATCGCCGCGTCGACGTTCTTCTGCATGCTCGGGCTGAAGCCGTCCGGGGCGGTGCCGCCCAGGATCATGCGGGAGATGACGCCACCGGTGATGTCGATGTACGGGTACTTGGCGACGTGGGTCTGGCCGTAGCCCGAGATGGCGTCGATGCTGACCTCGGACAGCTGACGGGCCAGCTTCCACTGGTCCGCCGACATGCGGCTCGGGTCGACCGAGTGCGCGCCGATCTGGAACTGGTTGAGGTCGTCGGTGCCGGCCACGCGCGGCGCCTGGCCCATGTGGTGCAGGTCGAGCGCGATGCTCGGGGCCTTCTCGACGAAGAGGTGCCAGAACGCCTCGGACTCCGGCTGGGTGAACCGCTCCCAGTCGCGGTTGAGGTCCTGGCGGTTGGGGGTGGTGCTCTGGCGGATGTTGGCCTCGGCGCCGTCCGGGTTGTACATCGGGATGGCGACGATGGTCAGCTCGGAGAGGATCTGCTTGACCGACGGGCTGCCGCTGCTGCCCAGCTCCTGCAGGATCTGCAGGACCGACTCGGTGGAGTGCAGCTCGTTGCCGTGGATGCGGGCCTGCAGCCAGATCACGGTGTCGCCAGTGCCGAGGGTGGCGTAGTAGAGCTCACGACCCTCGCCGGACTTGCCGGCGCTGGCGACCTTGACGCGGCCCTTGCTGTTCTTCTCGATGTTGAGCAGCTGGCGCTCCATGGCCCGGTAGTCCGGGACGCTGGACCGCATGACGGTCTGGTTCTCCTGCAGGCAGGGACCGCCCGGGTTCATGGTCGGCTCGGCGACGGCCGGGGTGGTGGTGATGAGGCCCGCAGCGAGCAGGCTGCCGGCCGCAGCCAGGGCGAGGGGAAGGCGCTTGCGCACGAAAACTACTCCTTCGACGTTGAAGAGTGATCCCCGAGCCGGCGTCGCTGCCGGGAACACGTAGTACATCAGACCATTGTCAGCAAGAGCAGGCGGGGGAGACGGGCGTGTCCGGGGTGCCGGAGTGGCAGGTCGTCGGACGAGGCACAGTGGTAGCGCGAAAGAGTTGAGCGGAATAGACTCAACTTTGACGAGGTTGTACTGCTCAGAGTCCCGATCCACCCTGCACGACAGACGAGGTAACCCATGGATCTGTCCCTGACGACCAAGGCCCAGGAGGCCCTGTCCACCGCCGTCCGTGACGCCGCCGCCGCGGGTCATCCGCAGGTCGAGCCGGCGCACCTGCTGCGCGCGCTGGTGCAGCAGACCGACACCACCACCGGGCCGCTGCTCGACGCGACCGGCACCTCCGCCGCCACCGCGCTGCAGGCGGCCGAGGCTGCGCTGCGCTCCCTGCCGAGCGCCAGCGGCTCCACCGTCGGCAATCCCGGTTTCTCCCGCGCCCTCCACACGGTCGTGAAGGACGCGCAGGACGCCATGGCCACGATGGGCGACAGCTTCGTGTCGACCGACCACCTGCTGCTGGGCATCGCCCGGACCGGGCAGTTCCCGGGCCTCGACGCCCGGGCGATCGAGGAGCGCATCCCCACCCTGCGCGGTGGCAAGAAGGTCGACACCGCCGACCCCGAGGCCACCTTCGACGCCCTCGGCAAGTACGGCACCGACCTCACCGCCATGGCTCGCGAGGGCAAGCTGGACCCGGTCATCGGGCGCGACGCCGAGATCCGGCGCGTCGTGCAGGTGCTCTCGCGCCGGACCAAGAACAACCCGGTCCTCATCGGCGAGCCTGGCGTCGGCAAGACCGCCGTGGTCGAGGGGCTGGCCCAACGCATCGTCGCGGGCGACGTGCCCGAGTCGCTGCGCGGCAAGACGCTCATCTCGCTCGACCTGGGCGCGATGGTCGCCGGTGCCAAGTACCGCGGCGAGTTCGAGGAGCGGCTCAAGGCCGTCCTGGGCGAGATCCGCGCCAGCGAGGGTCAGGTCATCACCTTCATCGACGAGCTGCACACCGTCGTGGGGGCCGGCGCGTCCGGCGACTCCTCGATGGACGCCGGCAACATGCTCAAGCCGCTGCTCGCCCGGGGTGAGCTGCGGATGGTCGGCGCGACCACGCTCGACGAGTACCGGGAGAACATCGAGAAGGATGCCGCCCTGGAGCGCCGCTTCCAGCAGGTCTTCGTCGGCGAGCCCTCGGTCGAGGACACGATCGCGATCCTGCGCGGCCTCAAGGAGCGCTACGAGGCGCACCACAAGGTCGCCATCGCCGACTCGGCCCTCGTCGCGGCCGCGACCCTGTCGCACCGCTACATCACCGGCCGGCAGCTGCCGGACAAGGCCATCGACCTCGTCGACGAGGCCGCCTCGCGGCTGCGCATGGAGATCGACTCCTCGCCGGTCGAGATCGACGAGCTGCAGCGCCAGGTCGACCGCCTGACGATGGAGGAGATGCACCTCCAGCGCGAGGAGGACGAGGCCTCGCGCCAGCGGCTGGAGCGGCTGCGCGCCGACCTGGCCGACAAGCGCGAGCAGCTGGCCGCGCTCACCGCGCGGTGGGAGGCCGAGAAGGCCGACCTCAACCGGGTCGGTGAGCTCAAGGCCCGCCTCGACGACCTGCGCACGCAGGCCGAGCGGCTGCAGCGCCAGGGCGACTACGAGGCCGCCTCGCGCCTGCTCTACGGCGAGATCCCGGCCGCCGAGGCCGAGCTGACGGCCGCGGTCGAGAGCGAGGCCGCCCACTCCCGCGGCGAGGGTCCGATGGTCAAGGAGGAGGTCGGCGCCGACGACATCGCCGACGTCATCTCCGCCTGGACCGGCATCCCGGCCGGTCGCCTCCTCGAGGGCGAGACCGAGAAGCTGCTCCGGATGGAGCAGGTCATCGGTGAGCGCCTCATCGGTCAGCGCGACGCCGTGCGCGCGGTCAGCGACGCGGTGCGCCGTGCCCGGGCCGGCATCTCCGACCCCGACCGGCCGACCGGCAGCTTCCTCTTCCTCGGACCCACGGGTGTCGGCAAGACCGAGCTGGCCAAGGCGCTCGCGGACTTCCTCTTCGACGACGAGCGGGCGATGATCCGCATCGACATGTCGGAGTACTCCGAGCGGCACGCCGTGGCCCGGCTCATCGGCGCCCCGCCCGGCTACGTCGGCTACGACGAGGGCGGTCAGCTGACCGAGGCGGTCCGTCGCCGGCCCTACTCGGTCGTCCTGCTCGACGAGGTCGAGAAGGCCCACCCCGAGACCTTCGACATCCTGCTGCAGGTGCTCGACGACGGTCGTCTCACCGACGGCCAGGGCCGCACGGTGGACTTCCGCAACGTGATCCTCGTGATGACCTCCAACCTGGGCAGCCAGTTCCTCGTCGACCTGACGCTGGACCCGGTGGCCCGCCGGGAGCAGGTCATGGCGACGGTGCGGCAGGCGTTCAAGCCGGAGTTCCTCAACCGGCTCGACGAGATCGTGGTCTTCGACGCGCTCACCCGCGACGAGCTCGCCGTCATCGTCGGGCTGCAGGTCAGGCAGCTGGCCGCCCGCCTGGCCGACCGGCGCATCGAGCTCGACGTCACCGAGGCGGCCACGGCCTGGCTCGCCGAGCGCGGCTACGACCCGGCCTACGGTGCCCGACCGCTGCGTCGCCTGGTGCAGACCGAGATCGGCGACCGGCTCGCGCGGGCCCTGCTCGCGGGCGAGGTCCGCGACGGGCAGCGGGTCACGGTCGACGTGGACCCCTCCGAGGGTGCGGACGGTCTGACCCTGGCCTGACGGCATACCTCCGGCAGGTCCTGCACCACCCCGACGGCCCGGTCCTTCTGGTGAGGGCCGGGCCGTCGGCGTGCCCGGAGGTTCGGCGCTCGTTCACGAGGAGTTCACCCTGGCCGACCCTCGGGGTCACCTGGGCTCCCTACGTTCGTCCTGGCAGCGCTGCCGGACCCGCACCGGTCTGCGCAGGCCGGTGCACCCCCACGAAGCAACCCCCAGAGAGGTTCCACTGTGAAGCTGCACCACCCCGGGACGGTCGTCGCTCTCGCGACAGCCGCCGGACTGCTCCTCGCCGCCTGCGGCAACGACAACCCCACCGCCGGCCTGACGGCGGGCGCCGCCGAGGCCGGCGACCTCACCGGCGACGTCAAGGCCTCCGGCGCCTCCTCCCAGGAGTCGGCGATGACCGCCTGGATCGCGGGCTACCAGAAGGTCCAGCCCGGCGTCACCGTGCAGTACGACTCCATCGGCTCCGGCGGCGGGCGCGAGAACCTCATCGCCGGCGCCACCGACTTCGCCGGTTCCGACGCTTACCTCGACGAGGAGGAGCGGCAGAAGGTGACCGAGGTCTGCGGCCCGCAGGGCGCGATCCACCTGCCCGTCTACATCTCCCCGGTGGCGATCCCCTACAACCTCGAGGGCGTCGACCGGCTCAACCTGCGCCCCGAGGTGCTGGCGCAGATCTTCGACCAGCAGATCACCAGCTGGGACGACCCGGCGATCGTGGCCGACAACCCCGACGCCGACCTGCCCGCCCTCGACATCACCGTCGTCAACCGCTCCGACGACTCGGGCACCACCGAGAACTTCACCGAGTACCTCCACGAGGTCGCGCCCGAGGCCTGGCCGCACGAGCCCGGCAAGAGCTGGCCGGTCAGCGGCGGCGAGGCCGCCGCCCAGACGACCGGTGTCGTCGACGTCGTCACCCGCACCCCCGGCGCCATCGGGTATGCCGACGCCTCCGCCGTCACGGGTCAGGCCGCCGCCATCGGTGTGGGGGAGGAGTTCGTCGAGTTCTCCCCGGAGGCCGCGGCCAAGGTGGTCGACGCCTCGGAGCCGGCCGACACCGGCGTGGAGGGCGACCTGGCCCTCGAGCTGGCCCGCGACACCACCGAGTCGGGCGCCTACCCGATCGTCCTGGTGAGCTATCACATCGCCTGCTCGGCCTACGACGACCCGGAGCGCGCCGCCGCGGTCAAGGACTTCCTGTCCTACGTCGTCTCCGAGGAGGGTCAGGACGTCGCCGCGAGGGCGGCCGGCTCGGCCCCGATCTCGGCGGACCTGCGCGAGCAGGCCCTGAGCCTCGTCGACACCATCTCGGGGGACGGACGCTGACCGCCCGTCCCCGCGCCGGCCGGCGGTCGTCCCCGACGACCGCCGGCTCCGGCGTGCCCCGCCCCTCCCGTCCCACGTCCCCCGGAGGAAGCTCATGAACGCCCCTGCCACGTCGAGCCCGCGGACCCGCGGCTCGGCGGTGCGTCGCCCGGGCGACGTCCTCTTCGGCGGTGCCTCGCTCGGCTCCGCCGTCCTGATCCTGCTGGTCCTGGCCGGCGTCGCTGTCTTCCTCGTCCTGGAGGCCCTGCCCGCCCTCACCGCCCCCGGCGAGGACATCACCGGCGGCCGCGGGCTGTGGGCCTACATCTGGCCGATGGTCTTCGGCACGGTGGTGGCCTCGGTCATCGCGATGGTCATCGCCACCCCGATCGCCATCGGCATCGCACTCTTCGTCTCCCACTACGCCCCACGGCGGCTCGGGCGGGCGGTCGGCTTCGTCATCGACCTGCTCGCCGCGGTGCCCTCGGTGGTCTTCGGGATGTGGGGCATGGCGGTCTTCGCGCCGCGGCTGGGCCCCCTCTACGCCTGGCTCGAGGCCAACCTCGGCTGGATCCCGCTCTTCGCCGACGCCTCCGCCTCCGGGCGCACGCTGCTGACCGCCTCGATCGTGCTGGCCGTGATGATCCTGCCGATCATCACCTCGGTCTCCCGCGAGGTCTTCCTGCAGACGCCGCGGCTGCACGAGGAGGCGGCGCTGGCGCTCGGCGCGACCAAGTGGGAGATGATCCGCACCGCGGTGATCCCCTTCGGGATGCCCGGCGTCATCGGAGGGACGATGCTCGGCCTGGGCCGCGCGCTCGGCGAGACGATGGCGGTCGCGATCATCCTCTCGCCCGGCGCCTTCACCTGGAACCTCATCGGCTCGGGCAACGTGACCATCCCCGCCGAGATCGCGCTCAACTTCCCCGAGGCGTCCGGGCTGCGGCTCTCCGAGCTCATCGCGGCCGGCCTGGTGCTCTTCGTCATCACCCTCGCCGTCAACCTCTTCGCCCGGTGGATCGTGGACCGCCGCGCCGCCTTCTCGGGAGCCAACTGATGAGCACGCTGACCACGCCCCCGACCGGCACCCAGGACCCGCCCCGGCCCTCCCGCCTCGAGGACGTCGACGGGGTCGTCCTCTCGCGCGTGCGGCCCACGACCAACCGGCCCGCGCTGCTGCTCGCCGGCGTCGCCGTGGTCGTCGCGCTCGTGCTGCGGCTGGCGCTCGACGTGCACGTCGCCCTGGCGCTCGTGCTCGCCTTCGTCGTCTACCTCGTCTCCGTGTATGCCGTCTACCGCACCCTCGGTGGCCCCCGGGTCGCCGTCGACCAGGTGCTGCGGGCGCTGATCTACTTCGCCTTCGTCTGCGCGATCGTGCCCCTGGCCTCGCTGCTGTGGACGGTCGTCTCGGAGGGGGCCGCGCGGGCGTTCAACCCCTCCTTCCTCAACCAGACGATGAACGGCGTCACCGGCCTGCACGACCAGGACTACGTCGAGGGCACCGGGCCGTTCGTGGGCGGTGCCTACCACGCGATCGTCGGCACGCTGGTCATCACCGGGCTGGCCACCCTGATCTCGGTGCCGATCGGGCTGTTCACCTCGATCTACATCGTCGAGTACGGCGCGAAGAGCCGGCTCGCGCGCTGGATCCGGTTCTTCGTCGACGTCATGACCGGGATCCCCTCGATCGTCGCCGGCCTGTTCGCCTTCGCCCTCTTCGTGCAGATCTTCGGGCCGCGCGACGCCAAGATGGGCATCGCCGGGGCCGTGGCGCTGTCGGTGCTGATGATCCCGACGGTGGTCCGCAACTCCGAGGAGATGCTGCGGATCGTGCCCAACGAGCTGCGCGAGGCCGCCCTCGCCCTCGGGGTGCCCAAGTGGCGCACGATCGCCAAGGTCGTGCTGCCGACGGCGGCCTCCGGCCTGGCCTCGGGCATCACGCTGGCGATCGCCCGCGTCATCGGCGAGACGGCCCCGTTGCTCGTCGCGGTCGGCTACGCCCGTGCCCTCAACCTCGACGCCCTCGCCGGCCCGATGAACACCCTGGCGGTCTACGCCTACTCGATGTTCACCAAGCCGCTGAGCCCCGCGGTGCGCGACCCCAGCCTGGAGCGCGCGTGGGCCGCGGCGCTGCTGCTCGTGCTCATCGTCGTCGCCCTCAACCTGCTGGCGCGCCTCATCGCCACGATCTTCGCGCCCAAGTCCGGCCGCTGACCCCCAGGAGACCCGACCCCATGTCCAAGCGAATCGACGTCAAGGACCTCGACATCTACTACGGCGACTTCCTCGCCGTGAAGGGTGTCTCGATGACCATCGAGCCCCGCACCGTCACCGCCTTCATCGGCCCCTCGGGCTGCGGCAAGTCCACCTTCCTGCGCACCCTCAACCGGATGCACGAGGTGATCCCCGGCGCCCGTGTCGAGGGCGAGGTGCTCATCGACGGCAAGAACCTCTACGGCAAGAACGTCGACCCGGTCGACGTGCGCCGCCAGGTGGGCATGGTCTTCCAGCGCCCCAACCCCTTCCCGACGATGTCGATCAAGGAGAACGTGCTGGCCGGCGTGCGCCTCAACGCCAGGCGCATCTCCTCGAAGGCCGCGGACGAGCTCACCGAGCGCGCGCTGCGCGGCGCCAACCTGTGGAACGAGGTCAAGGACCGCCTCGACAAGCCCGGCTCGGGCCTCTCGGGCGGCCAGCAGCAGCGGCTCTGCATCGCCCGCGCCATCGCGATCCAGCCCGAGGTCATCCTCATGGACGAGCCCTGCTCGGCCCTGGACCCGATCTCGACGCTGGCGATCGAGGACCTCATCAACGACCTCAAGTCCGACTACACGGTCGTCATCGTGACCCACAACATGCAGCAGGCCGCCCGTGTCTCGGACAAGACCGGCTTCTTCAACCTCAAGGCCACCGGGCAGCCGGGCCAGCTCGTGGAGTTCGACACCACCCAGACGATCTTCAACAACCCCAGCCAGAAGGCCACCGAGGACTACATCTCCGGCCGCTTCGGCTGAGCGGCGGCGCCGCGGGTCCCACCCGAGGGTGTGGCGGCACGACATACTGACCGCATGAGATCTCCGGGGCGGTCCGTGGCTGCGCTCTCGCTGGGCGCGGCCCTCCTGCTCGCCGCCTGCAGCGGTGGCGACGACGAGGCGACGTCGAGCGAGGCGCCCTCGGCGGCCGACCGCCTCGAGCAGGCGCGCACCGTCCTGGTCGAGGCCGGCACGGTGCACCTCGTGCTGACCGGCAGCGAGCTGCCCGAGGACGAGAAGAGCTACATCATCAGCGCCGAGGGCGACGGCACGATGGACCCGCCCGCCTTCGACGGCACCATCACCGCCAAGCTCGCGGGCATCCAGGCCGACGTGCCCACCGTCGCGGTCGACGGGGAGCTGTGGGTCAAGCTGCCCTTCGCCCCCTCGCACGTCAGGACCGACCCGGCCGACCTCGGCGTGCCCGACCCGGCCTCGCTCTTCGACCCGGAGGCCGGCCTCGTGGGGCTGCTGCCCCTGACCGAGGACGCGCAGTTCGGCGAGCGCGCCCGCGAAGGGGCCGAGACGGTGCAGGAGATCACCGGCACCATCCCCGGCGAGGCCGTGACCGAGCTGCTGCAGGTCGGCGACGCCGCCGCCTCCTACGACGTCACCTACGGCCTGGTCGAGGACGACTGGCAGGTGCGCACCGTCGAGATCACCGGTCCCTTCTACCCGCCCGCGACCTCGACCTACACGGTGACCCTCGACGCCTACGGCGCGCCGGTCACCGTCACCCGCCCCTGACGTGACCTCGAGGGGAGGGGCCGACGCGCCCCCGGAGGGCCGCGCGCGGACGGTCGCGGGCCGGGCCCGGTGGCTGCTCGCCGTCGCCGCGCTCGCGGTCGCGCTCGCCGCGGCCGACACCTACGTCGTCGTGCTCGCGCTGACCGACATGATGGCCGGCGTCGGGGTCGGCATCGAGTCGCTGCAGCGGGCGACGCCGATCATCTCCGGCTTCCTCCTCGGCTACGTCGCGGTGCTGCCACTCATCGGCCGGCTCTCCGACCTCGTCGACCGGCGCCGGATCCTGCTCTGGTGCCTGGTCGTCTTCGTCGTCGGTTCCGCGATCACCGCCGCCGCGGTCGAGCTGCCGGTCATGGTCGGCGGGCGCTTCCTGCAGGGCCTGGGCGGTGGCGGCCTGGTCCCGGCCACCCTCGCCCTCGTCGCCGACCTGTGGCCCCCGGGCCGCCGGGGCATGCCACTGGGCGTCGTCGGCGCGGTCCAGGAGCTGGGCTCGGTGCTGGGCCCGCTGCTCGGCGCCCTCGTGCTCGCGGTCGCGAGCTGGCGCGAGATCTTCTGGCTCAACGTCGTGCTCGGACTGGGGTGCCTCGCGGCGATCGCGGTGCTGCGCGTCGAGGGGGACGGGCCCGACGCCCGGACCGAGGACGACGTCACGCCCGGCGGGCGAGCCGCGCCCCGGGGAGCGGGCAGCCACCGCCTGGCCCGCGGCACGGCATACCTGCTGACGGGGGTGGCCGCGGTGCTGACGACGCTCACCCTCTGGGCGCCCGAGCCGCTGACCCGCTCGATCGCGCTGGGCGGGCCGTTCGTGCCCCTCGACCCGACCTCCGGCTCACGGGTGCTGACGCCGATCGGCCTGGCGGCCGGCGCGGCGTGGCTGGTCCTCGCCGTCGTCACGCCCCGCCGCTGGCTGCCTCTGCTCCTGCGCGCCGACCTGCTCGGTGCCACCTTCGTCGCGGTCGCGCTGGGCGCGGTGGTGCTCACCTTCAGCACCGCCGACCCCGAGACCGAGGTGCTGGGGGAGTGGGGCCTGTGGCTGCTGCCGGTGGCGGCGCTGGCGACGGTCGCCTTCCTCGTGCGCCAGCGCACGGCCGCCTCGCCGCTGGTGCCGCCCGGGGTGGTGCGGCGCCGCGTCTGGCCGGCCCTGGGCACGAGCGTGCTCGTCGGCGCGGCCATCGTCGCCGTCGTGGTGGACGTGCCGCTGCTCTCGCGGCTGGTGCAGGACACGGACGAGACCGACGCGGCGCTCGTGCTGGTGCGCTTCCTCGTCGCGGTGCCCGTCGGGGCGGTGCTCGGCGGATGGCTGCTGCGGCGGCTCGGACCGGCGGTCGTCGCCGCGCCCGGGCTGGCCCTGGCCGCCGTCTCGATCCTGGCCATGGCCCGCTGGGACCGCGGGTCGCTGGACGAGCTGGTCGCGACCACCGTCCCGCTCGTCGGGGCCGGGCTCGGCGTCGGGCTGGCCATCGCGCCGGTCAACGACGCCGCGCTCGCGGACGCGCGCGAGGACGGGCACGGCACGGTCAGCTCGCTCGTCGTGGTGGCCCGGATGGTCGGGATGGTCGTCGGCCTGGCGCTGCTCACCTCGTGGGGGCTGCGACGCTTCCACCTCGAGGTCGCCACGCTGCCCGACCCGACCGACACCGAGGCCCTGCTGGACGCCGCCGTCGTCCAGGTGCAGACCGTCCTGACGGGGGCCGGAGTGTGCGCGGCGCTCGCCGCGGTCGTCGCGCTGGGCCTGGGGTTGCGGCCGGTCGCCCACGCGTCCGCGGAGGACGCGGCGCGCTAGACGTCCTCGCCCCGCTGCAGGCCCAGCGTGGCGAGCAGGTCCTCGTGCAGCTGGATCCAGACGAGGTTCACCGACGCGACCTCCGGGGAGTCGACCCAGCGCAGGTCACCGGCGACGGCGCTCGCCACGGCGACGTCGACGCGCGGCTGGTGCACGCCCAGCCTGGGCAGGGCCGTCCGCAGCCCGGCGGTGACCTCGCCCAGCACCTGCGCCAGCCGGTCGAGCTCGCGGAGCACACGGTCGTCGTAGCGGTGGTCGGTGTGGTCGTTGGCCGCGAGCGGGTCGTCCGCGGTGGGCCGGAGCTGCCACCTCGTCATCAGCGGGCCGAGGCGACGGTTGAGGGGCACGAACCGCCGATGCCCCTCGGCGACCTGCTCCCGCACGCCGAGCCCGTCCAGCTCCTCGGCGAGGAGCCGCTCGCCGTGCTCGCGGCCGAGGTCGGTCACCGACCACCGGCTGCTCGGCACGAAGGCCGGCCGCCGGACGTGCCCCCTGGCCTCGGCGTCGAGCAGGTGCTCCTCGACCTCGGCGGCGTCCAGGTCGTAGAGCGCGGCGACCTCCCGGGCGCTCGCGTGGCCGAGGACGCGCACTCCGTGGACCGAGAGCAGGGCGTGCGACGACATACCGTCACCCTAGGCGGCGGTCGTCGCGCCCGCCCCCGGTCCGGCCGCGCCCGCACGGCCTACCATCGGGGCATGAGCCAGACCCTCCACCTCGTCGGCACGCCCGAGGCCGACCGCATCCTCACCGAGCACCCGTTCGCGCTGCTCACCGGCATGCTGCTCGACCAGCAGATCCCGATGGAGGTGGCCTTCGACGGGCCGCGCAAGATCGTCGAGCGCCTCGGCTCGGTCGACCCGGAGGCGATCGCGGCCACCGACCCGGAGGAGTTCATCGCGCTGTGCGCGACCCCGCCGGCGGTCCACCGCTTCCCGAAGTCGATGGGGCAGCGCGTGCACGATCTCGCGACCGCCGTCGTGCGCGACTGGGACGGTGACGCCGCGGCGATCTGGACCCAGGGCGAGCCCGACGGCAAGGAGGTGCTGCGCCGGCTCAAGGCGCTGCCCGGCTTCGGCGACCAGAAGGCCCGGATCTTCCTGGCCCTCCTCGGCAAGCAGCGCGGCCTCGAGGCATCCGGCTGGCGCGAGGCCGCCGGTGACTACGGCCGCGACGGCGTGCACATGTCGATCGCCGACGTCACCGACGCCGACTCCCTGACCAAGGTGCGTGCCTACAAGAAGGAGAAGAAGGCCGCGGCACGCGCCGCGAAGGCGTGACCCGCACGGGAGGCGGCATCTGGGCCGTCCCCGGCATGGTGCCGCTCGCGGTGGCCGCCTTCGTCGGCTTCGCGGGCTATGCCGCACTGCTGCCGGTCGCGCCGCTGTGGGCCGTGCACGGCGGGGCCGACTCCGCCGGTGCCGGCCTGGTCAACTTCGTGCTGCTCGGCGCGACCGTGGCCACGCAGTTCGCGGTGCCCGCCGTCATCCGCCGGCTCGGGTGGGGTCCGACCCTCTCGCTGTCGCTCCTGCTGCTCGGCGTGCCCGCCCTGCTGCACGTCCTCAGCGACCGGCTCGACGTCATCCTGCTGCTGTCCGCCGTGCGGGGCGTGGGCTTCGGCATCCTCACGGTCGCGGCCAGCGCGGCCGCCGTCCTGCTCGTCGACCCGCTGCGCCGGGGAGCTGCGGTCGGTGCCTACTCGCTGGCGCTCGCCGCCCCCAACGTGCTGCTGATGCCGGTCGGTGGCTGGATCTCCGAGGCCTGGGCCTTCTGGCCGGTCTTCGCGCTCAGCGCGGTGCCGGTCGTCGGCATCCCGTGGTGCTTCGCGCTCGCCCGCCACCTGCCCGACCGGGCGACCTCCGACAGTCGCCACCCGGCCGCGGAGGGCCAGCCCCCGGCGCGGGGGGCCTACCTGGCGGTCCTCCCGCCGACCCTGGTGCTCATGGCCATCACCCTCGCGGGCGGCGGGCTCATCACCTTCGCCCCGCAGATGGTCGCGGTGGCGTGGCTGTCGGCCGCCGGGCTGTTCGTCTTCGGGCTCGTCTCGACGCTGGTGCGCTGGCGGGTCGGGGGCCTGGCCGACCGCTTCGGCGCGGGGCGGCTGGCGTGGCCGTTCGTGGTGGTGGCCGCGGCCGGGCTGGCGTGGCTCGCCTGGCTGGTGCACGAGCCGGTCACGACCGGCGAGGTCGTGCCCTGGCTGCTCGCCTGCGCGATCGTCGGCTCCGGCTACGGCGCCCTGCAGAGCCTGACGATGATCCGCGCCTTCGAGGTGGCGGGCCCGCAGCGGGTGGGCGCGGCCAGTGCGCTGTGGAACGCCGGCTTCGACGCCGGCACCGCCTCCGGCTCGGTGCTCGTCGGTGCCGTCGCGGTCGGCAGCGGCTTCGGCGTGGGGACGGCCATCACCGCGGTCCTCGTGGCGCTCACGCTGCCGCTGGCGCTGCGCGCCCGCCGCTAGCTCACGCGAGTTTCTGTCGACCTTCCGCGCCGTCTTCCGGGCCGGTGCTCGCTGCGCTGCGCTCCGTGTCCTCAGCCGGCTGTCAGGTCGAGTTTCTGTCGACCTTCCGCGCCGTCCTCCGGGCCGGTGCTCGCTGCGCTGCGCTCCGTGTCCTCAGCCGGCTGTCAGGTCGACCCTGCTCTCTGTCGACCTTCCGCGCCGTCCTCCGGGCCGGTGCTCGCTGCGCTGCGCTCCGTGTCCTCAGCCGACTGTCAGGTCGACGACGACAGGCGCGTGGTCGCTCGCCCCCTTGCCCTTCCGCTCGTCCCGGTCGATGAACGCCCCCTCGACGCGGCGCGCCAGGCCGGGGCTGCCGAGGCAGAAGTCGATGCGCATGCCGCGGCGCTTGGGGAAGGCCAGCTGGGTGTAGTCCCAGTAGGTGTAGGTCCCCGGCCCCGGCGTGTGCTCGCGCGTGACGTCGGCGAAGCCCACGTCGACGACACCCTGGAAGGCGGCCCGCTCCTCGGGCGAGGTGTGGGTACGCCCCTCGTAGTACTCGACCGACCACACGTCCTCGTCGGTGGGCGCGATGTTCCAGTCGCCCATGAGCGCGATCGGCGCCTCGGGGTCCTCGCGCAGCCAGCCCTCGCCGGCCTCGCGCAGCGCCCGCAGCCAGTCCAGCTTGTAGAGCAGGTGCGGGTCGACCAACGAGCGGCCGTTGGGCACGTAGAGCGACCAGATCCGGACGCCGCCACAGGTCGCGCCCAGCGCGCGGGCCTCGGCGGCCGCGTCCTCGCCCTCGCCCCACGTCGGCATCCCCTCGAAGCCGACCTGCACGTCCTCCAGCCCCACCCGGGAGACGACCGCGACGCCGTTCCACTGGTTGTAGCCGACGTGCGCGACGTCATATCCCGCCGCCTGGAAGGGCATCATCGGGAACTGGTCGTCCCGGCACTTGGTCTCCTGCAGCGCCAGCACGTCGACGTCGTGCCGCTCGAGGAAGGCGACGACGCGGTCGACGCGGGTTCGGATGCTGTTGCAGTTCCAGGTGGCGATACGCACGCGGCCCAGCCTAGGTGGGGCGGGTCGCGCGCGAGCCGGCCGGGCTCAGGGGGCGGTGATCCTCCGCACCGCGCTCCGGTATGCCGTGCGCACGGCCGGGCGCGCCAGCGCGGCCAGGCGGTCCGGCACGAGGGCGGCGCCATAAGTCTGCCGCCACCGGACCGACGTGCCCCGGGCCGTGCGGGTCAGCGTCACCGTGATCGTGCCCGTGAGGACGCGACCGACCTTGTCGACCACCGCGAGCCGCGGCGGCTCCCAGGTGCGGACGACCATGTCGTCGTCAAACCCCAACGGTCCCACCGCGGTCCGGCCGGTGAAGCGGGCGCCCTCGCGCAGCGGCTCGCCGGCGACCGTCGTCAGGGGCACCGTGGCGGTGTGGCGGCGCAGGTCCCAGAGCCGCTCCCAGACCTGCTCGGGCGGGTCCTCGACGAGCACGTCGAACGCGAACTCCGGCACCGCCCACCTCCTGGTCCTGCGGGACCGCCAGCGTAGCCGTCACGGGCCGCCCCGGCGCGGTGCACCGCATACGCTCGGGGCATGTCCGTCGCACTCGTCACCGGCGCCTCCGCCGGACTCGGTCGGGAGTTCGCCGAGCAGCTGGCCGCCCGTGGCTCCGACCTGGTCCTGGTCGCCCGCGACCGCGAGCGGCTGGACGCCCTCGCCGAGGAGCTCGCAGGGCGCCACGGGATCACGGTGGAGGTGCTGGTGGCCGACCTCGCCGACCGCGAGCAGCTGGGCCGGGTGGCCGGCCGGGTGTCCGACCCCGACCGGCCGGTGGACCTGCTCGTCAACAACGCGGGCCTCGGCTCGCGCCGGGCGTTCGTGCGCAACGACCTCGAGGAGGAGGAGCACGCCCTCGACGTCATGGTGCGGGCCGTGATGGTGCTCTGCCACGCCGCCGGCGGGGCGATGCGCGAGCGCGGCACGGGCGGCATCCTCAACGTCTCCTCGGTCGCCTCGTTCACCGCGATGGGCCACTACTCGGCGATCAAGGCCTACGTGACCGTGCTCTCCGAGGGGCTGGCGACCGAGCTCGCGCTCCACGGCGTGCACGTGACGGCGCTGTGCCCGGGCTTCGTGCGGACGGAGTTCCACCAGCGCGCGGAGATGGACATGTCGCGGCTGCCCGACCGGCTCTGGCTCGACGCGCCCTCGGTCGTCGCCGCCGGCCTCGACGCCGTAGCCGCCGGGAAGGTCGTCTCGGTGCCGTCGCCGGTCTACAAGGGCGTCGTGGGCGTGCTGCGCGTCGTGCCGCGGCGGGTCAGCAGGCGGGTCTCGGGGGCCCTGGCCACCCGGCGTCGACCGCAGGACCGGCTCGGCTGAGCGGGCGACTACGCTCCGTGCCATGACTGCCGCACGCGACCGCCTGCTCGAGCTCATC
This sequence comes from Ornithinimicrobium humiphilum, assembly GCF_006716885.1. Taxonomy (NCBI): domain Bacteria; kingdom Bacillati; phylum Actinomycetota; class Actinomycetes; order Micrococcales; family Ornithinimicrobiaceae; genus Ornithinimicrobium; species Ornithinimicrobium humiphilum. The sequence goes on from NZ_VFPU01000001.1 coordinate 346,680, forward strand.
ACGGACAAGGCCGTCGTGCACGGCCGGGTCACGCTCTCCTCCGGCCGGGAGGCCGACTACTACGTCGACCTGCGCCGCATCACCCTCCACGGCGAGGCCGCGCCGCTCGTCGGCGACGTCATGCTCGACCTGGTCGCCGACCTCGAGTTCGACGCCGTGGGCGGTCTGACGATGGGTGCCGACCCGGTCGCCACCGCCATGCTGCACGCCGCGCACCGCCGCGGGCAGCGGCTGGACGCCTTCGTCGTGCGCAAGGCCGAGAAGGCGCACGGCCTGCAGCAGCGGGTCGAGGGCCCCTCGGTGACGGGCCGCCGCGTGCTCGTCGTCGAGGACACCTCCACGACCGGCGGCTCCCCGCTGACCGCGATCGAGGCGCTGCGCGAGGCCGGAGCCGAGGTCGTCGCGGTGGCGGTCATCGCCGACCGGGCCAGCGGCGCCGAGGAGCGCATCCGCGAGACCGGCCTGGACTACCGCTTCGCCTACTCGCTGACCGACCTCGGCCTCGCCTGAGACCCAGGATCTGCGGTGCCGCGGGCATCGCACACCCCTGACCCCGGGCACGACGGAGCCCCCGCACCTTCCCCTTGTGCGGGGGCTCCGGGCTCGTCGGGCCGGCTCAGACGCCGGGGACCCGGCCGTACCAGACGTTCTCGGGCCGGTCCCAGATCTTGCCGTAGACCACGCCGGTCGAGGGGTTCTGCGCCTCGTAGCTCATGCCGTTCCCGGCGTAGAGACCCACGTGGTAGTAGTTCTTGTAGAAGACCAGGTCGCCCGGCTGGGGGTCGGTGACCGGGATGACGAAGGTGCGCTGGTCACGCACGGTGTTGGGGATGTTGATCCCGTTCTGCTTGTAGATCCACCAGGTGTAGGCGGAGCAGTCGAAGGCGTTCGGCGGGGTCCCGTAGAGCACGTACGGGAAGCCGACGTACTGCGCCGCCGTGTTGAGCAGCGACTGCCGCAGCGGCGTCGGGGCCGGCGGGGCGGGGGCCGGGGCCGGGGCCGGGTTGCTCGCCGGCGGCGTCGAGGACAGCACGCTGGGCGCCATGTACTGGGTGGAGCTGATCTTCAGCCACCCGTTGGAGGTCAGCTCACCGGTGACCTTGGTGCCCTGGGTCTTGGTGCCCACGATCGAGTAGGTCGTGCCGGGCCCGGAGCGGACGTTGGCCACGGCGACGCTGACCCAGCGGTCGACCTTCTGGGCGGCCGGCGGCGCGGGGGCGGGCGTGGTCGGCGCCGGCGCGCTGCTGAGCACGAGCCCGCTGACGTAGCGGCCGTTGCCCAGGTCCAACCAGTCGTTGCTGGTCCACGTGCCGGTGAGCTTGGTGCCGGCGGTGGTGGTGCCGACGATCGAGTAGTTCAGGCCCGGGCCGGAGCGGACGTTGGCCACCGCCGCGGTGACGTAGGCCGAGGCTCGCGAGGACGACGGGGCGCTGGGCGTGCTGCCCGCCGGGGCGCTCGCGGTGAGCACCGACGGCGCCATGTACTGGGTGTCGGAGATCTTCAGCCAGCCGTTGTCGGCCAGCGTGCCGCGCACCTCGGCGCCGGCGGTCTTGGTGCCGACCACGGCGTGGGTGGTCGAGGGGCCCTTGCGGACGTTGGCGACCGGGACGCTCACCCAGCGTGACACCGTCTCCGCCTGCGGAGCGGTGACGACGCCGCCGCCGGAGCCCGCACCCGGGGCCGAGGGGGCGGTCGAGGTGAGGATCGTGCTGCTGAGGTAGCGGTCGGTGCCGACCTTGAGCCAGCCGTTGGAGGTCATGGTGCCCGTCACGGCGGTGCCGCTGAGCATCGTCCCGACGACGCGGTGCTCCAGACCGGGGCCGGAGCGGACGTTGCCGACCTTGACCGACAGGTACATCGTCACGGTCTGCCCCGTGGAGCCCGACCCCGCGGAGGGGGCGGGGTTGGTCGCCGAGACGACGGACGGCGCGAGGTACTGGTTGGCGGACACCTTGAGCCAGCCACCGGTGGTCAGGGTGCCCTTGAGGGCCGTCCCCTGCGTCTTCGTCCCGACGACGCTGTAGTTCGTGCCCGGCCCGGAGCGCACGTTGGCCACCGGGACGCTCACCCAGCGGGTCACGGTGTTCTGGTCGACCGTCGGCAGGACCCGCGGGGTCGCCGGTGCCTTCGGGGTGGCGGGCAGCTGCGGCGTGCGCGGGAGCTGAGGAGCGGGGGCAGCCTGCGCGGTCGGCGCGAGGGCGACCACCGGTGCCGTGGCTGCGGTGACCGCGATCAGGGTGCGGGACAGACTGCGCGTGCGGGACGTCATAGACCAATCCATCTGAAATCGGGGGCGGGACACTCACAGGGGACGAGCGGGACAGGAGCAGTGAAGCCAGGAATCTGCGGGGGCGCAAGACCCGCACCGGGCTGGCTGGGCGTTTCCTGGGGGAACCACAAGCATGTAACTCTGTGATTTTCGTCACAGCGTTGCGACAACGCCGCAGGTCACGCCGGATATCACACCGGTGTAACTCGCTGACCAGCAGATTTGTGGCGATGTCACACCCGTTTCGGGCGTCACAGGCGACTCACGGAAGGCCGTGGTGGGCGTGTCCTGGTGTGACGGGTGGGGCGTCGCCACGAGCCCCCGGACCACGACGAAAGGGCCCCGCCGACACGGTGGTCGGCGGGGCCCCTCGGGCTGGTCGGTCAGCGGCGGCGGCGGTCCCAGTGCGCGAAGCCGGCCGCGCGGGCGGCCTCCTCGCTCTCGAACCAGACCTCCGCGCGCACGCTGTCGTAGCTCGGCGACTCGGGGGTGTGGAAGAGCATCGAGCCGACGTTGCCCTTGATCTCCCAGCCGGCGGGGCCGGAGCCGTCCGGAAGCGGCTCGGCGGACCCGGCGCCGTAGACCGACTCCGAGAAGACGGGCGCGGCGCCCGTGTCCTCGACGGCCGGGGCGGTGTCCTCCGACGCCGGGGAGTCCCACGACCCGGCGGTGGCGTCCGACGCGGGAGCGGGCTCGGCGGTCGGGGTGACCGCGGGCGCGTCCGGGTCGACGTAGAGCGGCGCCGCGGCGGGTGCGCCGGCGCCGTCGTCCGTGGTGTCCGGGCCGTGGTCCGCACGCGCCACGATGTCGTCGGCGGTCTCCGGGGCGTCGGTGCCGCCGTCGGCCGGGGTGTCCCAGCCGGTGCCGGTGACGGGCTCTTGGGTGGACGTGCCGGTGTCGCCAGCGTCGGTCGTGTCCGTCGCCGTCGCCGTCGCCGTCGTCAGGTCGTCGACCGGGCCGGCGTGCGTCTGCTCCCAGGTGCGGTCGTCGCCCTCGGTGCGGGCGTCGGCGTCCCAGGGACCCTCGTCGTCGACCACGACCGCCTCGCCGCCGGCGGCCCGGTAGGTGGTGCTGTCGCCGACGGGGTACTCCTCACCCGACGCGTCGTCGTCGCTGGCCTGGGCAGGAGCCTCGTCGCCGAAGGACTGCTCCACGGGAGCCTCGGCGCCCGGGGGCTCCTCGGACACGGGTGCCTCGGGGACGGGGGGCTCCTCGTAGGCCTCGTAGGACGGGCCGTCGTCGTAGGCGGCGGGCGGTGCCTCGTCCGCGCCGAGGTCGACCGGCTCCTGCTCGCCGCGGGTCAGCGGTTCCTCGCTGGCGCCCTCGTCGACGTCCGCATCGGTGAGGGGCGTGACCTCGGCGGTGCCCGGCATCGGGGCGACGTCGGTCGCGGGCTGGTCGGGCTGGTCCCACCCGGCCGAGGTGTTCTCGGGGTCGTGCCCGGTGCCGTCGTCGAAGTGCGTCGGCGGGACGTCGGCGGGGGCGACGGGTTCGTCGTCCACGGGCTCGTCGTAGAGCGAGGGGTCCTCGACCTGCGGCCCCCCGGTCGGGGCGAGGTCGGCGTCGTCGGTCCGGTCGGCGTCGTAGTCCCCGGGCTCGTTCGGGAACGGCTCGTCGGCGTCGTCGGCCTGGTGCGTCGACCCTGCGCCGGACGCGGCGATGGCCGCCGCCCCGGCCCCGGCCCCGGCCGCGGGAGCCGCCTCCGACGCGCGCAGGTCGGCGTCCTGGTCGTAGACGTCGCGGTCCTCGCGCTCCGGCGAGGTCAGGCGGTCGGTCGCCCGGTCGGGGGTGCCGGTCGCACCCCCGCTGCCGGAATCCGCGTCGCCGTCGCCGTTGTCCTTCCCGGGGGAGCGCAGGAGCATGAACACCGCGGCCGCGATGAGCAGCAGCAGCAGGATGATCATGATCCACTTCGTCGTGTCGTCCATGAGGTGTTCCTCCTAGTGACGGCCGGGGCCGCGTCCGAGGCACCCGCGATGTTGCGGCGCTGAGCCCACCGTAGTGCGACGCCGCAGGTCGCGCACGGGATCAGGCCCCGTGGCGCCGCCCCCGCGGGCCACCCCCCCGCCACCCTGGGGGAGAGCCTCCGGCGGGAGCGGGTGCTCGCACGACCGACCCCTGCCGTCACCGGATGGGAGAATCGACGGCGACCCCCTCCCCCCCCCCCGACAGGAGAAGCGTGTGAGCACCCAGACCGAGCTGACCGGTGTGGCCGGCTGGGCCGTGGACGTGATGGAACGCCTTGGCGGGCCGGGAGCGGGGTTGATCATCGCGGCCGAGAACCTCTTCCCGCCGCTGCCGAGCGAGGTGATCCTGCCGCTGGCCGGCTTCACCGCGAGCCAGGGCACCTTCACCGTCGCCGGCGCCATCGCCTGGACCACGGCCGGGTCGGTCGTCGGCGCCCTCTTGCTCTACACCCTGGGTGCGGTCTTCGGGCGCGAGCGCTTCCGGAAGGTCTGGGGGATGCTGCCGCTCGTCACGCTCGAGGACCTCGACAAGACCGAGGCGTGGTTCGAGCGGCACGGCACCAAGGCGATCTTCTTCGGCCGGATGATCCCGATCTTCCGCAGCCTCATCTCCATCCCCGCGGGCATCGAGCGGATGCCGCTGCCGATCTTCGTCGGCCTGACGACGGCCGGCAGCCTGATCTGGAACTCGCTCTTCGTCGTCGCCGGCTACCAGCTCGGCGAGAACTGGCACGTCGTCGAGCAGTACGCCGACGTCTTCCAGAAGATCGTCCTCGTCGCCGTCGTGCTCTTCGTCGGCTGGTTCGTGGTGTCCCGCGTCCGGCGGATGCAGCGGGACCGGGCCGCGTGACCGTCGGGGTCGGGCCCTGGGAGGGGTCCTGGCCGGAGGCCCCGGAGGGGAACCTGCCCGCGCACCTCGACCCCGAGCTGCTCCGCGAGGGCGACCGGCGCAACGTGCTCGACCGCTACCGCTACTGGCGGCACGAGGCGATCGTCGCGGACCTCGACCAGCACCGTCACGACTTCCACGTCGCGGTGGAGAACTGGGAGCACGACTTCAACATCGGCTCCGTCGTGCGCACCGCCAACGCCTTCAACGCCGCCGCCTTCCACATCGTCGGACGTCGCCGGTGGAACCGCCGCGGCGCGATGGTCACCGACCGCTACCAGCACGAGCACCACCACCCGGACGTCGCCTCCCTCGCCGCCTGGGCGCGTGAGGAGGGGCTGCCGATCCTCGGTGTGGACAACGTCCCCGGGTCGCGACCCCTCGAGGGGTATGCCGTGCCCCGGCGCTGCGTGCTCCTGCTCGGCCAGGAGGGTCCCGGGCTCAGCCCCGAGGCGCTGGAGGCCAGCGAGGTGGTGCTGGCGATCACGCAGTACGGCTCGACCCGCTCGGTGAACGCCGGCGCGGCCGCGGCGATCGTCATGTACCACTGGGCCCTGCAGCACGCCGCTCGCTCCTGACGCCTCCCACGGACCGGCGGCCGCGGCGCGGCACGGCTGTGCGAGCATGGGGCCAGCCGACCGCACAGCCGCGTTCCGAGGAGGACCCATGCCCATCGCCACCCCCGAGGTCTACGCCGAGATGATCGACCGGGCGAAGTCCGGCAGCTTCGCCTACCCGGCGATCAACGTGACCTCGAGCCAGACCCTCAACGCCGCCCTCAAGGGCTTCGCGGACGCCGGGAGCGACGGCATCATCCAGGTCTCCACCGGTGGCGCCGAGTACTTCTCGGGCCAGAACGTCAAGGAGATGGTCACGGGCGCTCTCGCGTTCAGCGCGTTCGCCCACGAGGTGGCCAAGAAGTACAGCGTCAACATCGCGCTGCACACCGACCACTGCCCCAAGGACAAGCTCGACACCTTCGTCCGTCCGCTGCTGGCCGCCTCCATCGAGCGTGTCGAGCAGGGCGGCCTCCCCTACTTCCAGTCGCACATGTGGGACGGCTCCGCCACCCCGCTGGAGGAGAACCTGCAGATCGCCGAGGAGCTGCTCCAGCTCTCCGCCCGCGCCCGGACGATCCTCGAGGTCGAGATCGGCGTCGTCGGCGGCGAGGAGGACGGCGTCGCCAACGAGATCAACGAGCAGCTCTACACCACCCCCGAGGACGCCATCGCCACCGTGCGGGCGCTCGGCGGTGCCGACAAGGCCCGCTACCTGACGGCCCTGACCTTCGGCAACGTCCACGGCGTCTACAAGCCGGGCAACGTCAAGCTGCGCCCTGAGATCCTCAAGGAGGCCCAGGCGGCCGCGGCCCGCGAGCTCGGCCTGCCCGAGGGCGAGCGTCCCTTCGACCTCGTCTTCCACGGCGGCTCCGGCTCCAGCGCCCAGGAGATCTCCGACGCGGTCGACTACGGCGTCGTGAAGATGAACATCGACACCGACACCCAGTACGCCTTCACCCGCCCGGTCGCCGGCTTCATGATGAAGAACTACGACGGCGTGCTGAAGATCGACGGCGAGGTCGGCAACAAGAAGCTCTACGACCCCCGCACCTGGGGCAAGGAGGCCGAGGCCTCCATGGCGGCCCGGGTCGTCGAGGCCTGCGAGCACCTGCGCTCGGCGGGAACCTCGCTGTGACCGACCTGCTCGGCATCCCCGAGACCCGCCTGCCCGAGGACCCGGCCACCGCGGCGCTCCGCGAGGGGCAGGACCCGCGGGCCGTGGCCACCGCCCACCCCGCCTCGAGCCTGGCGTGGGCCGCGCTGGCAGAGCGGGCGCTGCAGGAGGGCGACGACGTCGGCGCCTACGCCTTCGCCCGCACCGGTTACCACCGCGGCCTCGACTCCCTGCGCCGCGCCGGGTGGCGCGGCCAGGGCCCGGTGCCGTGGGAGCACGAGCCCAACCAGGGCTTCCTGCGGGCCCTCGGGGCGCTGGCGCGCGCGGCCGGCCGGATCGGGGAGACCGAGGAAGAGGTCCGCTGCACGGAGTTCCTGCGGGCCTCGTCGGTGGAGGCCGCGCGGATCCTGGGGCTGTAGACGTCAGCGGTCTCGGTGCGGAGCTGACCCGGTCCCCCTCGCGCGGTCGGCACCGAGGCCCCCGGCGCCGACCGCGCCCCCTGAGACGGGCACTCGCGTCCCCTGACGGTATTGCCCGTGAGGCCAATGTAACCAGACTTCGCCGCGCGCGGGTGGCCTAACGCTGCCAGTGGCCCTAACCTGCCATACGTGATTCCTCAACCAGCGACCTTCGACCTGGGGGACGAGGCGGTGCTGCTCTACCGGCACGTGCTGCGCAGCCTTCCCGGCACCGTAGCCGACCACGCCGAGGCGGTGGGCTGGTCGCCCCGGCACACCGAGGAGACCCTGACCCAGCTCGAGCGGCTGGGGCTGGTCCGGCAGGCCGCCGACGGGACGGTCCGGGTCGACGACCCGCGCGCGACCGTGGGGCGCCTGCTCGACAGCGAGGAGGTCGAGCTCGACAGCCGTCGCCGCCGCCTGCTGGAGCTGCGGGAGACGCTCGCGGCCTTCGAGTACGACTACCGGCGTGGGCTCCAGCTCTCGGGCCCGCGCACGCCCCCGTGGGAGCGGGTCGCGCCGTCCGAGGCGGGTGCCGCCGTCGACCTGCTGCTGCGCACCTCGGACGGGCCGTTGCTCCAGGTCATCCGCTACATCGAGTACGGCCCCGGCCACGACGAGGAGGTCCAGCGACAGCGTCGGCGCTGGATCGCCGAGGGGCGCGGTGCCCGCACGGTCTTCTCCCAGCACGTGCTGGAGAGCCCGCGCTGGGCGGCCTTTGCCGAGGCCCGGGCCGTCGGCGGCGAGCAGCAGCGCTTCCTTCCCATGGACTCCATCCCCCGCAGCTTCGGGGTCTTCGGTCGCAGCGGGGTCGTCCTGCCCACCGGCGGGGTGGACGAGGACTACCTCCTGGTGCGCGAGCCGGTGCTGATCGACGCCTTCACGGTGCTCTTCGAGGAGCTCTGGCGCCGGGCCGAGCCGGCTCTCGGCCAGGACGCCTCGGAGGGGGAGATCCGCCTCCTGGAGCTGCTCGCCCTGGGTTTCAAGGACGAGGCGATCGCCCGTCAGCTGGGCCTCTCGCTGCGCACCGTGCGGCGCCGGATCGCCGCCCTCATGGAGGAGCACGCCGCCGACACGCGCTACCAGCTGGGGCTGGCCGTGGGACGGCTGGGTCTGCTCGACCGCGGACGACGTTAGGCTGGGGGGACAAGCCGGTTGCCGTAGCGAAAGGTCAGCGAATGCCAGCGATCGTCCTGGTGGGCGCCCAGTGGGGCGACGAGGGCAAGGGCAAGGCCACCGACCTCCTCGGCAGCGAGGTGGACTACGTGGTGAAGTTCAACGGCGGCAACAACGCCGGCCACACCGTCGTCATCGGCGACCAGAAGTACGCCCTCCACCTCCTCCCCAGCGGCATCCTCTCCCCGGGGTGCACGCCCGTCATCGCCAACGGCGTGGTCATCGACCTGGCCGTCCTCATCACCGAGCTCGACGGGCTCGCGGAGCGTGGCGTCGACGTCTCCAAGCTGCAGATCAGCGCCAACGCCCACGTCATCCCGCCCTACAACCGGGTGCTCGACAAGGTGACCGAGCGCTTCCTCGGCAGCCGCAAGATCGGCACGACAGGTCGCGGGATCGGTCCGACCTACGCCGACAAGATGAGCCGCGTCGGCATCCGGGTCCAGGACCTCTACGACGAGTCGATCCTGCGGCAGAAGGTCGAGGCCGCCCTGGCGACCAAGAACCAGCTGCTCGTGAAGATCTACAACCGCCGCGCGGTCGAGGTCGACGAGGTGATGGAGGAGCTGCTCCGCCACGCCGAGCGGATCCGCCCGATGGTCACCGACACCGCCCTGGAGCTCAACAACGCCCTCGACCGCGGCGAGACGGTGCTCTTCGAGGCCGGGCAGGCCACCCTGCTCGACGTCGACCACGGCACCTACCCGTTCGTGACGTCCTCCAATGCCACCGCGGGCGGCGCCTGCACCGGCTCGGGCGTGCCCCCGACGCGCGTCGACCGGGTCATCGGCATCTTCAAGGCCTACACCACCCGTGTCGGCGAGGGTCCGTTCCCGACCGAGCTGCTCGACGACGACGGCCAGTTCCTGCGCGACGCCGGGCACGAGTACGGCACGACCACCGGCCGCCCGCGGCGGTGCGGGTGGGCCGACGTCGTCATCGGCCGCTTCGCCCAGCGCATCAACGGCATCACCGACATGGTCATCACCAAGCTCGACGTGCTCACCGGGCTCGAGCGGATCCCGGTCTGCGTCGCCTACGACGTCCAGGGCACGCGCTTCGACGAGATGCCGGTCAACCAGTCCGACTTCCACCACGCCCGGCCGGTCTACGAGGAGCTGCCCGGCTGGTCGGAGGACATCACCGGCTGCCGCACCTTCGAGGACCTGCCCGTCAACGCCCAGCGCTACGTCCGCCGGCTCGAGGAGCTCATGGGCACCCGCGTCTCGGTCATCGGTGTCGGCCCGGGCCGTGACCAGTCGATCGTCCTGCACGACATGGTGGGCGGCCCCGCCGCCTGACCAGCGCCCCCCCGGGCCCGGCGGGGTCAGCCCGACCCGCCGGCCTCCCGGGCGGCCGCCGCGGCCCGGGCGACCCACGCCGGGACCTCGCCGTAGCGCTGCGGCGGCACCAGTTGCCCGGCCGCGCTGTCCTGGACCAGCTGCTGCAGCCGCCGCTGCCGGGTCGTCTCCTGCTTGGCGTCGTGCAGCCAGACCGCCACCACCCGGCGGTAGCCCGCCGTGGCCGCCGCCCAGAACGCCGCGGCGGCCGGGACGGCCTCCAGGGCGGCGAGCTCGTCCGGCGCCAGCTCCTCCGGGCCGTAGGAGTAGCCGGTGCGCTCGCGTCGGGCCTCGAAGACCACCAGGCCCTCGGGCCGCATCAGGCCCTGGGCCTGCAGCCGCTCGACGTGCGCGACGTTGACGGCGCTCCAGCGGCTCCCGGGCCGGCGGGGCGTCCACCGCTGGCGGCGCGCGTCGTCGTCGATGCGCTGGCTGACGGAGTCGATCCACCCGAAGCAGAGCGCGACCGGCACCGCCTCCTCCCAGGTCAGTCCCCGGACCGGCACGTGCTTCTTCCAGAGCCCCATCCACAGCTCGTCGGCGGTGGCGTGGTGCTCCTCCAGCCAGGCGCGGAAGGCGTCGGGGCCGGAGAAGAAGATCGCGGGACGCTCCGGCGTGCCTCCCTCGACCCAGCCGACGGTCATGCGGACGACGGAAAGCTGAAGCGTGTGCAGTCGTTCGGGAAGTCGAACCACGCGAGCACCCGGCCCGGCGTGATCACGCGCAGGCCGCCGCCGTCCTCGCCCGCCCACGAGTCGGGCGCCGGCGTGTAGCCGGCCGCGGCGTACTTGCCGAAGGCCTCGGACAACCGTCCGCCCAGGTCGTCGGGGTCGACACGGGTGGCGTGCGACTCGCCCTCGACGATCACCACCTCGGTGCCGCTCTCCAGCGTGAGCGTGACGGCCGGGTTGTGCTCCACGTTGCGGGTGTGCCGGGTCGTCGGCGCACCGTCGTACCAGAACCGGCCGTCGAACCAGACGCCCCAGCGGGGCACGGAGTGCGGCCGCCCGTCCGGCCGCACGCTGGAGATCCAGTAGTGCTGCGCGTCGCGCAGCCGTGGCTCGACCTGATCCCAGGTCAGGAGACCGTCGGTGGTCTCCGGGAGGCCGTAGCCCTCGGGGAACTCGGGCCGGCTCGACGTCGGTGTCGCTCTCGGTGTCGTCTCCATCCCTCGACCGTAGACCCGGGGACCGACACCGTGGGAGACCTGCGCAGGACCCGACCGGATGACATCATGCATCGGGTGGCACCCCGACCGCCGACCGAGCAACGGCTGCGGGACCTGGCGGCCCTGCGTCGGGTCCGCGACCGCATCGACCGCGACTACGCCCAGCCGCTCGACGTGCCCGCGCTGGCGCGCGAGGTGCACATGTCCGCGGGTCACCTGTCACGGCAGTTCCGGGAGGCCTACGGCGAGTCGCCCTACTCCTACCTCATGACCCGTCGCATCGAACGCGCGATGACGCTCCTGCGCCGCGGCGACCTCAGCGTCACGGACATCTGCTTCGAGGTCGGTTTCTCCTCCCTCGGCACCTTCAGCACCCGCTTCTCCGAGCTCGTGGGCATGCCCCCGAGCGTCTACCGGCGCGACGCCGAGCTGCTCTCCATACCCCCGTGCGTGACGAAGCGGGTCACCCGACCGATCAGGAATCGAGAAGCGCCGCTGCCGACCACACGCCTACCGTGATCGACATGGACATCACGATCTCCTCGAGCTTCCTGCCCGCCGACGACCCGGAGGCCTCGCTGGCGTTCTACCGCGACGTCCTCGGCTTCGAGGTCCGCGGCGACGTCGGCCAGGGCACCATGCGCTGGATCACCGTCGGCCCGCCCAACCAGCCGCAGACCTCCATCGTGCTGCACCCGCCCGCGGTCGACCCGGGGATCAGTGAGGAGGAGCGCGCGGTCATCGCCGAGATGATGGCCAAGGGCACCTACGCCGGCATCAACCTCGCGTCCACCGACCTGGACGCCCTCTTCGAGAAGGTCCAGGCCAGCGGCGCCGACATCATGCAGGAGCCGATGGACCAGGACTGGGGCGCCCGCGACTTCGCGGTCCGCGACCCCGCCGGCAACTCGATCCGCATCCAGCAGGCCTGACTCTGACACGAGAGCAGACCCTCATGGCAGAGACCACCACCCTGTCCGCGGCCGAGAAGAAGGCCATCAAGGAGCGAGCGGCCGAGCTCAAGGCGAGCCAGAAGAAGGACAAGCTCGAGCAGGCGGTGATGGCCAAGATCGCCGAGATGCCCGAGGACGAGCAGGTTCTCGCCCGCAAGGTCCACGAGATCGTCAAGGAGGAGGCGCCGCACCTGACGGCGAAGACGTGGTACGGCATGCCCGCCTACGCGAACGAGGCCGGCAAGATCGTCGTGTTCTTCCAGGGCGCCTCGAAGTTCGACGCGCGCTACTCCACGATCGGCTTCGACGAGGCGGCCAACCTGGACGAGGGCACCATGTGGCCCACCGGATGGGCGGTCACCCGCCTCGGCGACGCCGAGGAGAAGAAGCTCCGCGAGCTGGTGCGCCGGGCCGTCGCCACCGACTGAGGGGCCGGCGTGGCCCGTCAGCCCACCCACACCCTGGCGTTGCGGAACATCCGCAGCCAGGGGCTGGCCTCGTCGAGCGGCCCGGACGTCCACGACATCTGCACGTTGCGCTGCACCCGCTCGGGGTGCGGCATGAGCGCCGTGAACCGGCCGTCCGGGGTCGTCACCGCGGTGATGCCCTCGGGCGAGCCGTTGGGGTTGGCCGGATAGCTGGTCGCGACCTCGCCCGTGGTGGTGACGAAGCGCGCCGCCACCTGCACCGCGGACCGGTCGCCGCGGGCGTCGAAGTTGGCGAAGCCCTCGCCGTGCGCCACCGCGATCGGCAACCGGGAGCCCGCCATGCCGGTGAAGAAGACCGACGGGCTCTCGAGCACCTCGACCATCGAGAGGCGCGCCTCGTACTGCTCGCTGCGGTTGCGGGTGAAGCGGGGCCACGCGTCCGCCCCGGGGATGAGGTCGGCCAGCGCCGCGAACATCTGGCACCCGTTGCAGATGCCGAGGCCGAAGGTGTCGTCACGGGCGAAGAAGGTCGTGAAGCCCTCCAGCAGGCGCTCGTTGAAGAGCACCGAGCGGGCCCAGCCCTCGCCGGCCCCGAGCGTGTCGCCGTAGGAGAAACCGCCGCAGGCGACGAGGCCGACGACGTCGGCGAGGTCGAAGCGGCCCGCCTGCAGGTCGGTCATGTGCACGTCGTAGGTCTCGAAGCCGGCCCGGTCGAAGGCGAAGGCGGTCTCGACGTGGGAGTTGACCCCCTGCTCGCGCAGGATCGCCACCCGGGGCCGGGCCCCGAGGTTGACGTAGGGGGCCGCGACGTCCTCGCGCGGGTCGAAGGTCGGGCTGACCTGCAGGCCGGGGTCCCCGTCGGCGGCGAAGGCGGCGTGCTCCTCGTCGGCGCAGTCGGGGTTGTCGCGCAGCGCGCTGATGCGCCACGAGACCTCGTCCCACGCCTGCGCCAGCTCGCGCACAGGCTCCCCGAGCAGCGGCTCGCCGTCCACGAGCACGGTCACCCGGCGCTCGTCGGCCGTGCGGCCCACCGTCGTCGCGAGGTCGCCCAGTCCGTGCCGGCCCAGCACCTCCGTCACGGCGTCCACCCGGTCGAGCGGCACGCCGAGGACGACGCCGAGCTCCTCGGCGAAGAGCGCGGGCACCGAGCCCACCTCGAGCTCGACGCCCACGGCACCGGCGAAGGCCATCTCGCAGGCCGCCGCCCACAGGCCGCCGTCGGAGCGGTCGTGGTAGGCCGTGACCAGGTCGTGCTCGCGCAGCTCGGCCAGGGCGGCCGTGAGCACGACGAGGCGCTGCGGGTCGTCCAGGTCCGGGACGGTGCCGCCGAACTCGCCCCGCACCTGCGCCAGCACGGAGCCGCCGAGGCGGTCACGGCCGGCGCCGAGGTCCACGAGCACGAGCGCGGAGCCGGGGAGCAGCTGCGGCGTCCAGGTGCCGCGCACGTCCGGCAGCGAGGCGAAGGCCGAGACGACGAGCGAGACGGGGGAGACGACCTGCCGGGTCGTGCCCTCCTCGTCGGCCCAGGTGGTGCGCATGGACAACGAGTCCTTGCCGACGGGGACGGAGACGCCCAGGGCGGGGCACAGCTCCATCGCGACCGCGTGCACGGTGTCGTAGAGCGCGGCGTCCTCGCCCGGCTCGCCCGCGGCGGCCATCCAGTTGCAGGACAGCTTGACCCGGTCGAGGCCGAGCACCGGCGCCGCGAGCAGGTTGGTGAGCGCCTCGCCGACCGCCATCCGCCCGGACGCGGGCGCGTCGACGGCGGCGAGCGGCATACGCTCCCCGCTGGACATCGCCTGACCGGCCAGACCGACGAGGTCGGAGAGCGTGACGGCGACGTCGGCCACCGGCACCTGCCACGGGCCGACCATCTGGTCGCGGTGGCTCAGGCCGCCGACGGTGCGGTCGGCGATGGTGACGAGGAAGCGCTTGGAGGCGACCGTCGGGTGGCGCAGCACGGCGTAGGCCGCGTCGCGCACGGCATCGGCGTGCAGGCCGGAGAGGTCCAGCTCGGGGGTGGCGCGGCGCAGGCGGGTGGCGTCGCGGGTCATGCGCGGGGGCTTGCCCAGGAGGACCTCCATCGGCATGTCGACCGCCTGCACCGGCGGCTCCTCCTGCTCGAGCACCAGCTGCGGCTCGCCGGTCGCGACACCGACCACGGCGTAGGGGCAGCGCTCCCGCTCGCAGAGCGCGGCGAAGGCCGGCAGCGCGTCGGGGTCGAGCGCCAGGACGTAGCGCTCCTGGCTCTCGTTGGACCAGATCTCCTTGGGCGCCAGGCCGGACTCCTCCAGCGGCACCGCCGACAGGTCGAAGCGGGCGCCCAGCCCGGCGTCGTCGACGAGCTCGGGGAAGGCGTTGGACAGGCCACCCGCGCCGACGTCGTGGATGGCCAGCACGGGGTTGTCCTCGCCCATCGCCGCGCACTGGAGGATGACCTCCTGCGCGCGCCGCTGCATCTCGGGGTTGCCGCGCTGCACCGAGTCGAAGTCGAGCTCGGCGGCGTTGACGCCGGAGGCCATCGAGCTGGCGGCGCCGCCGCCCATGCCGATGCGCATGCCCGGCCCGCCGATCTGCACCAGCAGGGTGCCCGGGGCGAAGCGGATCTTCTCGGTCTGCGAGGCGCTGATCGAGCCCAGGCCGCCGGCGCTCATGATCGGCTTGTGGTAGCCACGGCGGACGCCGTCGACCGTCTGCTCGTAGACCCGGAAGAAGCCGCCCAGGCCGGGGCGGCCGAACTCGTTGTTGAAGGCGGCGGCTCCGATCGGGCCCTCGAGCATGATGTCGAGCGGGCTGGCGATGTGCTCGGGCCGGCCGTAGTCGTCGGCCTCCCACGGCTCGTCCGTGCCGGGCAGCCGCAGCGCCGACACCGCGAAGCCCGTCAGGCCGGCCTTGGGCGCGCTGCCGCGGCCGGTCGCGCCCTCGTCGCGGATCTCGCCGCCCGCGCCGGTGGCCGCCCCCGCGAACGGGGAGATCGCCGTCGGGTGGTTGTGGGTCTCCACCTTCATGAGGACGTGGACGTCCTCCTCGCGGGCGGTCCAGCGGCCCGGGCCGGCCGGGAGCTCGGGGGTGCCGGGGTCGACCCGCTCGGGCAGCCAGCGGGTGATGCGGCCGCCCTCGATGACGGAGGCGTTGTCCTTGTAGGCGACGACCGTGCCCTGCGGGTTGCTGGCCTCGGTGTGGCGGATCATCCCGAAGAGCGAGCGCGGCTGGGCCTCGCCGTCGAGGATGAAGTCGGCGTTGAAGATCTTGTGCCGGCAGTGCTCGGAGTTGGCCTGCGCGAACATCGTCAGCTCGACGTCGGTGGGATTGCGGCCCAGACCGGTGAAGGCCTCGACGAGGTAGTCGATCTCGTCCGGTGCCAGGGCCAGGCCCCAGGCGGCGTCGGCCTCGACGAGCGCCTCGCGCCCGCGGCCCAGCACGTCGACCTGCTCCATCGGCGCGGCCTCGCGCTCGGCGAAGAGCACCGCGGCCTCCTCGCGGGTGGCGAGCACGGTCTCGGTCATCCGGTCGTGGAGCACGCGGGCGCAGCGCTGCCAGGTCTCCTCGTCCAGGCCGGTGCCGGGGGCCAGCGCGAGGGTGTACTCGGTGACCCGCTCGACCCGGTGGATGTCGATCCCGCAGTTGTGGACGATGTCGGTCGCCTTGCTGGCCCACGGCGAGATGGTGCCCAGGCGCGGGGCGACGACGACGAGCACGCCCGCGTCGGTCGGCCCGGTCCACGGGTCGCCGTAGGTGAGGAGCGCGCCGAGCCGCTCCAGGTCGCCGGCCGGCAGCTCCGCGTCGGCGGCCACCCAGTGCACGTGGCGCGCGGACACGCCGGTGACCTGGTCGGCCACGTCCTGCAGGCGGCGCAGCAGCGCCCGCGCCCGGAAGTCGGAGAGGGCCGACCCGCCCGCGAACGTCGTCAGCCAGTAGTCGTGGACGGCCATCGGGGCAGTCTCCTTCAGGAGGCGGAGGGAGAGGGAACGGTGAACGGCTGGCCGGTGAGGTTCTCGTAGGCCTCGACGTAGCGGGCCCGGGTGAGCTCCACCACCTCGTCCGGCAGGGCTGGCGGGGGCGTGTCGGAGGCCCGGTCCCAGCCGCTGGCGGGCGAGGTCAGCCAGTCGCGGAGCACCTGCTTGTCGTAGGACGTCTGCGGGCGGCCGGGCTCCCACTCGCTGGCGCGCCAGAAGCGCGAGGAGTCGGGGGTGAGCACCTCGTCGGCCAGGACGACGTCGACGACGTCCGGGTCGACCGCGGCCCAGTCGACCTCGCCCTCGAGCGCCTGCTCGACGGAGATGCCGAGGGCCTCGGCGAGCTGGGCGGGGTCGACGCCGAACTCTACCTTGGTGTCGGCGATGAGGATGCCGCGCTGGCCGGCGATCTCGTTGCCGTGCTGCAGGATCGTCACCGTCAGGTCGCGCAGCCGCTCGGCCAGCCGTGGCCCGACGATCTCCACGACCTGCTCGTAGGAGATCGGCTGGTCGTGCTCGCCGACCGGGGCCTTGGTGCTCGGGGTGAAGATCGGGGCGGGCAGCCGGGAGCCGTCGCTGAGGCCTTCCGGCAGGCGCACGCCGGAGACCGAGCGGGTGGCGGCATACTCCGCCAGGCCGCCGCCGGTGAGGAAGGCACGGGCGACGCACTCGACCGGGAGCATCCGCAGCCGGCGCACGTAGATCGCGCGCCCGGCGACCTCGGCCGGCACGTCGGTGGAGACCACGTGGTGGGGGAGGTCGAGGACGTCGGCGAGCTGGTCGATCCACCACAGCGAGAGCTGGGTGAGGACCGTCCCCTTGTCGGGGATCGGGGTGTCCAGGACGTGGTCGTAGGCGCTGATCCGGTCGGAGGCGACGAGCAGCAGCCGCGAGGCGTCGCGCTCGCCGGTCGCGGGGTCGAGCGGGGCGTAGAGGCCCCGCACCTTGCCGGTGTAGACGAGCTCGTGGCCGGGCAGCTCCACGGGTACCTCCGGGGTCTTGGTGTCTGGGGCCGGGCGGGAGGGCACGTGCACACGGCCCTCCGCGGCGGCCAGGGCGATGTCGGTGCGCGCGTGCGAGCCGGCGAGGTGGAGGCGGTCCGCCGCGGCGTAGGCGCGCTCGCGGGCGGCGACGAGGTCGTCGCCGAGGGCCACGACGCTGAGCACGCGCCCGCCCGAGGAGACCAGCCGGCCGTCGACCTCGCGCGTGCCGGCCTGGAGGACGTGCACGCCCTCGACGGCCTCGGCCTCCTCGAGCCCGGTGATCTCGTCACCGGTCCGGGGCGAGGCGGGATAGCCGTCGGCGGCCACCACGACCGTCACGCTGCTCTGCTCGGACCACCGCAGCGGCGCGAGCTCGGCCAGCCGGCCCTGGGCCGCGGCCATGAGGACGCCCGCGAGCGGGGTGCGCAGGCGGGCGAGGACGGACTGGGTCTCGGGGTCGCCGAAGCGGGCGTTGAACTCGACCACGCGGGGGCCCTCGGCGCAGAGCGCGAGCCCGACGTAGAGGACGCCGGTGAAGGGCGTGCCGCGGCGGGCCATCTCCTCGACGGTCGGCTGGGCGACGGTCGCGACGACCTCCTCGACGAGGCCCGCGGGCGCCCAGGAGAGCGGGGTGTAGGCGCCCATGCCGCCGGTGTTGGGGCCCTCGTCGCCGTCACCGACCCGCTTGAAGTCCTGGGCGGGAGCGAGCGGCACCACGGTGCTGCCGTCGGCGAGGCAGAAGAGCGAGACCTCGGGGCCGTCGAGGTAGTCCTCGACGACGACCTGCCCGCCCTCGCCGGACAGGCAGGCAGCGGCATGCTCCAGCGCGGCGTCGCGGTCGTCGGTCACGACGACGCCCTTGCCGGCGGCGAGGCCGTCCTCCTTGACGACGTAGGGGGCTCCCGTGACGTCGAGGGCGGCCCGGACCTGGTCGAGGTCGGTGCACACGTGGGCGGCGGCGGTCGGCACGCCGGCGGCGGCCATGACCTCCTTGGCGAAGGCCTTGCTGCCCTCCAGCCGGGCGGCGGCGGCCGTCGGGCCGAAGCAGGCGATCCCGGCCGCGGCGAGCGCGTCGGCGACACCGGCCACGAGGGGCGCCTCCGGGCCGACGACCACGAGGTCGACGCCCAGCGAGCGGGCCAGCTCGGTCACGGCGGTGGGGTCGGCGGGATCGCCGGGCAGGCAGCGGGCGACCGCGGCGATGCCGGGGTTGCCGGGCAGTGCCGTCAGCTTCTCGACGTCGGGGTCGGCGGCGAGCGAGCGGGCCAGGGCGTGCTCCCGGGCACCGGAACCGAGCAGGAGGACCTTCACGCCGGTCGAGCCTACCGGCGCGCGCTGGGTGCCTCTGCCGCGGACAGGGGGTGGTGCACACCTGCAGGCGGGGCGGGGGCGACGGTCGGCGGGGCGGGCCGACGGCCGCGGCGCCGCAGGAGGGCCCCGAGGGCAAAGAAGTGGCCCTCCTGGAAGGCAGGGGGGTAACTCCCAGGAGGGCCACGTCACAGGGCAGGGTCTGCCAGGCTGATGGGGGGCTGCCCGGCGACTCGCACGGTCCCTGCGCCGACCGAGGTCGGTCCCCTCAGAGTGACACACGGTGGCGGGGATGTCACGTCGTGCTCTGACGGGTTCGCGACATTGACGGAAATCCGCCATGATGTGCGCCGTGGAGGCTGACGAGAGGACCGCGCGCACGGGGCGCCCGACGTCCTGGAACGCCTACGGCGAGGCCTACGAGGACTTCGTCAGCGCCCTCTACGTCAACGCCATCCGGCTCCGCACGCCGACCCGGGCCCGGCTGCTCGCCGGGGGCGAGTTCGACGCCGAGGAGATCGAGGTCGGCACCCGCGAGCTGGTCGCCCGCGGCCTGCTCGCCGCGACCGACGACGCGGACACCTGGCGCGTGGTGCCCCCGAGCGAGTCGATGCCCCGCTACGCTGCAGCGGTCGAGCGGCGCATGGAGACGACCCGGGCCACCGCGATGCAGGTCGAGGCGCTCTGGCGGCGCGCGGCCGGCGAGGCGCCCGCCCGGACGCTCGAGGGCCTGGAGCTGCTGCTCGGTCCGGAGGCCGTCGCCGAACGGCTGGCCCTGCTGCACCGGACCGCGACCTCCCGCCTCTGGTGGGCCGTCGACGCGTCCCCGGCGGCCCGCCGCCTGCTCGAGGAGGCCCTGCTCGACCCGGACCTGCTCGCGGTGCGCGACGGGGTCCGCCGCCGCGTCGTCCTGGACACGGCGATGCTCGACGACGAGGCCGCCCTCCTCCACCTCGACCGGAGCAGGGCCGCCGGTCACGCGGTCGGGGTCGCGACGGGGATGCCGTTCTCGATCCTGGTCGCGGACTCGACCGCGGCGGTGGTCGACCTCACCGCCCTCGAACGGGACGCGGAGGGCTCGATCGCGGTGGAGCTCCCGGCGGCCGTCCAGGCGATCAGCCGGCTGCTCGAGGTGGTCTGGGGGCTCTCGACCCCCTACGGCCGCCACCTGCGCGAGGCGGCGCAGGGGGAGGCGCGCCTGCCGCTGCCCGAGCGCGACCAGCGCATCCTCGCCCTGCTCACCAGCGGTGCCAGCGACCAGGTCATCGCCCGTCAGACGGGGGTGTCCGTGCGCACCGTGGAACGCCGCGTCCGCTACCTCATGGACCATCTCGGCGCGGCCACCCGTTTCCAGGCCGGGGTGCAGGCCGCGCGCCGCGGCTGGCTCTGAATCCCTGCGCCGGGCCCGGTCCCGCAGGCGTTAGAGTTATCCCTTTGCCAGGGGTGGTGGAGGACCGCCCGGCGATGGACGTCGGACGAAGGGTGGGCGAGTGAGCACCACGACGAACGACCTCGTCGAGGCCGAGATCGCGGCCGAGCAGGAGCACGTCGACCGGGTCTACGCCGAGCTCGCCAAGGCGGCTCAGCGGGCGGAGCTCGTGCACGCGGAGGGTATGCAGCGCGGCCAGACCGACCGCCGCGGCACCGGCGACCCGCGCGAGGAGGAGCTCGCCGGGCTCTTCGAGCGCGACGCCCTCGTCTACTCCGCGAGCAAGCGCCGCGCCTCCCTCGAGCACCAGCACGAGGGTCTGGTCTTCGGCCGCCTCGACCTCGAGCACACGGGGGGCGGTCCGGCGGCCGGACGCGAGATCCGCTACGTCGGACGCCTCGGCGTGCGCGACGACGACTACGAGCCCCTGGTCGTGGACTGGCGCGCCCCGGCCGCGGCGCCCTTCTACCGCGCGACGCCGGTCGACCCCCAGGGCGTGATCCGCCGCCGCGTGCTGCGCTGCCAGGGCGAGCGCGTCGTCGGCGTCGAGGACGACCTCATGGTCGCCGACCCGCCGGAGGACATCGTCGTCGTCGGTGACGGTGCGCTCATGGCGGCGCTGACGCGCAGCCGCGGCACCCGCATGCGCGACATCGTCGCCACCATCCAGCAGCACCAGGACGAGGCCATCCGCGCCCCTGCCCGCGGCGTCACCGAGATCACCGGGGGTCCGGGCACGGGCAAGACGGTCGTCGCGCTCCACCGCGCCGCCTACCTGCTCTACTCCGACCGTCGCCGCTACGAGGGCGGCGGCGTCCTCGTCGTCGGTCCGTCCGCCGCCTACACGGCATACATCGAGCGCGTCCTGCCCTCGCTCGGCGAGGACAGCGTGGTGCTGCGCAGCCTGGGCGACGTCGTCGCGGGGATGACGGCCACGCGGCTCGACCCGCCGGCGACCGCCGCGGTCAAGGGGTCGTTGCGCATCCGCCAGCTGCTCGCGCGGCTGTCCCGCGAGCCGATCCCGGACGCGCCGACCCAGCTGCGCGTCTTCGTCGGCGGTCACGCGGTGCGGCTCACCGAGGAGCACCTGCGCCGCGCTCGCTCCCAGGTGCTGCGGCACCACCACCGCAACACCTCCTACGACGCCGCCGTCGACGCCCTGGCCGCGCTGGCCTGGGAGCAGGTGCAGCACGGGGAGCGCGCCGAGTTCGTCGACCGGTTCACCGACTCCAGCGACGTCGAGGCCTTCGTGCGCCAGTGGTGGCGCCCGGTCGATCCCCGCGAGGTGCTGCTGTGGCTCGCCGACGAGCAGCTGGTCCGTCGGCTCGGGGTGGTGAGCGCGGACGAGGCACGGCTGCTGGCCGAGTCCTACCAGCGCGCCCTCGAGGACGGCGAGTGGACCGTCGCCGACGTCGCGCTCGTGGACGACCTCCACGCCCGGCTCGGGCCGGTCGTCGACCTGCCGAGCGAGGAGCGCGGCTTCTACGAGATCGAGGAGCTCGACGACGCCTCGCAGTACGGCGTCGCCGCCATCCGTCTCGGCAGCGAGGGCGCCGCTCGCCCCGCCGGCCCGGTCCTGGACGAGGACGGCAACCCCGTCGCCGTGGCCGTGGAGGCGACCGCCTCCCAGCGCCTCTCCCGCGACCCGCGCACCCGGCTGCTCGCCGGGCGTCTCGGCGGCGCGGAGGAGTACGCCCACGTGCTCGTGGACGAGGCCCAGGACCTCTCGCCGATGCAGTGGCGGATGCTCGGCCGGCGCGGCCGCTGGGCGTCGTGGACCGTCGTGGGCGACCTCGCGCAGGCGTCGTGGGACGACCTGGAGGAGTCCGCCCGCGCGCGGGAGGAGGCCTTCGGCAGCAACGTGCGCCGGAGCTTCCACATGGACACCAACTACCGCAACGCCCGCGAGATCTTCGACCACGCCGCGGCCGTCATCCAGGAGCACGTGCCGGACGCGGACATCCCGCGGGCGGTCCGCGAGACCGGGCACCTGCCGGAGGAGCTCACCTGCGCCCCCGAGGGCGTCGTCGAGGCCGCCCGCGAGGCGGTCGACGACCTGCTCGGCGAGGTCGACGGGTCGGTCGCGATCATCGCGCCCGCCGCCTGGCGCGAGCAGCTCTCCGGCCTGGAGGCGCTGGCCGACCGCGTGCTGGTCATCGACCCGCTGTCCACCAAGGGTCTGGAGTACGACGCCACCCTCGTCGTGGACCCCGACGAGATCGTCGCGGAGTCGCCCGGCGGCGTCCGCGCGCTCTACGTGGTCCTCACCCGGGCGGCGCACCGGATGACCGTCCTGCGTCCTGTGGACGGGGCTCGGGCGTGAGGGTCCCGGCGACTAGGGTCGAGCCGTGAGCACCGCGCTGTACCGCCGATACCGTCCCGAGTCCTTCGCCGACGTCATCGGGCAGGAGCACGTCACCGAGCCGCTCATGCAGGCGCTGCGCTCGGGGCGGGTCAACCACGCCTACCTGTTCTCCGGTCCCCGCGGGTGCGGCAAGACCACCAGCGCCCGGATCCTGGCCCGCTGCCTCAACTGCGAGGAGGGGCCCACGCCGGAGCCCTGCGGCACCTGCGACTCGTGCGTCGCCCTGGCACGTGACGGCGCCGGCTCGGTCGACGTCATCGAGATCGACGCGGCCAGCCACGGCGGCGTCGACGACGCCCGTGACCTGCGCGAGCGCGCGGCCTTCGGGCCGGCCCAGTCGCGCTACAAGGTCTACATCATCGACGAGGCGCACATGGTGACGCCCAACGGCTTCAACGCCCTGCTCAAGGTCGTCGAGGAGCCGCCGCCGCACGTGAAGTTCATCTTCGCGACGACGGAGCCGGAGAAGGTCCTCGCGACCATCCGCTCGCGCACCCACCACTACCCCTTCCACCTCGTGCCGCCGCAGCGCCTGACCGGCTATCTCGAGCAGGTCTGCGAGCGGGAGGGCGTGAGCCTGGAGCCGGGCGTGCTGTCCTTCGTCACCCGTGCCGGTGGCGGGTCGGTGCGTGACTCGCTCTCGGTCCTCGACCAGCTCATCTCGGGCGCCGGTGCCGAGGGCCTGACCTACGAGCGCACGGCAGCGCTGCTCGGCTTCACCGACGTCGAGCTGCTCGACGCGGTCGTCGACGCCGTCGCGGCGGGCGACGCGGCCACCGTCTTCGCCCAGGTCGACAAGGTGATGAGCTCGGGCCACGACCCGCGCCGCTTCGTCGAGGACCTGCTGGAGCGCTATCGCGACCTCATCGTGCTCGCGGCCGTGGGTGACTCCGCGGCCGCGGCCGGCCTGCTCCCCGGCCTGCCCGCCGACCAGATCGAGCGGATGCGCCACCAGGCCGCGGTGCAGGGGCCCGAGGCCCTCTCCCGCGCCGCCGACATCATCAGCCGCGGGTTGTCCGAGATGGGCGGCGCGGTCTCCACCCGCCTGCTGCTCGAGCTGCTCGTCGCCCGCCTCCTGCTCCCCGCCGCCTCCGGCGAGGAGGGGTATGGCGCACGCCTGGACCGCATCGAGCGTCGCCTCACGGCCGCGGACGGCTCTGCCGCACCGGCTGCTGCGGGCCCCGCTGCCACGAGCCGTCCGCAGGTCCAGCAGACCCGGCCGGCCGCCCCGCAGCCCGCACCGACGTCGCAGCCCGCGCCCGCAGGGCAGCCCGCGCACGCCCGGCAGCCCGCTCCGGCACAGGGCGGTCAGGCTCCGCAGGGTGGCCCGGGTCCGCAGGGCGGTCAGGCTCCGCAGGGTGCTGCGGCTCCTGCCGGTCGCCCGGCCGCCCCGGAGTCGCCGACGCCCGCCCAGGGGCCCGCCGCTGGCCCCGGTGCCGCCCAGGGTGCTCCGCAGCCCGCGGGCCAGGGCCCCGCCGCCCAGCAGCAGCCCGCCGCCCCCGGTGCCCTCGACACCGCCGCCCTGCGCCGCCAGTGGCCCGACGTGCTGGAGCGGGTCAAGGAGATCAGCCGGCGCACGTGGAGCGGCCTGCAGATGGCGGTGCTGCTCGACTACGACGGCCGCCGGGTGCTGCTCGGTATGCCGGACGAGAACTGGATCCGCCACTTCATCGGCACCCAGCACTCCGAGGCGCTGCGCCAGGCCCTCATCGAGGCCATCGCCCTCGACACCCGCATCGAGGCCGTCGTGGCGGGTCCGGGTGGCCCCGCGGGCGGGCAGGCGCCTCCCTCCGGTCCGGCCGGCCCGACGGGTCCCGGTGGTCCGGCACGCCCCAGCGGCGCCCCTTCCGGCGGTGCGCCCGCCCCCTCCGGCCCGGCTCCCACGGGCCCGAGATCCGGTCCGGCTCCCACGGGCACGAGCTCCGGCCCGGGCCCCGCGGGCCCTGCTCCGGGGGGACGACCGTCCGCCGGTCCGTCACCGACGGGCCCCGTTGCGGCGGTCGTCCCCGACAGCCCGGCCCCGGCAGCCGCCGAGCCTCCCGCGGGCCCGCCGCAGTGGCAGCCGCCGTCGGGTGACGGCCCGCCGCCCGGCGTGCGCATCCGCACCCGGGCCAACCCCTCCGGCGTCGCCGCCGCACCGGGCCCGCGCCCCCCAGCGCCGACACGACCCCTGGCACCGACCACCGGAGCGCCGGGCCCGGCCACCGGCGCTCCGTCCAGCGGGTCGCCCGCCGGCCCCGAGCCCTCGATGGCCGACCAGCTCGGTGCCGGTCGGCGGGCCCCGGCCGCCGCCGACGGGCCGGACTGGTCGCAGCAGACGCGCAGCACCGCGGCGCCCGCGTGGGCCTCGGCCGCGCCGGGCGACGCACCCGCCCCGCAGCCGTCGGGCCCCCGCGCCCCGCAGGCCCCGCCCCAGGCCACCGCACCGCAGGGCGGGTCGGGCTACGGCGACGCCCCGAGCGACGACGACGAGGACCTCGCGTCCTCCGGCGTCGTGGGTCAGCCGGTGATCGAGCAGGTGCTGGGCGGTACCGTCATCGCCATCAACGACGACATCGTCGGCTGAAAGGACGGTCATGCTCTACGAGCTGCTGCACCCGGTCGTCACGCCCCTGGCGACGGCGATCTGGCGACCCGAGGTCGTGGGCAGGGAGAACGTGCCCATGAGCGGCGGCGTGATCCTCGCGAGCAACCACCTGTCCTTCGTCGACAGCGTCGTCATCCCCCTCACCTCGCCGCGGCAGGTGGCCTTCCTCGCCAAGGCCGAGTACTTCACCGGCACCGGCCTCAAGGGCTGGATCAGCCGCGAGTGGTTCACCGGTGTGGGCTCGATCCCGGTCAACCGCGACGACGCCCGCGCGGCGCAGGAGTCGCTCGACCTCGCCCTGACCCACATCCAGGGCGGCGGAGCGTTCGGCATCTACCCCGAGGGCACCCGTTCGCGGGACGGGCGCCTCTACCGCGGACGCACCGGCGTCGCGTGGCTCGCGCTGCAGTCCGGCTGCCCGATCGTGCCGGTCGCGCTGACCGGCACCGACCAGATCCAGCCGGTCGGTGCGCGCCTCCCCCGACGGGCCAAGGTGCGCGTCGAGTTCGGTCGTCCCATCGAGGTCGGTGACCGCTTCGCCGGTATGCCGCAGGGCCGGGCCCGCCGCGAGCTCACCGACGAGGTGATGGCCGCGATCCTGGCGATGTCCGGGCAGGAGTGGGCGGGCGAGTACAACCAGCGCCAGCCCGACCTGCCCGCGTGAGCGCCACCGACGCCCGCGGGGGCGTGCTCTTCGACTTCGACGGCACCCTCGCCGACACCATCCCGCTCATCGTCGAGTCCTACCACCACACGGTGCTGGGGCTGGACCTGGAGCCGGCCCCCGACGAGACGGTCATCCGCTCCTGGATCGGACGCGTCCTGATCGACGTCCTCGAGGAGCTCTCGCCCGGGCGTGGCGAGGAGCTGGTCCACCGCTACCGCGAGCACAACCTGAGCCACCACGACGCCCTCATCCGCACCGTGCCGGGTGCGGCCGGCCTCGTCACCGACCTGCTGGAGGAGGGCGTCCCGGTGGGGGTCGTCTCCTCCAAGAGCCGACGCACGGTGATCCGCGGGATGCGGGTCACCGGACTGCCCGAGGTGGAACACGTCGTCGGCATGGAGGACACGGGCGCGCACAAGCCCGACCCGGCCCCGCTGCTCGAGGGTGCCCGCCGCATGGGCGTCGACCCCGCGCGCAGCGTCTACGTCGGCGACGCCCTCGTCGACGTCCAGGCGGCCCGCGCCGCTGGCATGGTCGCGGTAGCCGTGACCTGGGGCGCCGGCACCCGCGACGTGCTGGACGCCGCCGACCACGTGGTCGACGACGTCGCCGCCCTGCGGGCCGTCCTCCTCGGCGGTGCCGGGCCGGGGGCGCCTGGTCGGTAGCGGCGGTCCGCCGACGTAGAGTCGACCCTTGTGTACGAAGGTGTGGTCCAGGACCTGATCGACGAGCTCGGCCGGCTGCCCGGCGTCGGGCCCAAGGGGGCCCAGCGGATCGCCTTCCACCTGCTGACGGCCGACCCCGAGGACATCACGCGGCTCGCGGACGCCCTCGTCCAGATCCGCGAGAAGGTCCGCTTCTGCGAGGTCTGCGGCAACGTGGCGGAGGCCGAGCAGTGCCGCATCTGCCTCGACCCGCGCCGCGACGCCTCGCTCATCTGCGTCGTGGAGCAGAGCCAGGACGTCGCCGCCATCGAGCGCACCCGCGAGTTCCGCGGTCGGTATCACGTGCTCGGCGGCGCCATCAACCCCATCGGCGGCGTCGGCCCGGAGGACCTGCGCGTCCGCGAGCTCGTGGCGCGCCTCGCCGATGGGTCGGTCAGCGAGGTCATCCTCGCGACCGACCCCAACCTCGAGGGCGAGGCGACCGCGACGTACCTGGCGCGCCTGCTCACCCCCTTCGAGGGGGTCCGCGTCAGCCGGCTGGCCTCCGGGCTCCCCGTCGGCGGCGACCTGGAGTACGCCGACGAGGTGACCCTCGGGCGGGCCTTCGAGGGTCGCCGGCTGCTCTCCGGCGGCACGCCCTCCGCCTAGCCGTTCCCCCCGCGCCGGGCCCGCCGTTCTGGCCTAGTGTGGGGTCATGGACGAGACGCTGGACCAGGGCTGGGGCGCTGTGGCGGAGCAGATGAACGCCGAGGTGTCCGCCTACTTCGACTCGTTGCACGAGGTGGCCTCGGGGGAGGCCCCGGGCGCCGCCCTGCCGGTCCTGCTGCTGGCCGTCGGCCAGCTGTGCGCGGCCGGTGCGCGCGTCGGCGCGCTCGTCGACGTGCTGCCCGACGAGCGCTTCGAGCCCGACCCCGGTCCCGACTGCGACCTGGAGGAGGTCCGCGCCCGGCTCCACGAGCTGCTCGGGGGCGTCGACCCCTACTGCGACCTCGTCGACCCCGTCCTCTCCACCGAGGTGACGAGCGGCTCGCTGTCCGCCGACCTGGTGGCCATCGCCGCCGACCTCGAGCACGGCCGCGCCCACTTCGAGGCGGGCCGCCCGACCGAGGCCATGTGGTGGTGGCAGTTCAGCTATCTCTCCTCGTGGGGGGAGCGGGCCGCGTCCGCACTGCGCGTGCTGCTGACGCTGCTCTCCCACGTGCGCCTCGACGCCGAGGAGGAGCAGGTCATGGAGGCGGAGATGGCCGCCCTCCACGCGGTCGACTGACGACCGGACGACCTATGCCGTCACCTCGGTCTTCTCCTCGCTGGGACGACCGCGGCGCGGGAGCAGCGCCCGGACGACCAGCGCGGCGGCCAGCACCCACCCGGCGACCTGGGCCCAGCGGACGCCGGTCGTGAAGACGAGCGACATGGCCACGAGCACGGGCACCAGGTGGAGGAAGGCCCACACCACGTAGCCGCCGAAGGACGGCATGTGGACCCCGGCACGGTCGGCCACGGCCTTGACCATGAAGTTGGGGCCGTTGCCGATGTAGGTGATCGCGCCGCAGAAGACGGCGCCGAGGCTGATCGAGACCAGGAACGGCTCGTAGACGCCCGCGACCGCCGGCTCCCCGCCCAGCTCGCGGGCCATCTCGAAGAAGGTGACGTAGGTCGGGGCGTTGTCGAGCACGGCCGACAGGCCGCCGGTGAAGGCGAAGAAGGTGACCCGGTTGAGCGGGAGCTCGGGAGCCACCTGCGCCAGGTAGCGCAGCGCGGGCATCATCGTCAGGAAGATGCCGATGAAGATGGCCGCGACCTCCTGGATCGGGCCCCAGGTGAACCGGTTGTCCTCGTAGCGGGCGGTCCGCGGCCCCGTGCGCAGCGAGAGCAGCGCCACGGAGATCATGATCAGCTCGCGCCAGGGGATCCACTGCCACCAGTGGGCGTGACCCTCCTCGACGGCGTGCAGGTCGATGCTCGGCGCGAAGGCCACCGAGGCGACGATGGCGGCGAGGTAGAGGAAGTGCACGGCGCCGCGCACGCGCAGCGGCTCGACCTGGCTGGAGTCGAGGGCCAGAGCCTCCTCGGTCTCGGTGGCCGCGAGGCGCCGGTCGAGGCCGTAGTAGGACACCAGCAGCAGGATGTTGACGAAGAGCCACATCGGGAAGAGCGAGAAGGTCCACTCGAAGGGGACCCCACGCAGCATCCCCAGGAAGAGCGGCGGGTCGCCCAGGGGGGTCAGCAGGCCACCTGTGTTGGCGATGACGAAGATCGCGAAGACGACCGTGTGGACCTTGTGCGAACGCTCCGCGTTGGTGTTGAGCAGCGGCCGGATGAGCAGCATGGCCGCACCGGTGGTGCCGATGAAGGACGCCAGCACGGCGCCCACGCCCAGGAAGGCGGTGTTGACCGCGGGCGTGGCGCGGATGTCGCCGGCCAGGTAGATGCCGCCCGAGACCACGAAGAGGGCGAGCAGCAGCATGATGAACTGCCCGTACTCGACGAGGGAGTGCACGACCGTCGACCCTTCGCCCGCGGCGAGGAACCAGATCGCCACGGGCAGGCCCAGCAGCAGCGAGACCTGCAGCTGCACGCGCTGGCGCTCCCACAGCTCGCGGGTCGCCGGCACCAGCGGGGCGATCGCGATCGTGAGCAGCATGACGACGAAGGGGATGATGCCCCACCACTGCACCTGCATGCCTTGCCTTCCTCCCAGGGGTCAGGCTTCAGGGTAGACCTCGCGTTCCGGCCCCCCGACGCGGCACGGGGCGGAGGGAGCCGCGGCTCCCTCCGCCCCGTGCGGTGCGGCGCTGTCGCCTCAGGCGGGGTTGATCAGACCCGCGGTCGCGGAGCGCGCGGTCTCCAGGCGACGGGTGACGTCCGCCCAGTTGACGACGTTCCACCAGGCGCTGACGTAGTCGGCCTTGACGTTCTTGTACTGCAGGTAGAAGGCGTGCTCCCACATGTCCAGCATGAGCAGCGGGGTCTGGCCGATCGGCACGTTGCCCTGCTGGTCCCACAGCTGGAAGATCAGCGGGCGCTGCGAGATGGCGTCCCAGGACAGCACGGCCCAGCCAGAGCCCTGGATGGTGGTGCCGGCAGCCTCGAACTGGCCCTTGAAGCCGTCGAAGGAGCCGAAGTAGTCGTCGATCATGGCGCCGACCTCGCCCTCGGGGCGGCCGCCGCCCTCGGGAGACATGTTCTGCCAGAACACCGAGTGGTTGGTGTGGCCGCCCAGGTTGAAGGCGAGGTTCTTCTCGAGCATCGGCACGGTCGCGAAGTCGCCGGACTCGCGCGCGGCGGCCAGCTTCTCCAGCGCCTGGTTGGCGCCGTCGACGTAGGCCTTGTGGTGCTTGCTGTGGTGCAGCTCCATGATCTGGCCGCTGATGTGCGGCTCCAGCGCGCCGTAGTCGTAGGCGAGATCGGGAAGGGTGTAGGTGCTCACTGCACATCGCTCCTTGGAAGTGGCGGTCAACGGGCTCCTTGCACTATAGACGCGGGGCCTCTGACCTCGCCCGACGAGGCTGGAGGGGCACCGGGGCGGCACCGACCCACGGCCGTGACCCGGTGGACCGCACACCCTCGCCCGCATGGATGGCCCGTCGGTCCGACGAGCGGGGCCGCACCCGCAGCCCTAGCATCCGAAGGAGTCGGTCCCCCCGCCGTGCAGGGCTCCCGGACCATTCCCCAACCACGCCCTCCGGAGGTTCGTCGTGCATGTCTTCGTCGTCGCGCACACGCGCTTTCCCGTCCGGCAGCCCTTCGCCGGCGGCCTGGAGTCGGTCAGCTGGCACCTCGCCCGCGGGCTGAGCGCCCGGGGGCACAAGGTCACGGTCTTCGCCGCCCGCGGCAGCGACGTCATACCCGGGGTGGAGCACCTGTGGCCGGACGAGCTGCCGCTGTCCGACACCGCCCGCACCGACGTCTCGATGCCGGAGGAGGGCTGGCTGCGCCGCCACCACGCCTACCTGCGCGTCATGCTCGACCTGGCCCGCCGCGACGACATCGACCTGGTCCACAGCCACGCGCTGCACCACCTGCCCGCCGCGATGGCCCCCACGCTGAAGGTCCCGACCCTCCTCACGCTCCACACCCCGCCGACCCCCTGGCTGGAGTCCGCGATCCGCATCGCCCGGGCGGCCGACGGCGGCGCCCCGCTGCACGCGGCGGCGGTCAGCGGCCACACCGCCGCCGCCTGGCGCCACGTCGTCGACGCGACCGTCGTGCGCAACGGGGTGGACACCTCCGTCTGGCGACCCGGCCCGGGTGGTGGCCCCCTGGTCTGGTCCGGGCGCATCGTCCCCGAGAAGGCTCCCCACCTCGCGGTCCGCATCGCCAGGGCCGCGGGTATGCCGCTCGTGCTCGCCGGGCCCGTGTCGGACGCGGCCTACGAGTGCGAGGTGCTCCGCCCCCTCCTGGACGACTCGATCACCTACGCCGGGCACCTGTCCGACGCCGAGCTCGCCGACCTCGTCGGCCGCAGCTCCGCCGCGCTCGTGACGCCGGTCTGGGACGAGCCCTTCGGCCTGGTCGCCGCCGAGGCCCTGGCCTGCGGGACGCCGGTCCTGGGTCTGCGGCGGGGTGGTCTGGCCGAGGTCGTCGGCCCCGACGCCGGCCGCCTGGTCGACCCGACCGGCACCGAGGACGAGGTCGTGGCGCGCGCCGTTGCCGCGCTCCCCGAGGTGCTCGAGCTCTCCCGCGCGGCCTGCCGCGCCCGCGCCGAGGACCAGCTCTCGACGGACCGGATGGTGGACGACTACCTGCGGCTGTACGACAGGATCACCCAGGGTGCGCCGGCACCCCGGCGGCGTCGGTCGGACCGGCGACGCGTGGCGTCCCCGATGGCCGGGGCCGCGCTGGCCGCGTCCGCGGTGCCGGAGGTCGACCTCGGGCGGTCCGCCCCGTGATCGGCTACTACCTGCACGGGCACGGGGAGGGCCACCGGCGCCGGGGCACCTCCGTGGCCCGCGCGCTGCGCTCGGAGGTCACCGGCCTCGGCCCCGGCCCGGCTCCGGTCGGCTGGCCGGGACCCTGGGTGAGCCTGTCGCCCGACGACCGCCCGCCCGTGATCGACCCCGTCGCCGCGGACGCGACCGCCGGCGGCACGCTGCACTGGGTGCCCCGCCACCACCCCGGCCTGCTCGAGCGCCACCGTCAGCTGGTCCAGTGGCTCGCCGAGGAGCGCCCCGCCCTCCTCGTGGTCGACGTCTCGGTCGAGATCAGCCTGCTGGCCCGGTTGTGCGGCGTGCCCGTCGTCGTGGGGGCCATGCCCGGGGACCGGCTCGACCGCGCCCACCGCACGGCCTACGACCTGGCCGAGGCGCTCCTCGCACCGTGGCCCGCCGACGCGCACCCCGACGCCGGCTGGCCTCAGTCCTGGCTCGACAAGACCTGGCACGTCGGTGGGATCAGCGCGCTCGCCGACCGGCCGGTGCCGGGCCGCGACGAGGACAGGGCCCCCGCCGACGGCGACCGTCGCGTCCTCGTCCTCTGGGGCAGCGGTGGCGCCGACCTGGACCCCGGTGCGCTGCGGGCCGCCCGCGAGGCCACCCCGGGCTGGACCTGGAGCGTCCGGGGCGGCGGGTCCCCGCGCAGCGCCGACCTGCCCGCCGACCTCGCCGCGGCCGACGTGGTCGTGTGCCACGCCGGGCAGAACGCCGTCGCCGACGTCGCGTTCGCCCGCCGGGCCGCCGTCGTCCTCGCCCAGCCCCGCCCGCACGACGAGCAGGCCGCCACGGTCCGGGCGCTGGAGCGCCTGAGCGTCGCGGTGACCGCCGAGGGTTGGCCGCCGGCCCACCGGTGGGCCGACCTGCTGCAGCGGGCGACCGAGCTCGGCGGCGAGGGCTGGTCCCGCTGGGGCGCCGACGGAGCGCGCCGGGCCGCCGCCCACCTCGACGAGCTCGCCGAACGGCTGGCACCCGCCCCCGTCGGGGCGACGGACGGCCCGGTCGCGGTCCTCACCCTGGCCCACGGGCGCCACGACCACCTGCGCGGCCAGATCGCCGGCCTCGCCGCGGGGGAGCGGCGCCCCGACCTGCACGTCGTCGTCGCCATGGGCGATCCCGACGTCCGTGCGGTCGCCGAGGCCGCCTGGGCCGCTGCCGACGGGCCGCGACCCGAGCTGTCGGTGGTCGAGGTGCCGGTCGACGCGGACGGGCTGCCCCTGGCCCGGGCCCGCAACCTCGCCGCCCGGACGGCCCGCGACCGTGGGGGCGGCGCCCTGATCTTCCTCGACGTGGACTGCATACCCGGCCCGGGGACCGTCGCGACCTACGCCCGCGAGCTGGCCTCGCCCGCCACCCGCCGGGCTCCGCACCCGGCCGTGCTCTGCGGCGACGTCGCCTACCTGCCTCCGGTGCCCGAGGGTCGGGACGGCTGGGTCACCTGCCTGGACCAGCTGCCGCAGGCCGGTCGGCACCGCTCCGACCGTGTGCTGCTGCCGCCGGGCCGCCGGCTGCGCGAGCCCGACCTGCGGCAGTTCTGGTCGCTCAGCTTCGCCCTCACCGCCGACGACTTCGCCGCGTGCGGGGGCTTCTGCGAGGAGTACGTCGGCTACGGCGGCGAGGACACCGACTTCGCCCAGGTCGTCGGCGCCCGGGGCGGCATCCTGACCTGGGTCGGCGGCGCCACCGCCTACCACCAGCATCACGAGGGTGGTGGGCCTCCGGTGCACCACCTCGAGGCCGTCGTGCGCAACGCCGGCGTCTTCGCCGACCGCTGGGGCTGGTGGCCGATGGAGGGCTGGCTGGAGGCCTTCGAGGAGCGTGGTCTGGCCGCACCGGACGAGACCGGTCGCTGGCGGGTGCTGGCATGAGCACCCGCCCGCCGCGGGTCCGCATGGTGCCCGCGACCCACGCCTACGTCGACAGCCTCCGACCCGTCGCGGGCGCACCGGCGTTCGAGGTGCTGCCCGACCCGCCGGTGCCCGGCGCCCCGCCCGGGCAGTGGTGGCCCCATCCCGGCCTCGAGCCCGCCTGGGTCCGCGAGCACGCCGGCGAGCAGGACGTCGTCCACACCCACTTCGGGCTGGAGGGCCGCACCCCTGCCGAGCTCGAGGAGTGGCTCGACACCCTCGACGAGGTCGGGCTGCCGCTCGTCCACACCGTCCACGACCTGGTCAACCCCCACCTGCTCGACCAGACCCCGCACGCCGCCCAGCTGGCCCTCCTCGTCGAGCGTGCCGCGGCGTTGCTCACCCTCACGCACGGGGCCGCCGACGAGGTCGCGCGCACCTACGGCCGGAGACCGGTCGTCGTCCCGCACCCGCACGTCGTCCCCCTGGAGCTGGTCGGGCGGGCCGGCAGGCACCGGGAGGGCCTGCGCGTGGGGCTGCACCTCAAGAGCCTGCGTCCCAACATCACCCCGATGCGGGTGCTGCCCGCGCTCGTCGAGGCCGTCCGCACGGCCGACCTCGCGGACGGCGTCTCCCTGGAGGTGCGCGGCCACCCCGAGGTGCTCGACCCCACCGCCCCGCGGCACGACCCCGAGCTGGCGGCCGTGCTGGAGTCGCTCCGCGAGGACCCGCCCCCCGGGGTGGAGGTCGTCCTCGCGCCTCGGCTCGACGACGACGCCCTCTGGGCCTATCTCGGCGACCTGGACGCCTCGGTCCTGGCCTACGCCTGGGGCACCCACTCGGGCTGGGCCGAGGCCTGCCGCGACCTCGGCACCTGGGTGCTCGCCCCCGAGGTCGGCCACCTGCGCGAGCAGGCGGGCGTCCTGACCTGGGGCCCGGCCGACCGGGACGCGCCGGTCGACCACCTCGTCCAGCTGCTCCGGAAGGCGGCTCGCCGGCCCGCGCCATCGGTCACCCGGGAGGAGCGGGAGCGCGAGCGCGACCTCGTCGCCGCCCGCCACGCCGAGGTGTATGCCGCTGTCGTCGCCGGGGCGCGCGTCGACGCCGACCGCGACGGACGGGTGGCGTGACCGCACCGCTCCTGCACGTCGTCCCCGGGCCGGACGTGCACGGCGTCGCGCGGCACGGGGTGCTCGTCCACCCGCACCTGGACGACGCCGAGCTCCTCCGCGTCGAGCGGCTCGACGAGCTCGACCCGGACGCGCTCGCCGGCCGGACGGTCGCGGTGCAGGTCACGGACCGGCTCCTCGCCGACGACCCGGGGGCCGCCGTCGAGGTGTGGCTGCGGGTCACCCGCGCCGCCGCCCGGGTCACCGCGGTGCTGCACGACCTGCCGCAGGCCTCCGACGGGCGCTGGCGCGAGGCCCGGACCCGGCTCTACGCCACGCTGGCCGCCACGTCGGACGACGTCGTCGTCGCCAGTCGTCACGAGCTGCTCCTGCTGACGGTCGCGCTGCGGGCCGCCCGCCCCGGGGCCGCGGAGGCCGTGCTGGCGCGGACGCACGTCATAGCCCTGCCCGTGGAACGGGACCCCGGCGCGGCCCCGCGTCCTCCGGAGGACCCGTCCGCACCCGCCACCGTCGTGACCCTGGGCCACATCTATCCGGGCAAGGGGCTCGAGGAGACCGTCGACGCGACGGCGGCCGCCTCCCGCGACCCGCGACTGGCAGGTCGGTCGGTGGCCGCCTCCAACCTCGGCCGCGCCTCCGCCGGCCACGACGACCTGGTCGACGAGCTCGCCCGTCGGGCCACGGCCGCGGGCACCACGTGGACCACGAGCGGGTGGGTGGACGACGCCGACCTGCCGGCGGCGCTCGCGGCGGCCACCGTCCCCGTCGCGGCCCACCAGCACCTGTCCGCCTCCGGCTCGATCGCGACCTGGCTCGGGGCAGGTCGACGGCCTGTCGTGCTGCGCTCGCGCTACTCCGCCGAGCTGGCGGAGCGGATGCCCGGCGCGCTCACCCTCGTCCGGCCCGACGAGCTCGCCGCCGCGGTCGCCGACGCCCTCGCCGACCCCTCCTCGACCTGGCTCGACGACTCGGTCCGGCTGTCGCCCTCGGCCGCCGAGGCCGGGACCCGGCTGGGCGAGGTGGCGCGCGGGCCGGCGGTGTCGGTCGTCGTGCCCTGGTATCGCGACCAGGAGCTGCTCGACCTCCTCCTGCGCCGGGTCGCCGCCCAGACGGGGGTGGCCGGCGGCGTCGAGGTCGTGGTCGCCGACGACGGCTCGCCGGAGCCTCCGGACGTCCGGGGTGCGGGTCCCCTGCCCGTCCGGGTGGTGCGCCAGGAGGACCGCGGCTTCCGGGCGGGCGCCGCGCGCAACCTCGGTGCCCGGGCCGCGCGCGGTCGGGTGCTGGTCTTCCTCGACGGCGACACCGTGCCCGACGACGGCTACCTCGCCGCGATGCAGCAGGCCTGTCTCGCCGAGCCGGTCCTGGCGGTGGGCCGCCGTCGGCACGCCGACCTGCGTGAGCTCCTGCGCGACGGAGGCACGACGTGGCCGCCGCCCGTGCCGCTGCCCGAGCCGGAGTGGCTCGCCCAGGGGTATGCCGAGACCTCCGACCTGCGCGCCGCCGACGACACCTCCTTCCGCTTCGTCATCTCCGCGGTGGCCGCGGCCTCACGGTCCGTCTGGGAGGCGACGGGCGGCTTCGACGAGTCGCTCGTGGGCTACGGCGGCGAGGACTGGGACCTGGCGTGGCGGGCGTGGCTCGCGGGCGTCGGCCTGCGGCACGTGCCCGGGGCCGTGGCCTGGCACGACGGTGCCGACCTCGACGGTCGCTCCGACGACCCGGCGGTCCTGGCCGAGGTCAAGAACGCCGAGACGGCGCGCCTCGCCCCGCTCCTGCCGCACCCGCTGGTGCGCGGCCGCGGCTGGACGCACGAGCAGCCCGACGTGGTCGCGGTGCTGCACGCCCGCGGCTGGAGCTCCGCGCAGGTCGCCGTCGTCACCGAGTCGCTGCTGCGGCATGGCGACGTCGGGCTGTGGGTGGTCGGCGCCGCCGACGTCCCGGCGGACCCGCGGGTGCGCGCCGGTCGGCCGCCGTTGCGCGTGCTGGGCAGGGCGCGTGCCCTGGTGGAGGTGCTGGAGCCGGTCTCCGTGGACCGCCTGACCTGGGAGGCGTGGGCGGCCGACGTGTCGGGGTCGGGTGACGCCCTGACGTCCGGGCCCACGGCCGTGCAGGTCACCCTGACGAGGTCGGCCGGCGCCGCGCGGCTCGCGGGGCGTCTCCCGGAGCCGGCCTTCCTCCCGCCGGACGACCTCGAGCCCGTGGCCGTCGACGTCGTCGTCGAGCGGTGGCGGCAGGGCCACCCCTGAGCGCGACCACGGGGCAGACTGGGGACATGGCGGAGGACCTGGTGCTCGGCCCGCTGCTGCGGCACGTCGACGCGACCTCGGCGGCGGTCTGGGTGGAGACCGGGCGGGCGGGAAAGGTCGCGGTGCGCCTGATCGAGCAGCCCGACCGGGTCTGGCGGGCCCGCACCTTCGCCGTGCACGGCCACCACTACGCGCTCGTCGAGGTGGACGGCCTCGATCCTGGCACGCGCACGGCATACCAGGTGCTGGTCGACGGCGAGGTGGTCTGGCCGCCGGCTGGCACCGACCTGCCCGCGAGCACGCTGACGACCCTGCCCGAGGACGGCGCCGTGCGGCTGGCGTTCGGCTCGTGCCGCACGAGCGTGCCGCACGACGCGGTCCACCACCTCAGCCACGGCGTCGACGCGCTGCGCTCCTACGCCCTGGCGCTCGCCGACGGCGACCCCGGCCCGCTCGGGACCCCGCCCCAGCTGCTCCTGCTGCTGGGCGACCAGGTGTACGCCGACTCCACCAGCGCCGCGATGCGCGAGTTCATCGCGGCGCGGCGGGATCTCGACGAGGAGCCCGGGCCGGAGCTGGCTGACTACGAGGAGTACGCCCACCTCTACCGCCTCGCGTGGAGCGAGCCCGCGCTGCGCTGGCTCCTCTCCTGGCTGCCCTCGCTGATGATCTTCGACGACCACGACGTGCGGGACGACTGGAACACCTCGCAGCAGTGGCGCGAGGAGATGGAGGCCACCAGCTGGTGGCACGGCCGCATCGTCGCCGGGCTGGGCTCCTACTGGGTCTACCAGCACCTGGGCAACCTCTCGCCCGCAGCGCGGGCCGAGGACCCGCTGTGGGTCGAGCTGCGCCGCCGCCAGGAGGGGGCCGGGGAGGCCGAGGTCGACCTGACCGACGCCGTCGACGCCTTCGCCGAGCGCACCGACGCCGAGCCGCTGAGCTACCGGTGGAGCTACACCCACCGCCTCGGCCGCAACCGGCTCGTCGTCGTCGACTCGCGGGCCTCGCGCCGCCTCGACCCGGGGGACCGCGCGATGCTCGACGAGCGCGAGACGCGCTGGGTGGACGAGCAGCTGGTCGGCGACGTCGACCACCTGCTCGTGGGCACCTCGCTGCCCTTCCTGCTGCCCCGCGGCCTGCACCACCTGGAGTCCTGGAACGAGGCCCTCGTCAACGGCGGGTGGGGGCACCGCCTCACCGGGGTGGGGGAGCGGCTGCGGCAGGAGCTGGACCTCGAGCACTGGGGCGCCTTCGCCGCCTCCTTCGACCGGGTCGCGGAGATGGTCGACGAGGTGGCCGATGGCCGGCGGGGCGCCGCCCCCTCGTCGGTCCTCTTCCTGTCCGGGGACGTGCACCACTCCTACGTCACGGAGGTCGAGCGGAGGACCGGCTCCCGCATCCTGCAGCTGGTCTGCTCACCCATCCGCAACCCCCTGCCCCGGGCGGCGCGCGCCATCGTCGCGGGGCTCTCGCACGGCGCCCGGCCATTGGGGACCCTCCTCGCCCGGTCGGCGCGGGTGCCGGACCCGCGGTGGGACTGGCACGGCGTCGCGGGCCCGTGGTTCGACAACAACCTCGCCCTGCTCGAGCTCGACGGCACCGACCTGCGCGCCGCCTGGGTGGGCGGGAAGGTGCTCGGTGGCGAGCACGACCGCCCCCGGCTGGCCGTCGTCGCCGACCTCGAGCTCGACGTCCCGCCGGTCGGGTCGGAGCACCACGACGCCGTGGCGCGGGTCCACCCCGGGGTGGTGGGTGGCATGCGCGGCCGCCTGCGGCGACTTCGCGAACGGCTGGTCGCCCGGCGGTCGCTGCGGTAGGAGACGTGCCGGCCGCTGGTACCTTCCGTGCTGGACCCCCCGACCGCCCCTGTCCCCCGAGGAGCATCCCCGTGACGGACTCTGCCCTGGAGACCTGGCGCGACGACGCCGCGGCGGGCTCCGTCCCGTTCTCCGAGGCCATCCGCACCGGCACCCGCCAGGTGCACGAGGAGGCCGAGACCTCCGACTTCATGGCCCGGATGCTCGACGGGCAGGTCGCCCTGGAGGGGTATGCCGCGCTCGCCGCCGAGCACTGGGTGATCTACGGGGCCCTGGAGGAGACGGCGGCCCGGCTCGCCGCCGACCCGGTCGTGGCGGCTTTC
Organism: Ornithinimicrobium humiphilum; assembly: GCF_006716885.1. NCBI lineage: Bacteria > Bacillati > Actinomycetota > Actinomycetes > Micrococcales > Ornithinimicrobiaceae > Ornithinimicrobium > Ornithinimicrobium humiphilum. The sequence goes on from NZ_VFPU01000001.1 coordinate 385,259, forward strand.
CTCGACCCCGCGCTGGAGCGGCTGCCCGCCCTGGAGGCCGACCTCGCCGTGCTGGTGGGCCCCGACTTCCGTGGGGGTATCGCTCCCAGCGCGGCCGCGCACGCCTACGCCGACCGGATCCGCGGCTGCGCGTCCTGGCCCGGCGGCTTCGTGGCGCACCACTACACGCGCTACCTCGGCGACCTGTCGGGCGGCCTCGCGCTGGGCCGCATCCTGGCCCGCACCTACGGCCTGGTGCCGGGCGAGGACGGCCTGCGCTTCTACGACTTCCGGGCGATCCCGAAGCCGAAGCCCTACAAGGACGCCTACCGCCACGCCCTCGACATCCTCCCCCTGTCGACGGGGGAGCGGGAGCGTGTCGTCGAGGAGGCGCGCGTGGCCTTCCGGCACAACGCCGCGGTCTTCGCCGATCTCGGACGTCGGTTCTCGGCCACAGGCTGAGTGCTGCAAGTGCACCACCGACGTCGGGCCGGACGACCGGCGAGCGATCTGTCTGGGGCACTCGCACCGGGTGCCCGGCACAAGAAGACCGGCCCGGCCTGCTCTCGCAGGCCGGGCCGGTCTCGTGGTCGGGGTGACAGGATTTGAACCTGCGACCTCTTCGTCCCGAACGAAGCGCGCTACCAAGCTGCGCCACACCCCGTGGCTCGCTCCCCGTCGTCTCCGGCGGGCAGCGTCGACAAGGATAACGCACACCGTCGGCTGCGCCGAATCCCGCCCGGGTCGTCGCGGACGCGGCCCGTTCAGCCTGCCGGGAGCAGGGTCAGCAGGGTCGCCTCGGGCCGGCAGCAGAAGCGGAACGGCGTGTAGGGATTGCCACCCAGACCGGCGGAGACGTGCAGCCAGGCGGCGTCCGGGGGAGCGGCTGAGGAAGGGGTGCTGCCGGCCCCGGGCCACCAGCGGGACAGGCCCGACGCCCGTGACGTGTCGAGGTCGCAGTTGGTGACCAGGGCGCCGACGAAGGGCACCTGCAGCTGCCCGCCGTGCGTGTGCCCCGCGATCAGCAGCTGCGCCCCGTCGGACGCCATCGCGTCGAGCACCCGCTGGTAGGGCGCGTGGGTGACCCCGACGGTGAGGTCGGCGTCGGGGGCGGCCGGGCCCGCCACGGAGGCGTAGTCGTCGTAGCGCAGGTGTGGGTCGTCCACGCCGACGAGCTCCAGGCGCAGGCCGCCCACGTCGAGGCGCCCGCGGGCGTTGGTCAGGTCGAGCCAGCCGCCCCGGCCCAGCCCGGCCACGAGGTCCTCGGTCGGCAACCGGTGCGGGTCCCGGGGATCGGCCGGCCCCGGGCCGTGCTGGCCGGGCTCGGGCCTGGTGGTCCGCTCGGCCTTGACGTGGCTGTCGTCGAGGTAGCGCAGGGGGTTCTTGGCCCGGGGCGGGAAGTAGTCGTTGCTGCCCAGGACGAAGGCGCCCGGGACGTCGAGCAGCTCGCCGTAGGCCTCCAGCAGCGCCGGGACCGCGTCGCGGGCGGCGATGTTGTCGCCGGTGGTGACGACGAGGTCGGGGTGCAGCGCGGCCAGGCCGGCGACCCACTCCCGCTTGCGGTGCTGGCGCGGCACGAGGTGCAGGTCGGACAGGTGCAGCACCCGCAGCGGGGAGGCCCCCGGGGGCAGGCAGGGCACCTCGACCCGGCGCAGCGCGAACCACCGCGGCTCCACCCAGGTGGCGTAGGCGGCCGCTCCCGCGGCGAGCGCCGCGCCGGTTCCGAGCACACCCCATACCGGTCGAGTCATGCCCCCGATCCTCGCAGGTGGTCCCGGGAAAGGCGGTGCCCGCCCGAGCCCGCGGGTGAGAGACTGGCTGCCATGACGACAGAGCAGACCGGACTCAAGGCGACCCTGCAGCGCGACCTCACCGAGGCCATGCGCGCCCAGGACAAGGTGCGGGCCGGCACGCTGCGGATGGCCCTGACCGCCGTCACCAACGAGGAGGTCGCGGGCAAGGAGCAGCGCACCCTCTCCGAGGAGGAGGTGCTGCGCGTGGTCGCCAAGGAGGCCAAGAAGCGCCGCGAGGCCGCCGAGGCCTACACCGGGGCGGGGCGCCCCGAGCTGGCGGCGCAGGAGGAGGCCGAGCTGGCGGTGCTCGAGGGCTACCTGCCGGCGCAGCTGGACGACGCCGAGCTCACCCGGCTCGCCCAGGAGACCGTCGCCGAGCTCGGGGTCTCCGGGATGGCCGGCATGGGCCAGGTCATGAAGGCGCTGCAGCCCAAGATCGCAGGGCGCGCCGAGGGTGGCCGGGTGGCCGCCGCGGTGCGCGCGGCGCTCGGCGCCTGACGTCCCGAGGACGCGGAGAGGCGGCGCGGGCCGGCGCCCGCGCCGCCTCTCTCGTGCGCCTAGGAGTCCTCGCCGTCCCCGGGTGACCCGTCGTTGCCGCCGCCGCCACCGTTGCCGGGGCCACCGCCGTTGCCGGGGCCACCGCCGTTGCCGGGGCCACCGCCGTTGCCGTTGCCGGGGCCGCCGTCGTTCCCACCGCCACCGGTGTCGCCGCCGTCGCCCGGCGGGTCGGTGCCGGGGTCGGGGGTCGACGGCGCGGACGGGGGCGGTGCCGAGGTCGTCCCGCCGGAGGTGGACGGGCGCGAGGGCTGGACCACGCCCGGGCGGCCGGTCGAGACGTGCAGGACCACCTGGCGGGAGGTCTGGATCGAGCTGCCCACGCCCGGCGTCGTGTAGAGGACCGTGCCCGCGGGCGAGCCGGAGGCGACGTCCTGGGTCGTCGCGGTCAGACCCGCCTCGCGCAGCTTCTCGCGCGCGGCCTCCTGGTCGAGGCCGATGACCGGCGGGATGGTGACGCGGCGGCCGTTGAGGATCTCCTGCGACGGCTTCTCCCAGTCCTCGACGGGCAGGCCCTCGGAGGCCATGTCCATGATCTTCTTCCACGTCGGGGCCGCCAGCGAGGAGCCGAAGAGCGGACCGTCGATGTAGGTGTCGCCGATCGTGAGGTTCTCGCGGTCGGCGCCCGGGGAGGCACCGGTCGGCACGCCGACGAAGACCGCGGCGGACAGCTGCTTGGTGAAGCCGGCGAACCAGGTGTGGGTCGAGTTGTTGTTGGTGCCGGTCTTGCCGCCCGCGGGGCGGTTGCCGGCGAGGATCGCCTGGAAGCCCGAGCCCTGCGGGCTGACGACGCCCTTGAGCAGCTCGACGGTGCCGAGGGCGATCTCCTCGTCGAGGACGCGCTCGCACTCGGGCAGGTCGAGCGGGATCTCGTTGCCGTTGCCGTCGACGATCTTGGTGACCGGGACCGGCGGGCAGTAGATGCCGCCGGAGGCGAAGGTCGCGTAGGAGGCCGCCACCGTCATCGGGGAGGCGTAGTCCGATCCGAGCACGATGGCCGGCGGGAAGGGGCTGAACTGCTCGCCGGTGCTGTCGTGCATGCCCAGCCGCGTCATCGTCTCCACGATGTCGCAGGTGCCGACCTGGGAGGCCAGCGTCGCGAAGGCGGTGTTGATCGACAGCGCGGTCGCCTTGCGCAGCGTGATCTGCCGGTCGTGGTTGAGGTCGGAGGCGTTGCGGACCGTCCAGTAGTCCTCACCGATCGTGCAGCCCTCCTGGAAGTCCTCGGGCTTGAAGACGGCCACGGGGTGGACGCTGCCGGTCGGGGACTGCGGGCTCTCGGGGTTGTTGATCCACACCCCCGAGGCGTCGGCCTGCTGCGGCGGCGGCATCTCCAGGGTCGCCTCGATCGGCACGCCCTTCTCCAGCGCCTCGACGACGGTGTAGGCCTTCGCGACCGAGCCCAGCTCCATACCGCCCGGGCCGCCGTAGGCGCTGTCGACGTTCCAGTTGATCGAGGTGGTGGTGACCTTGTCGCCCGACTCGTCGAAGGTGTACTTGCTCGACTGGTGGAAGGCGAGCACCTTGCCGGTGCCCGGCTCGATGATCGTGGCCGCCGAGCCGATGTTGTACTTGTTCTTCGGGGTGGTCTCGCGCAGGATCTTGCGCAGCTCGCTGTTGATCTTGCTGTCCAGCGTCGTGGTGATCGTCAGACCGCCGGTCGTGAGGTTCTCGAGGCGCTCCTCCTGCGTCGCGCCGAGGGCCGGCTGGCGCAGCAGCCACGCGGTGACGTAGTCGCAGAAGTAGGGGTTGCGCGAGTTGATGCAGGAGCGCTGGCTGTCGGTCAGCTCCAGCTCGATCGGGCTCGCGGTGGCCTCGGCCCACTCCTCCTTGGTGATGTAGCCCTGGTTGAGCATGTTGTTGAGCACGGTGTTGCGCCGCGCCGTGGAGGTCTCGATGTCGTAGACCGGGTTGGTCGTGGAGGGGGCGCGGACGATGCCGGCCAGGGTCGCCGCCTGGGCGATGTTGAGGTCCTTGGCCTTGACGTTGAAGTAGTGCCGCGCGGCCGCCTCGACGCCGTAGACGTTGTCGCCGTAGAAGGCCAGGTTGAGGTAGCCGGTGAGGATCTCGTCCTTGGTCAGGCGCTCCTCGAGGGTGACGGCGTACTTGAGCTCGCGCAGCTTGCGGATGTAGCCCTCCATGCCGCCGCGGGCGCGCAGCTGCTTGAGGGCCTCGGCGTCGCGCTCCTTGACCGCCTCCTGCTCGAGCGCCATCTTGATGTACTGCTGGGTCAGGGTGGAGCCACCCTGGGTGCGGTCGCTGGTGGCGTTGGAGACCACGGCACGGGCCAGCGCCTCGACGTCGAGGCCGCCGTGCTGGAAGAAGCGCTCGTCCTCGATGGCGATCTGCGCGTTCTTCATGTGCGGGGAGATCTCGTCGCTGTCGACGATGATGCGGTTCTGCTTCGCCGGTGTGGCGAGGATGGCGCCGTCGGCCGTGAGGATGCGCGACTGCTGCGCCAGGGGGTTCTGGTCGAGGTCGCCGGGCAGGCGCTCGAACATGCCGACACCCTCGCGCGCGGCGAGCCCGGCGGCGCCGATCACGGGCGCGGCGAGTCCGGCGGCGATGACACCCATCAGCATCGCGACGGCGAGGAACACCCCGAGGAGCGAGGTCACCCGCGCGACGGTCAGAGCAGAACGCATGGCACAACGGTACGGGACGAGCCTGAAAAGCCCCCGTCAACGACGGCCGAGGAGCTGCTCGATCTGCTCGGTGAGCACCGCGAAGGTGGGGGCCGCCGGGTCGATGACGGGGAAGTGGGTCACCCCGTCGAGCAGCACCAGCCGGTCGCGGCCGGGGGTCGCGGCGGCGCGCCACCACGAGGAGGCCACCTCCAGCGGCACCTTCTCGTCGGCGGTGCCGTGCACCACGACCAGGGGGTATGGCGTGGGCCCGAGCCGGGCGGGGTCCGCCGCGGCGTAGCGCTCCGGCACCTCGGCGGGCGTGCCGCCGAGCAGGTCGACGGCCGCGCCCTCGTCGAGGTCGAGCTCGGCCACGGCCGCCAGGTCGAGGCAGCCGGCGAGGCTGACGGCGCCGGCGACGTCGGGCAGGTCGCCGCCGGCGGCTGCCGCGGGCTGGTGGAGCAGCCAGGCCGCCAGGTGGCCGCCGGCGGAGTGGCCGACGAGGACGACGGGCGCCGGCTCGGTGGCGGCGCGCCGTCGGACCGCGGTCAGCCCCGCGGCGGCGTCGGCGAAGGTCCCCGGCCAGCCGCCGCCCGGCATCCCGGTGCGGACGTACTCCACCAGCGCCACGGCATACCCCTGGGCCCGGAGGGCGTCGGCCAGCGGCCGCAGGTGGGTGCGGTCCCACTCGGCCCGCCAGAAGCCGCCGTGCACGAGCACGACCCATGCCCGGGGCGGGCCGGTGGGGAGGTAGAGGTCGACGACGTGGTGGTCCTCGGGGCCGGTGCGCAGCACCTCGTCGGGGTCCGGGGCGGGGCGGTCGAGGATGCCGCGGTCGGCGGTGGCGGTGGCGTCGTCGGCGTCCACGGTGGGGCGTCCTCCAGGAGGGTCGGTGCGGCGCTGCGCGACGATGGCGGAGCGGTAGGGTCGAGCCCTATGAGCAACGCCAAGTGGGAGTACGCCACCGTCCCCCTCATCATCCACGCGACCAAGCAGATCCTCGACCAGTGGGGCGAGGACGGCTGGGAGCTGGTGCAGGTGGTCCAGGGACCCGACGGCACCAACCTCGTCGCCTACCTCAAGCGTCAGAAGGGCTGAACCGGATGAGCACCGTCGAGCAGCGACTCGCAGAACTCGGTCACACCGTCCCGGAGGTCGCCGCCCCCGTCGCGGCCTACGTGCCCGCCATGCGGCACGGCGACCTCGTCTTCACGTCCGGCCAGCTGCCGTTCGTCGACGGCACGCTCCCGACGACCGGCAAGGTCGGCGAGGGCGAGGGTCTGGTCGACCCGGAGGAGGCCAAGCGCCTCGCCGCCCTGTGCGCGCTCAACGCCATCGCCGCGGTGAAGTCCGTCGTGGGTGACCTCGACAAGGTCGTCCGCGTCGTCAAGGTCGTCGGCTTCGTGTCGAGCGACCCGGCCTTCACCGGCCAGCCGGGCGTCATCAACGGCGCCTCCGAGCTGCTCGGCGCGGCGTTCGGCGAGGCCGGCGTCCACGCCCGCTCCGCGGTGGGTGTCGCGAGCCTGCCGATGGACACCCCGGTCGAGGTCGAGATCACCGTCGCCGTCGCCGACTGACGATGGACGACGTCGCCGCGGCGCAGCTGGGCGTGGTCCCGGGGCCCTACCGCGACTTCCCGATGCCCGTCGTCATCGAGGAGCACACCCGCGCCTGGCTGGCCACGCCGGCGCAGGAGCGGGCCGTGCCGGAGCCGCGGCCGTCCGCCACGGTGATGCTGCTGCGCGACGGCAGCGCCGGTGTGGAGGTCTTCGTGCTGCGCCGCGCGTCGTCGATGGCCTTCGCCCCGGGGATGGTCGCCTTCCCCGGCGGCGGGGTCGACCCCCGCGACGCCGACCCGGACGTGCCGTGGGCCGGTCCGTCCCCCGCGCAGTGGGCGGAGCGGCTCGGCACGCCCGAGTCCGTCGCGCGCGAGCTCGTCATCGCGGCGGCTCGCGAGGTCTTCGAGGAGTGCGGCGTCCTGCTCGCCGGCCCGTCCGCCGGGCAGGTCGTCGCCGACCTCACCGACCCCTCCTGGGAGGTCGAGCGGCAACGGCTGCTGGCGCGCGAGACCAGCTTCGGCGAGCTGCTCACCGGCCTGGGCCTGGTGCTGCGCAGCGACCTGCTCGCCGCCCGGGCCCACTGGCGGACGCCGGTGTGCGAGCCGCGTCGCTACGACACCCGCTTCTTCGCCGCCCGGCTCCCCGAGGGGCAGCGCGCGGCGCACCTGACCACCGAGGCCGACCGCGTGCACTGGGCCGTGCCGACCGAGCTGCTGGCCGCCCAGCGGCAGGGCACCGAGATCCTCCTGCCGCCGACGCAGGTCATGGTCGAGGAGCTGGCCGAGGTCGCCGACCTCGACACCTGGCTGGCCTCGGGGCCGGCGCGGGTGCAGGTCGTCCAGCCGTGGCCGGTCGAGCACGACGGGGCGCTGTGGATGCGCTGCCCCCTGGTGCAGGAGGACTGAGGGGTATGCAGCCGGCCGGGCCCGCGGACCCGTCCTGGAAGGGCGGGGCCTGGGGCGAGCGCGCCACCTGCGTGCTCTGCCCCAACCCCTCGCCGATGACCCTTGAGGGCACCAACACCTGGGTGCTCGCCGAGCCGGGCAGCGCCGAGGTCGTGGTCGTCGACCCCGGGCCGCTCGACGAGGGCCACCTGCGGGCGGTGCTCGACCACGTCGCCGGGCGCGACGCGCGGGTCGCCCTCACGCTGCTCAGCCACGGCCACTGGGACCACGCCGAGTCGGCCGACCGGTGGGCCGAGCTCACCGGGGCGCCGGTGCGGGCCGTCGGTCGCGGGCACGACGACCTGGCGCCGGGGGAGACCCTCGAGGTCGGCGGGCTGGAGCTGCTCGTCGTCCCCACACCGGGGCACACCGCCGACTCCGTCTCCTTCCTGCTGCCCGCCGAGCAGGTGCTGCTCACCGGGGACACCGTCCTCGGGCGCGGCACCACGGTGGTGGCCTATCCCGACGGCGACCTCACGGCATACCTGGAGTCGCTGGAGCGCCTGCAGCGGCTGACGCGGTCGGGCCGGGCCGCCAGCATCGCCCCCGGCCACGGGCCGGTCGTACCCGACGCGGCGGGCACGGTCGAGCACTACCTGCGGCACCGGGCCGAGCGGCTCGAGCAGGTGCGGGCGGCCGTCCTCGAGCTCGAGCAGGAGCCCGAGCCTGTGGGCGGGCTGCGCCGCGACCTTGCCGACCGGGTGGTGGAGCGGGTCTACGCCGACGTGCCTCGCGAGGTGTGGCCTGCGGCGCGGCTCAGCGTGCTGGCGCAGCTGGACTACCTGGGTCGTCTGGGCTGAGTCGCGGCGTCATCCGCCGTGGCGGCCCTGCAACCGGCCGGGGGCGTCCCCCGCTCAGCGGGCGCGGCGGCGCAGGCGGTCGAGGTCGTGCAGCGTGACCGACTTGGCCCCGAGGGTGATCCAGCCGCGGTGCGCGAAGTCGGCGAGGGCCTTGTTGACCGTCTCGCGGCTGGCGCCGACGAGCTGGGCCAGCTCCTCCTGGGTGAGCTCGTGGGCGACGAGCAGGCCGTTCTCGGTGCGCCGGCCGAAGCGGTCGGACAGGTCGAGCAGGGCCTTGGCCACACGGCCGGGCACGTCGGTGAACACCAGGTCGGAGATGCCCTCGTTGGTGCGCCGCAGGCGGTGCGCCAGGCCCGCGAGCATCTGCATCGCGACCTCGGGATGGTCGCCGAGGAAGACGCGCAGCGCGTCGTTGCCCAGCGAGACCAGCTCGGTGTTGCTCACGACGTAGGCGGTCGACAGCCGGGGGCCGGGGTCGAACAGGCTCAGCTCGCCGAACATCTCGCCGGGGCCGAGCACCGACAGCAGGCTCTCGCGGCCGTCCGCGGACCCCCTGGCGAGCTTGACCTTGCCGGTGACGATGACGTGCAGGGAATCGCCCTTGTCGCCCTCCCGGAAGACGATGTCCCCTCGAGACAGTCGACGCGGCGTCATCGAGTCCAGCAGCCGACGGGCCGACTCCTCGTCCAGCGCCGAGAAGAGCGGCGCCTTCATCACCACATGACGGTCCACGACCCCATAGTGCCACCTGAGGGACCAACGGGGCGCATGGGGTGTGTCGGGGGTCACGTCTAGGCTAGGTCCGTGAGCAGCGACAACGCCCTGATGGAGCCGTCCACGCCGACCGGGGAGACGACGTTGGCGCTGACCCGCCGGGCGCGTCGCATCTACCGGCTGCTGTCCGAGCGCTATCCCGACGCGCGGGCCGAGCTCGACTTCACCAACCCCTACCAGCTCCTGGTCGCCACCGTGCTCTCGGCGCAGACGACCGACGTCCGGGTCAACGGCGTGACGCCGACGCTCTTCGCCCGCTATCCCGACGCGCGGGCGCTCGCGGCGGCCGACCGCACCGAGGTCGAGACGATCATCCAGCCGACCGGCTTCTTCCGCGCCAAGACCGACAGCCTGCTCAAGCTGGCCAGCACCCTGGTGGAGAAGTACGACGGCGAGGTGCCCTCGCGGCTCAAGGACCTCGTGACGCTTCCCGGCGTCGGCCGCAAGACCGCCAACGTCGTGCTGGGCAACGCCTTCGGCATCCCTGGCATCACGGTCGACACCCACTTCGGCCGGCTCGCCCGGCGCTTCGGCTGGACCGACTCCGAGGACCCGGTCAAGGTCGAGCACGAGGTGGGGGCGCTCTTCCCGCGCAAGGAGTGGACCCAGCTGTCCAACGTGCTGATCTTCCACGGTCGGCGCACCTGCCACGCCCGCAACCCCGCCTGCGGGGCGTGCCCGGTCGCGCGGCTCTGCCCGGCCTACGGCGCAGGCGAGACCGATCCCGTCAAGGCGCAGAAGCTGCTGCGCACGGGGCCGCGGGCGTGACGGCATACCCGCCCCCGGAGTGGCTCACCGCCTTCGTCGAGGCGGTGCCGAGCCTGGGCGGTCACCGGTTCAGCCGGTTCCTGCCGCCGCCGGAGGGCGGGCGCCGTTCGTCGGCGGTGCTCGTGCTCTTCGCCCCGGGCGTGGAGCCGGACCGCCCCGAGGAGACGAGCGTGGTCATCACCGAGCGGGCGCACAGCATGCGCTCGCACGCGGGGCAGCCCGCCTTCCCGGGCGGCGGCACCGAGGAGCAGGACGCCAACGCGGTCGGCACGGCGCTGCGCGAGGCCGAGGAGGAGGTGGGCCTCGACCCGACGAGCGTCGAGGTCCTCGCCGACCTGCCCACCCTGCACATCCCCGTCAGCGGCTACGACGTCACGCCGGTCCTCGGGTGGTGGCGCGACCCCGCGCCGCAGAGCCTGTGGGCGCGCGACCGGCGTGAGGTGGCGCGCGTGGTCCAGCCGTCGGTGTCCTGGCTCGTCGACCCGCGCAACCGCTTCCTGGTGCGTCACCCGAGCGGGTTCGTGGGGCCCGCGTGGGACGTCGACGGCCTGCTCGTGTGGGGCTTCACCGCCGGCGTGCTCGACCGGATCCTCGACCTCGCGGGGATTGCGCAGGACTGGGACCGCTCGGTCGTGCGGGAGCTGTCGATCTAGGGGGCGGGCCTCAGGCGCCGCCGCCCGGCCCCGGCTCGACGAGACGCGCCGGCGGGGTGGGGTTCTTGAGCTGCTCGGGAGCGGTCTTGAGCGCCGCCACCGTCTGCTGGGCGTTGTCGATCGTGCGCTGCGGCTTGCCCTTGACCTGGGTCACGGACTTCTTGCCGATGAGCGCCAGGACGCCGGCGATCAGGAAGAGGATGCCGGCCACGATGAGCAGGCCCGCCCACCAGGGCAGCCAGATGGCGATCACGCCGGCCAGCCCCAGGAGCAGGAGCATGAGGCCGTAGAGACCGAGCACCCCCGCCCCGGCGAACATGCCGGCACCCTTGCCCGCGTGCTGCAGGTCGGCCTTGATCTCGGCCTTGGCGAGCTCGACCTCGCCGCGCACGATCTGGGACAGATCCGTGGACACGTCGCTGACGAGCTGGCCGATGGTGCGCTCGGTGCCCAGGAGGGGCTGCTTGCGGGGGTCAACGGGGGATGCCATGCCTGGGATGCTAGCGCGGGGTTTCGTGGCCTGCAGGTCCGACGGGGTGCCCCCGGGCCTGGCGCGATCCCGAGCCGATCTCGTCGCCCGCGCAGACGGTGTCCGCCCAGCACCCCCTGTTTAGTGCCGGGCGGACACCGTGTCGACTCTCCGGTCCCGTGACAGCCGGCGGGGCCTCTCCCGAAGGGGCCGCCTCGTCGATGAGGCAAGTTTGCCACCCGTGGCACGGGGGTACTAGCCAAATTCGGTCAAGGTTTGTTAAAGACCTACCGGTATCGGGCTCCCGGGTCCGCGTCCTTACAGTGACCGGGTGACTTCTCCCGTGGCCGACGCCCTCCAGGACCTCGCCCGCCTTCCCGGGGTCGAGGACGGTGTCGTCGCCGCGCGCGACGCCTGCACCCAGCTGCGCTGGCACCAGGCGCTGCGCCGTCGCATCCCCGAGGCCGCCGCCGAGTCGCGGGTCCGCGGTGCGGCTGCGAGCGCCCTGCTCGAGGGCGCCGAGCCGGCTGGCTCGCGGGGCAGCACCGACCTCGTCCGCGACCTGGTCCGCGGGGCCGTCGCCTGGGACGCCCGCGCCGACGACCCGGTATGGCGTGTGCTGGCCGGGGTGGTCCGCGCCACCGCCGCCACCGAGACGGTCACGGCGGCCTCGCTGCGGGCCCCCGCGCAGGTCCTGGCCGCACTGCATACCGCCGCCACGGGCGAGCTGCTGCCGATGGACCAGGTCGGGCGCCCGCGACGCGAGGGCGAGGAGTGCCGCGAGTGGGCCGAGCTGGGGCCGGCGCCCGGCCCGGCGGAGGTCCAGGAGCGGCTCGGGCTGGTGCACGAGCTGCTCGCGACCGTGCCCGCGGGGCGCACCCCCGTCCTCCTCGTGGCGGCCGTCGCGCATGCCGAGATCGTGAGCGCCCGCCCGTTCGTCCTCGGCAACGGCGTCGTGGCGCGTGCCGTCGAGCGGGTGGTGCTGCGCGCCGGAGGGCTCGACCCCACCGGGGTCGCCGTGCCCGAGGTGGGGCACGCCGACCGGGCGGGCACCGACTACCGGGGCGCCCTGGGGGCCTACGCGGAGGGCTCCGCGGACGGTGTCCGGCTGTGGCTGCTGCACTGCGCCGAGGCCGTCGAGAGGGCCGCCGCGGAGGGCACGCGGATCGCCGACGCGGTCCTGGCCGGCCGCCTGGACGGTCTGCGCTAGGGGGCTTCGCGCGCCCCCACCCGCAGGGGTGGTGGACCTGTGCGATCCCCGACAATCGGTCGTAGACGGGACCAGGAGTCCCGTTTAGGTCTCTGAACAGGGCTTTTGTGTGATCGACGCAACCGTGACGGCTCGATTTCGCCCTTGCACCGGTAGTTGAGCGCGTGACATACTGACGGGACAGCGCTCCTCGCAAGAGTTGCAGCGCGGGTGTCCGGGGTCATCCCCCCCTGATCTCGGACACCGACGGCCCCGGCTTCCCCCCCGCCGGGGCCGTCCCCTATTCCGGGCCAGTTCTTCCGGCGCTCCTCGGGCGACATCCACATGGTTGCGGTGGCGGGGCTCGGCGTCCACAGCCGGGTCTCGGGTCGTGGCCGCGGGCCTGCGGCGCCGCGCACCGTGGGGGGCATGGATCTTCGCGCCCTCCGCCTCAGGTGTCCGCGACGTCGGCCCGGACAGCCGGCTCCGGGGGTGCTGGCGGGGGTCGCGGGATGAGCGACGTGGACGAGCGGGCGGAGGTCGCGGCCGCGCTCGGACCGCTGGCCGCCCACCTGTCGGACGGTCGGGTGACCGACATCCTGGTCAACGGTGCGGCCGGGGTCTGGGTCGACCGAGGCGGCGGTGTCGAGCCCGTCGAGAGCCCGTTGCGGGACGAGCGCACGGTGCGGCGGTTGGCGGTGCGGCTGGCAGGTCTGGCCGGTCAGCGTCTCGACGACGCCAGCCCGTGGGTCGACGGGCTGCTGCCCGGAGGCATCCGGCTGCACGCCGTCCTGCCGCCCCTGGTGGCCGGGGGCGCCCACGTCAGCCTGCGGGTGCCGAGGCGGGCGGGCCCGACGCTGGAGGACCTGCGGGCCTGGGGCGCGCTCGACGCCGTGGCCCTCCGGGTGCTGGAGGCGGTGGTGGCCGCAAAGGTGTCGTTCGTCGTGTCGGGCGGCACCGGGTCGGGCAAGACGACCGTCCTGGCGGCGATGCTGGCGCGGGTGCCGGCCTCCGAGCGGATCGCGGTGGTGGAGGACGTCCGCGAGCTGCGGGTCGACCACCCGCACGTGGTGCACCTGCAGGGCCGGAGCAACAACGTCGAGGGCCGGGGCGAGGTGACCCTGCCGACGCTGGTCCGGCAGAGCCTGCGGATGCGGCCGGACCGGCTCGTCGTGGGCGAGGTGCGCGGCGCCGAGGTCCGCGAGCTGCTCACCGCGCTCAACACCGGGCACGAGGGCGGGTGCGGCACCGTGCACGCCAATGCGGCCGCAGACGTCGTCAGCCGGATGGAGGCGCTGGGGGCGCTGGCCGGTCTCGGCCCCGCCGCCGTCCACGCCCAGCTCGCCAGCGCGATCGAGGTCGTCCTGCACGTGGTGCGTGGTCGGGACGGGGCCCGGCGGCTGGCCGAGGTGGCCGTCCTGGAGCCGGTCACCGGCGTCGTCAGGTCAGTGCCCGCCCTCCTCGGCGCTCCGGGAGCCTGGACCGCCGGGCCGGCCTGGCCACGGCTGGCGCGCCGCGCGGGGCTGCCGGACGAGCCGGAGGGTGTGTGGCCCGGGCCGGGCGACGAGCCGGAGCAGGTCGGTCACCGCCCCAGCCCAGGGAATGGGCAAGGGCGGGTTCCGGCGCAGATTCCGGCGCAGATTCCGGCGCACGTTCCGGTGATCGACGCCGGTGGCGAGGTGCACGTAGGAGCGAGCCGGTGATGGACGTCGCGGTCTGGATCGCAGGACCGCTGGCGGCGCTCGCCGTGCTGGTCTGGCCTCGACGCGACGTCGCCGGTGACGCGACGACCCCAGACGGCGGCGCCGTGCCCGGCCGAGGCCAGGGTGGACCGCGCGCTGCCCGGCCGGACCTCGGCGAGCGGCGTCGGCGGCCGAGCCAGCGGGCGGGCCTGGGCGCTGCCGCGCGGGTGGCGCAGGACCTCGTCCGTCGGGTGCGGTCCGCCCTGAGGAGCAGGAGTTCGACGGCGCGGGACGTGGCTCGGGAGGTCCAGCTCCTGGACGGACTGGCCGCCGCGCTGGAGGCCGGGCTGCCCGTCCCCCAGGCGGTCGAGGTCGCGCTGGCACCGCAGGGCGGCGCCGTCGACGGGCCCTGGGCGGAGCTGCACCGGGCCGCGGTCGAGGGTCAGCCGCTCGGCCAGGCCTGGCAGCGCGTGGCCCGTCGCACACGGAGCCCCACGGCGGCCGCGGTCGCACGGGCCTGGGCCGTCGCGGCGGCGAGCGGCGCGCCGGTGGCGGCCGCCGTCCGGTCCAGCGCCCAGGCCGCCCGCGAACGGCGCCGGCTCGAGCGCGCCGTCGAGACCGCGACCGCGGGAGCGCGGGCGACGGCAACCGTGCTCACCGTCCTGCCCGTCGCGGGTGTGGGCCTGGCGACCCTGCTGGGCGTGCCACCGCAGCACCTCTACGGCCACCCGCTCGCCGTCGCGTCCGCTGCGCTCGGTGTCGTGCTGCTGGCGGTCGGCGCGCTCGTCGTCCGCCGCATGGTGGCCAGCGTCCTGGCGGCCGTGACGTGATCGCGCTCGTCCTGCCGCTGCTGTGCGGCGTCGCCGCGGGGGCCGCAGTCCTCGTGCTGCCGCGCCGGAGCGATCCGGAGTGGACCCCGCGCGCGGCGTGGGGGGCCTCGGGCACCCGTCTGCCCACGCGGCCGGGCGGGGTCGTCGCGCTGCTCGTCGGTCGCAGGGGAGGCGTCCGACCTCGGTGGCGGCGAGGCGGGATCGGCTCTCGCGTGATCGGTTCTCGCGTGGCCGGTTCTCGCGTGATCGGTTCTCGGGGGATCGGCTCGGCGCGGGTGGGGGCGACCGGGCCCTCGGCGGTGGCCCCGGCCCACCCGGCCACGGTGCCCGAGGCGCTGGAGCTGCTGGCGCTGGCCCTCCTCGGTGGCGGTTCGCTCTCCTCCGCCGTCTCACGCGTCGGGGCGGTGCTCCCGGGAGGTGTCGGAGCCGACCTGTCCGAGGTCGCCGTCCGCCTCCGTCGGGGCATGCCCGGTGAGGAGGCCTGGGAGGGGCTGGAGCCGTCGTGGGAACCGGCCTGGCGAAGCCTCCAGCTCGCCGAGGCTGCGGGAGTGCCGCCCGGCCAGGCGTTGGGCCGCGCTGCCCAGGACCTGCGGCGCGACGCGGTGGCCGACGTCGAGGTCGCCGCCGCCAAGCTCGGGATCCGGCTCGTCGTGCCCCTCGGGCTGGCTTTCCTCCCGGCCTTCGTGCTGACGACCGTGCTGCCGCTCGTCCTGGCACTGATGCGCGACCTGTCCTGGTGAGGCACGCCCGCCCCTCCGCCCTGCCTGTCCCTTCCCCGTGTCCTCCATGGCCGCTCCCTTCCCCGTGTCCTCCATGGCCGCTCCCTTCCCCGTGCCCGCCGCTGGCCCGTGCGGGGACCTCGCACGTCGGCGCATCCTCGGGCCTTCGGGTGAGCGGGGTCGTCCACACCGGGCGGGTGGCGGCGCGGCTGTCCACACCAGGCCGGCGGACCCTGGCCGCGCCTCCCGAGGCGCAGGAGCGTGGCAGCACGCAGCCGGCACACCCGCCGCGCTGCGCCGACCCACAGGAGGGGACATGAGGAAGAGCACCTTGAGGCAGCGTCTGGTTCTGATGGCCGGGGAGCTGCGTCGCAGGCCCGATGCCGGCATGAGCACGGCGGAATACGCCGTGGGCACCATGGTGCCATGTTGGTCAGCGTACTCCGCGACCTAACACGGTCTGACCTGGGGTTTTGCGGGGCCAACAGCGATCGCGAACACCGAACCGTCGGGACTTGCCGTGCCTTAAGGGTGCGTCGCGGAGGTGCCGTAGTCCAGCGCGGTGAGCCACCGTCGGAGCGTCGGGACTTGTACACCAGCAGCAGCAGCCACCGAGCGCTCGTCCGCCCCGGCGGCGAGTGCTACCGCGGCACGGCGAACAAGGACGTGTCTGACTTCCTCCAACTCACGTCCGGACGCTTGCACCTTGGCTAGAGCCGCTGTCGCGCGCGGGATGTCCTCGTCGCTTGCCACGGGACGGGAGGCTATCCGGAAGGCCAGGCTGGCGCCGTACAGAGTTCGCGCGACCCGGTGGAGCTCCTTGTCCTGGCTGGTCAGGTGTACGACGGCGACGCCTCGCGAGCTCGTCCGTCGGGACCATTTTGCAACCGGCAGAATGCTGGCCAGCGCTTAGCCCGGGTTTGCGCGCTCTCGGGGAGGCCGGCTGACTCTTGGCACGACGGCACCGAACCTGCACGACCGTCGACCCCTGGAGGTTGAGGCGGGGCTCAAACGACTTATGTCTCATTCCGCGAATTGCCATGACAGGCGCGCTCTTCAGGCCCTAGAGTTCGCCTACTCGAGCGGCAGGTCGCCCTCGTGCAGGGGACGTAAATCGAATGAACAGGACACTTCTACGTCGCCGTCTACTGCGGCAACGGCCAGCGCGGCACTGGCCCTGGCGCCAGCGATGATGACGACCACGCCCGCGGCGGCAGCAACGAAATAGCGGCTGAGTCTACGTCGTCGTCGACCACAGCGTCTGCGGAACACCGGGCGTGAAGGTCCGCAACGTCCAGGCCAACTTCCAGTGGAGCGGAGGGTCCTCGACGATCAACTGGGAGGGGGACGGCGACAACGTCGTCTACCCCAAGGTGGCGCTCGGCAAGAAGACGAAGTACCAGATCAACGTCAAGTGCTACAAGAAGGCCGACGGCCGGTGGACTCCGGTCGGCTTCCGGGCGCTGCAGGGGTCGTTCACCCCCAAGTCTCACAAGCAGTGGATCACGGTCCGGTGAGGTAAGGAGGGAGCGCCGGTCGGCCTTGACCGGCGCTCCCGGCCGGCTGCGGCTCAGCTGCGCCACGCCTCCAGGTCACGCCGCTGAACGGCGAGCTGCGACTGGGGACCGTAGAAGTCCTCGAGCACCCGGAGCGCCCGCAGCACCAGCTGGCGACCCGGCTCGTCGATCCGGCCGGTGAGCCGGAGCAGGGCGAACCCGGTGGAGTTCACGATGGTGGGCGTGTCGACGTCGGTCTCGTCAGGGTCAGCTGCGGGCTCCATGCCGACATCGTCGAGGCCCTGCTCGGCGAGGAGCCTGGCGACGGTCGTCCCAGGGCCGAGCTCGTCGCGCCGGTAAGCAAGATCCCGGACGATGTCCCACCCCTCGTCTGAGCCGAACGGGGCGAACTCCTCGCCCGTGTCCTCGTAGAGCGGGTCGACGAAGTGGGCACGGAAGGCAGGGTGGGCCTCCGGCAGCTCCAGGTCGTCGTCGTCCTCGTTCATGGGGCGACCCTAGCCCCGACGACGGCGGGGACAGGTGCCCTGACCGGCGACAGCCAGGTCCACCGGCATGTTCAGCGGTGCCAGCGGGGTCATCGCGGACTCGTCGGCCCGCGACCACAGGGGGGTTCGAGGCGGAGGTCATCGCGTCGTAGGGCGCGGCGGTGATGAGCACCCTGCCCTTGTGCTCGGCCACGTTGAACGAGACCGGGCGGCGGCCCCGTGTGCCAGCGCGACCCCGAGCCGGTCACGTATGCTCCCGAGGGCAGCATGGGTCACGGGGTCTGGGGCGGAGCGGCAGCCGCGGGCCGCGAGGCGTGCCCGCTGGTCGATTTGTGCCATGTCTACGCCCAGGAGGCGCCGAGCGCACACGTGGGGGAGGAGTGGGCTGGATCCCCGGTCCAGGTGCGTGAGCGCGGGGTGAGGCGCGCAACTACCGCCCGACACACGAGATCTTGCACAACGTGGTACGCAATCGCGGCAGGATCATCGAGCACTTCAACGCGACCAAGCCGCAGGTTCGTGCCGCGCGGGGCTGACGTCCAATGAAAGCTCTGGTCAGCGACTTGCGGCGCACGAGAATCGCACACGAGTATTCAGCTTGGGATCTTCTCCGAGAGCTCGCGAAGTGGTGGTCAACGGGGCGGAAGTGCTGTACCACCTGCAGAGACGCGATGCCCGCGTCACCCCGCGGGTGTGGATAACCGTAGCGGGGTAAGACGTGCCTGTGGACGGACGCGAGGGGTGACGGTGTGACGTGCAAGGGTTCTCTCAGTGGTTCAGAACGACCAAGGAGAAGCCAGACATGGCAGATGTGTTCCTCTACGCCGATGAGACCGGCAACCTCGACTACGCGGGTGCGGGCAAGCACGGCGCGTCGGCGTACTTCGGCTTCGGCACCGCCGTCTTCAACGGTGACCACGGGGACGCCCTGATGGAGGGACTGCGACTGCGGGCGGAGGTGACCGCCACGGGGGTCACGCTGCCGAGGGGCTTCCACGCGGTGGATGACTCGAACGCCACCCGGGGGCAGATGTTCGAGCTGATCGCAGAACAGGCTCCCCGGTTCGACACCACCTTCTTGCTCAAGGCGGGTGCGTATCCCCGCGTCAAGGCCGAGGGCGAGATGCGGCTCTACAAGTTGGCGTGGTACCTCCACTTCAAGGAGATCGCACTGCAGGTGTCGAACCGAGGTGACCGTCTCTACGTCATCGCAGGCACCTTCGGCACCAAGCAGCGACGCAGCCAGGCCGAAGCAGCCCTGCACGACGTCTGTCGGCAGGTGAATCGAGACATCCGGCTCTGCGTCTGGGAGGCCGCCACCTCATGGGGGCTCCAGGTGGCTGATTACGGTCTGTGGGCGGCGCACCGAGACCTGCGCGGGAAGCACTGCTACTGGTACGGCAAGTGCGTGGAGCCGACCCTGCAGTCGAGGTTCGCCCCGTGGGGCGTCGAGCCCGTCACGCCCCCACTGCCGACAAGTTAAATGCCGGCTATCCCCATCAGGGGAAGAGGCCCCCTGGGCCTCTTATCACCGGCAACCTCAGTAAAGCACGAACGAGGGACAGGGTGTGCGGCAGGAGTGTGTGACAAGGACAACGTTCGTGGGGCTGACCCGCCCTACCTCTGCTCCTTTAGGGTGTCGCCCAAGGTCAACCTACGAGGGGGTAGTGATGAGCCGGACCGCCGGAGTGGTCTCAGGCGTCGCGTTCGGAGCGATGGCGCTGACCGGGTGCGGGGGAGGTGCAACAGACGAAGCCGCGCAGGCGGCTTACGACGCGTGTGCGGACAGCGAGGCCGACGCGCCACTCTTCCGCCTGGACGGAGACACCGTGCACGTCGAGTTGAAGGGTGACAACGCACGGCAACTGGGCAACATGCCGGACATCGCGGGACAGATCGGGACCGACCCGCAGGACATGGACCTGAGCGGGTTCGGCGTGGGGCTTGCCCTCCTCGCGGGACTCGACTGCATGAGTGAGCACACGGGCTTCCCGGGTGCGAGCAGCGATCTTGAGGCCGGGGACGAGTGGGAGGGCTGGCGGTACACGTATGAGAGCGGCGCGGGCTCCGAGGAGACCCACTCCTTCACCGCTACGTCGTAGGGGGCCGACACATGGACATGCACATTGGTGCCAGCGTCGCGCACGAGCGGCGAAAGCTCGAAGCTGTCGCGGACGCCCACGCCGCGCACGAGCGAGCGGCCCGAGCCGAGCGGGTCGCGCGGGAGGCGCGGGACCGAGCGATCCACGCGGCGGTGCGCGCCGGGGTCTCCTATGCCGAGATCAGCCGGACCACTGGGCTGTCGGTGGCGCGGGTCTCGCACATCGCCAACGCGTCGAACGTGTCCTAGAGAAGTACGACCCACAGCCACCGGGGAGACTTCGGTTTGGTGTTCTTCAGCCCGATGACGCTGCGCGCTTCCTTGGCGAAGGCTTCGCGGAGGTCCTCGATCTCGCCCTCCCACTTCTGTCGCGCCGCCTCGCGGCCGGCCTTGTCAGCCGTGTCGGATGACGATGCCCACCTTCGATAGGAATCGCGCAAGCCCTCGGCCGCCTTGAATGTCGAGTCGTCGAACAGCAGCCGAATCTGCTGGAGCGAGAACACGACCGTCCTGACTGCTTCTTGGTACTTCTCTTTGGCCTCGTCCTTGTCACCCTGACCCCCGAGCGTCTTGTTCCGCTTGGTGATCGAGTGTCCAAGGCGCACGGTATCGGCTAAGAAGGTGGACGCTGCTTCCCTTTGAATCGCCGCGTAGCGGTAGCGGTCCTCCCTACGGTTGTCTAACCACTTGCCAACGAAGCCGCCCCCTAGTACCGACCCTAGGAACGTCACCGCTGGCGCTATCGCGCCCCAGATCTGAGTCGCAGTCGCCGCTTCCTCTGCCGCCATGCTCGGACCCTACTGCTGAGGTGGCTGACCGGTACCTTCGCACCCCTGAGACGCGCTAGATCCAATATTCAGAACCTTGGGTTTGAGGATCCGAGCACACGGCGCTTGAGTCGTGTGCAAGCCGGCGGGCTCGTCAGCGCGGCCCGCTGTCAGTTGGCCAGCGCTCGGTACAGAGTGGCTCTCCCCACGGAGAAGCGCCGGGCCACCGCGGCTTTAGGAACTCCAGCTGCGACCTGTGCCCGTATCTCGGCGACCTGGTCAGGGGACAACTTCGGTGCCCGTCCACGGTAGGCGCCGCGAGCCCGCGCCTTCGCGACGCCCTCGCGCTGGCGTTGGCGGATCAGGGCACGCTCGAGTTCAGCCACCGAGCCGAGCAACTGCAACTGGAAGTTCGCGTAGGGGTCGTCGGCGCCTGGCCGAAAAACCAGCTGTTCGCGTAGGAATTCGACAACGACCCCACGATCGACGAGCGACTGGACTGTCGTGACTAGGTCGACGAGCGACCGGGCCAGCCGGTCCATCGACCAAACGCGTAAAGTGTCGCCGTCCCGCAGATAGCTCATCATGTCGCGATAGGCCGGCCGGTCGGTGGTGCCAGCAGACGCGTGGTCTTCAAAGACCCGGTCGACCCGACCTACGTCCTGTCTATCGGTCCGCTGATCCCAACTGCTCACCCGGACGTAAGCGACGACTTGTCCCTGTTCGGTCATGTCTAGATCTCCGTTCAGAACCGTCTCACGGGCCTATCTCGGACCCTAACGGACGGTGTGGCGGCATGTGTCGATGTGGATCGCTGGGGTGTACCCCAGCGACACTATGCGCGCCGACTCGATGCCGGCGCTTCGCGAACCGGAACCGTTGCGGCCGGTCAGCTCCACGAACTCGCCGTCCATCTTGCGCAGCGGGACCGAGGCCTGCTCGTCGTTGGTGACGCCCTGGACGTCGGTGGCGGAGGTGATGGTGGTGGGCGCGGTGGCGTTCATGCCGGGGCTGGTGTGGCGGCAGCGGATGAGACACGATGTGCTCCGGTGCGCGCCCGGGGAGGTGCCGCGCACGGACCGCATGGGTATTACCGATGAGGAGACCTGCGTGAGTTTCTACCTTGGCCCCACCCGGCCCGTGACCAGCCTCAGCACCTGGGAGGAGGTGGAGCTCGCCGCCCAGGGTGGGCTGCTGGAGGAGAACCAGTGGGTCGAGCTCAAGAAGGACCTCGGCCCGGCCAACAAGGCTGTCAACACCGAGCTCGCCAAGGACCTCGCATCGCTGTCCGTCGACGGCGGCCTGCTCATCTTCGGGGTGGCCGACGACGGAACGCCGGTCGGCTGCGACGCCGAGGCCATCATCCCCCGCATCTCCCAGGTCGCCGGGCACGGCATCACCCCGGCGCTCTCCCCCGTCATCCACAACCCGATCCCCCACCCGGAGGACCCGGGCAAGGCGGTGCTCATCGTCGCCGTCCCCGCCTCCCCCGTCGGTCCGCACATGGTCGACGACCGGTACTGGGGACGGTCCTCCCACGGCAAGCAGGTGCTGTCGGACCCCGACGTCCGGCGGCTCCTCCTCCTCAGAGCCGCCGCCCAGGAGGGGTTCGAGGACCGGTTGCGTGCCCTGGCAGCCGACGACCCCCTGGACTCCCGGGTCGTCGGTGGCCCCGAGAACGGTCACCTCTACGTGCTTGCCGAGCCCCTCGGGCCGATCCCGCACCCGCACCCTCTCTCCGACGCCGACCTGCTCCGCGAGCAGCTGCGCAAGGTCTCCCCCTCGGGGTGGAGGTCCGGGCTGGAGAAATGCTCGAGCTCGGGTCGGGATCCGGACGGCGCCGCGCTCGTCACCATCGCTGAGGAGGTGGCGGCCGACCGCGAACGAGGGCTCACCTTCGTCTCTCTCAAGGATGACGGTCGGCTGGTCGTGGTGTCCGGTGGGGCCACGGCCGTCCTGCCGCAGCGTGGTGGCGAGCACCGGGGGATCCTTATCGGCCTGATCACCAGGCTCACGTATCAGACGCTCCAGCTCGTGCGGAACCTCAGTCTTGACGCCTGGGGGTACCAGGGGCCCTGGCAGGTTGGCGTGCTCGCCACCGACCTGCGTGGACTGCCGCCCCTGCTCGACGCCCTCGACAGCGTGGGCGAGTATCGGGCGGCCGACTACCAGCGCACGATCGTCACGACGCCGGCAACGTGGGGCGGCAGCGGGTCGGCCGACGAGGCCGCTGAGCAGCTGCTCTCAGGCTTCTTCCGCGGCCTCGGCATCGACGGGTGGAGCGTCGATGTAATGCTGAGGCGCCACGGCTGAGTCAGGGCCCCGGTGCGGCGGGCGTGCTCGGCCACCGGGTCGTACTCGCCCTGCGGCCAGACCACCCGTGCCACCCCGGCACCGGCCAGGGTCCGTAAGGTTCGGCCGCCGTGTCATCAACGACGACTGCACACGCGGGCATCCTGTTGCCGAACGGCACACCCCGGGCGACTGGGATGTGCCGTTCAACCTGGTCGCGCCTCAGCCGATAAGCCCCAAGGCCGGGTCCTGCTGCGCCTTACTGTCCGGCTCGTCCAGGCCCAGCAGCACGCTCAGCGGGACCTGGACAACGTCGCGGCCCTGGACCCGCGCCGTTGAGCGTAGCCGGCCGCCGCGGGTCTTCTTGCGCGCCCACGGCCCGCCGCACAGGCCTTCCGACCACGCCGAGGCCCATGTCGGCTCCGCCTTCGAGCCGTGCAGGATGAGCTCGGGGTGGGCCCGCTGGGCCTCGTTGAACGCTACCGACGGGTCGAACAGGGCGTACCAGGCGCCCCCGTACTGAACGAGTTCACCGACGCGCCGGCCGCCGGGACGTTCGCCCTGGCCCTCGGCCGACGGGTAGGACCAGCCGAGCATCTGGTTGATGCGGACCTGCTCGTTGAGGTCGTCGGAGTTCAGGTACGGCGGCTGACCGCTGGTGGACGTCGCCAGGTGCATCGACCCCGACGCCAGCGCGGCACGCAGCGCCCGGATGATGGAGACGCCGGGGCTGGTGGCGTCGGCGTCGTTGAGGCTGATGCGCACGTAGGAGATGAGCGCCAGGCGCAGCTTGTGCACGGTGGGGCCGAACTCGTCGCGCAGCCCGACCTCGGCGACGAGGCGGTCCAGCACCTCCAGCCCCAGCAGCAGGTCGCCGGCCATCTCGGCGTGACGCGACGCCTTGCCGCCGCCGCCCATCTTGCGCAGCGAGAAGTCGATGGCGTTGGTGCGCAGCACTTTCCAGTGCGCCACCACGTCGGCCCAGGAGCCGGAGCGGTTGATGGACGCGGCGACCATCTGCACGCACGCGGCGGTGACGTGGTTGGCGACCAGCGACGTTCGCGCCAGCTCGTCGCAGGCGTCCTTGGCGGCGTCGTCGCCGAAGAACTTCTCCCCGGTGACCACGTGCACCACGCGGTCCATCTCGGAGGCCGCGGCCTGAGGGTTCTCCGCGGTCACCATGAACAGGGCACGCGGGCGCATCATCTCCCGGGTCGAGCCTGAGGCGTGCATACGGCCCTTGGATGCCTGGTTGAAGACGGCCCGGATGATGTCGCCGATTTTCGCCTCGGTCATCTCGGCCTTGCGCTTGTCCACCGTGGGGGCCACGTCGTCGGCGACCCAGATGGGGGTGTGCGCGACGGCGTTCTCCATGTAGTAGCCGGTGTCGGCGGCGGTGCCGGGCAGGGCACGGTCGAACGCACCGGGCTTCTCCTGCCAGAACGACATGACCTGCTTGGCGGTCCACGAGTTGTGCGTCGTCACCGCGTCACCGGCCTGGAAGGTGCCGGTCCAGTGCTCGACGGTGATGCAGCGCACCCACTCGGTGTCGGCGACCGTGACCAGGTCGACGTCGACCCAGCCGCCGTTGCCGTCGTCGACCTGCACCGTGCCGGTGGTGCACATGACCGCCAGGGCGGTGGCGGTGACGGTGGTGAACGGGGTCGGGTGGTCGGGGTCGTCGGTGCCGCGCATCGCCGAGGCCAGCGCCAGCACCTCACCGACGGGGTAGACGCGCACCGGGCCGTAGGTGGACGCCAGGTCCTCGAACGGGATGCCGGCGGAGACCACCCACGCCTCCAGGAGCGGCTCGGGCAGGCCGAGGGCGTCGGCGAGGGCCTCCAGGGTCGCCGCGGAACCGGAGCCGACGGACTCCAGGCCGGCGCGGACCCGCTCCGACATCGGCTCGTGGCCCGCCTCGACCTGGGCGCGGGTGCGGGCCCGCCACAGGTGGTTGGTGGAGGTGACGAGCTCGCGGCCGTCGGCGAGGTGGACCCGGACGCAGGGGGCGCGGTGCACCTCCGACATGGACCGCACCCGGGTGGGGGTGCCGTCACCGGCCAGGACGATGTCGCCGACGGCCAGGTCGCCCAGGCAGACGTTCCCGACCGGGGTCGGCAGGACCGTCGACATCGGCAGGGCCTTGCCGGAGCGTCGGGCGCCGGAGAAGAAGATGACCGAGTTCGGCAGCACCGGCACGGTCGGGCGCAGCGCCGCGGCGAGGGCGACGGCAGCGACACCGTCGGAGGACCAGGCGCCGGCGGTGTAGGTGGACAGCACGGTGCGGACGGCGTCGGCGACGGCGGCCTTGTCCATGTGCCCGTCCTCGAGCACGAGCGGGTGCAGGCCGAAGCGGGAGGCGGCGGGCACCTCGCGGTCGGTGATGCCGGGGGCGGCCTGGGCGGCGGCGTCGCCGCGTGCCCCGACGACGCTGTTGCCGGCGATGAAGACGGGGGAGGCGGCCTCGGTCGGGACCCAGCCCATCTGCTGCCAGACGAAGCTGCGCTTGCGCTCCTCGACCCGGTGGCGCTTCGCCCCCGCCAGCCAGTCGGGGTCCTTGGGCGGCCAGTCGGCCTGCTCCAGGACCCTCACTGGCACGCGGGCACCCTCGGTGAGGTGCCAGCGGTCCGGCGGCTCGGCCAGCAGGCGGGCAGGGCCGTGAACGGTTGCGTCGACGCGGTTCCCGTCAGGGCCACGGAGCGAAATCTCGACCTTGACGTCGCCCTCGGCGTCGTCTGAGGCGCGGGCGTCGAAGCGTCCGGTCTCCAGCTCGGCCTCGGTGGCGGGGCGGCGCTGCACGGTGGCGGCGACGCGGCCGATGATGTCGTTGACGCGGACCCACGCCGAGGACGTGCCGCCGAACTCGTCGGTGACCTGCGTGAACTTCTCGTACCGCAGCTCCTCCTCGTTCATGCGGGTGTCGCCGTTGCGCAGGACGGTCTCGGCCTTCGGCGGCTCGGGCAGCTCGCGCTCGAGCCCGGCGAGCAGCTCGCCGAAGGTGCCGACGGCGAGGAAGTCGTCGATGCCGCGCTTGGCGTCACCGTCGTCGGGGATGCGCAGCCAGGACGGCTCGCCACCCTTGTTCTCGACCATCTGGAACAGCTGGAGCGCCTGGGCGTAGACGGCCGGGTTGGTCTCGACGTCACCGTCGAAGGCGACCATGACCTCCTTTCCGCCGCGCAGGTCGATGGCGTTCCACTCGGGGTTGTGGTGCCAGTTGCCGACACCAACGACGACGAGGACGAGGACGCGGTGGCGCTCGGGGACGCCGGCCATGATGTCGCGCAGCCGGTTGCGGGCGGCGTCGGCGAGGGCGTCGGGGCCCATGTCCTTCTCCGCGTCGGTCAGGCGCAGCTTGTCGGCGTCGACGCCGGACTCCAGCAGCAGCCCGGTGAGGGCGGAGGCACCCTTGAGGAGGCCCTCGGTGAGGAGGACTCGGCGTGCACCCAACCACGAGCGCGGTGTGGAGGGGTGCACGCCGATGACGGTGGCCTGGCCGGTGAGGTTCTCGTACTTGCGCGGCTTGCCGGTGGCGTCGGCCATCGGCTCGTCGGGACGGACCTGCCAGGAGGAGGCCGGGGGCATCCGGGGCGTGGACGCCTGGCCGAGGCGCTCGGCGGCGGTGAGGGCGTCGGCGAGAGTGTCGGGACGCCACCAGGGCATGGCGAGCCCGGCGGGGGTGCACATGCGCTGCAGCTGCTTGCGGGCGGTGGAGTTGGGGGAGCCGCCGAGCTTGTCCTCGCCGAAGGCGCGCGACTGCTCCCGGGTGAGGGTGCGCAGGCCGGCGGCGACGGCGACGAGCGGGGCGACGGCGGAGAGCACGAGCTTCTCGGCCTGCACGGCGGAGGTGATGGCGGGGCGGTAGTCCTCGATGGACCAACGCAGGGCTTCTACGGTGCGAGTGAGTTGGTCCACAGATTTCGCCATGGCCGCTTCGTTCACGCTGAGCTGTGGAGAAGTCACTGCGCCGGGGCGCGGAGTGTGTGGTCCCATGGTTTCGGTCTTGATGAGGGCTGCGGGTTCACGTCTTCTGGTCATGCCCTCCCTGTGCCAAGTGCTTGCACCCCAGGTCCTCGGTAGCTCGTCAGAGACCGGTTCGGGCCTTTCTCAACGGTGGAACTCGTCACCGTGAGCACGACCGGGGCGGGCGTCCAGGGGCCCTTCGGTCCGCCAGGACGCAGGGGTTGCAGGCGAGTGGGCTGCAGCCCATACGTCGGTTTGGTGATGGGGCAGGCGACTCATGGGGCGCCTGGAGGTCCGCGTCGCCGTGCCTCCGGCCCGGTCCAGGCCAATTCGCAACCGCGACGGGGACGAATCGACCTGCGCCCAGCCTGTCTCTTTGCTCGACACACACCCGGACCAGTCACCCAAGGCCACGGCCGTCGGCTGATGCCCGAGGTGGGTCCGCGGCGTACGACCAGATGGCCGGCACACGGGGCCGGCACAGGCGATTGACCGCAGTTGACCACACTTGACCACGTGAGCACGCGCTCGTGGTCACGTCTCAGGTGGCCGCTGACCTGCAGTTTCGCTCGCAACAGGCCACTTGACCACATTGACCACGCCTACGGGTAGGCCTCTCGGGAAGAGAGTAGACACTTCGACGAGCTCGAGGGGGGTGCACTCTCTCCAGTCATATGGGGAGGGCGCGTCGGTGGTCAATGTGGTCAATTTCAGCACCCACTACCACTACTACTAAATATGGGTATCTCTACTACTCACTACTACTAGATATTGCACCTACGCTCGGTGCACCACTTGACCACACCCCGTGGTCAAGTGTGGTCAACTGTGGTCAATCCGGCCTGCTTAGCCCGGGGTTCGGACGGTCGTAACTCGAACCGGGGTGAGCGATCTGGATCGGTGACAAGAGCGATGCACGGGCAGACGTGTCACAACATGTAGGTTGCCTGGATCGGCAGGAGTGCAGGACACAGGAGGTAGGGGTTGAGCCTCACCAACAACGACTCGCAGACCATGACCCAGCGGCAGCTGGAGTCCACTTTGTGGGCCGCGGCGAACGCGCTGCGCGGCCCTGTCGACCCCGGTGACTTCAAGGCGTACGTCTTCCCGGTCATGTTCTTCAAGTGGATCAGCGACACCTGGGACTACTGGCACGCCACCGCTCTCGAGGAGTGGGGCGAGGAGCTCACCGACGAGATCGAGGCTGACTACCAACCCTTCGTCGTGCCGGACGGGTGTCACTGGTCCGACGTGCACCAGACCGTCACCAACGTCGGCGTGACGCTCAACACCGCGCTGCAGCGGATCGAGCAGGCCAACCCCGACCTCGTCGGTGTCTTCGGCGACGTGAACTGGGCGAACAAGCAACGCCTGCCCGAGACCGCCCTGGTCGCTCTGCTCGAGACCTTCCACGAGGTCAAGCTCGACCCGAACCACGTCAAGGGCGACATGCTCGGCGCCGCCTACGAGTACCTGCTGCGCGAGTTCGCCGAGGCCTCAGGCAAGAAGGCCGGAGAGTTCTTCACCCCCCGCCACGTCGTCCACCTGCTCGTCAAAATCCTTGACCCGAAGCCCGGCGACCACATCGTCGACCCGGCCTGCGGTTCCGGCGGGATGCTGGTGGAGACGATCAATGCGGTGTCGGAAGCCGGGGGCGACCCGCGGACGCTGCGTCTGCACGGTCAGGAGATCAACCTGACCACCAGCGCCATCGCCAAGATGAACCTCTACCTGCACGGCCTGAGCGACTTCACGATCCGCCGCGGTGACACCTTCCGCGAGCCGAAGTTCGTGACCAAGGGCAAGCTCGACCGGTTCGACGTCGTCATCGCCAACCCGCCGTTCAGCCTGCAGAACTGGGGCGCGGCGCAGTGGTCCAACGACCCCTACGGCCGCGCGTTCTGCGGTGTGCCACCGGCCAAGAACGGCGACTTCGCCTGGATCCAGCACATGATCTCGGTGATGCGCGAGGACACCGGCCGGGTCGGTGTCGTCATGCCCCACGGCGTGCTCTTCCGCGGCGGCAAGGAAGGCGACATCCGGCAGTGCCTGGTCGAGAAGGACCTGCTGGAGGCGGTCATCGGTCTGCCCAACAACCTGTTCTACTCCACGTCCATCCCGGTGGCGCTGCTCATCTTCCGAAAGACCAAGCCCGCCGAGCGGCAGGGCAAGGTGCTCTTCGTGGACGCCTCGGCGCGTTTCGCTCCGGGGAAGAACCAGAACACGATGTCCGACGCCGACATCGAGACCGTCCACGCCGCCTACGCCCAGGGTGAGGACATCGACGGCGAGGACGGCCTGCACCTGCGCCTGGTCGACCTCGAGGAGATCGCCGGCAACAACTTCGACCTCAACATCGGGCGGTACATCACCACCGAAGCCGCGGTCGAGGTCGACGTGGAGGCTGCCCTGGCCGCCTACCACGACGCCCGGGCCGAGCTGCGCGCCGCCGAGCGGGTGCTGGACGAGAAACTGAAGGCGGCTGGTTTCAGTGCGTGAGGGTTGGCGCGAGGCACCTCTGGGGGATGTCACCCTCATTCAGCAAGGGACGAGGATTGTGCACGCACCTCCCGGTGAGCTGCCGATACCAGTCCTGGGCGCAACTGGCATCGTCGGTTCGTGGAACGAGTCCACCTACGCTGATCCGGTCGTGGCTTTAGGTTGCCGCGGAACGGTGGGAACTGTGCGGTTCGTAGACCAGCCAGCCTGGTTCGGTAACAACGTCATGGCGCTTCGCCCTGCGGATACTTCCGGCCTCGAGGTGCGTTTTCTGGCACTCGCGCTTGAGCACGCAGACCTCGTAGGGCAGGGTGCGGTCGGTGGCCAAGTCCAGAAGCAGATAACTCGCAAGAGCCTCACGCCCGTCAAGATCCCGCTCCCTCCCGTCAACGAGCAGCGGCGCATCGTGGACCTGATGGGTGCCCTGGATGACACCATCATGGCAGCTGAGAAAGTGCGGCAACGACTGTCCATAGCCCTCGCCAAGAGACGGGACATGGTCTTCGCGCAAGGGGAGACGCGCTCAGCAGCCGAGATGTTCGACATTCTCATTGGGCTGCAGCGGTCTCCTGCCCGTGCGAAAGGTCCTGACCAGACGCCTTACCTCCGATCGGCGAACGTGACGCATGGCCGACTTCTCCTCGATGACGTGAAGACCATGGCGTTCGACGCGAAGCAGCGTTCCAAGTACGCGCTGCGGCCCGGGGACGTTCTTGTATCTGAGGGCAGCGCAAGTGCTGATGCTGTGGGTGCCCCTTCCCGGTTCAGCGGAGAGTTGGAGGGCACAGTCTGCTTCCAAAACACCCTCCTGAGATTTCGCGCGGTGGACGGTGTCACGACTCCTGCGTTCGTCTCGCAGTGGTGTTCGTGGGCCTACGAGTCTGGGGCGTTCCGGGACGCGGCGAACGGCACGAACATCAAGCACATCGGATCGGGAGGCGCGTCCAAGATGAGAGTCGTCGCTGTCCCAATCGAGGACCAGGATCTCCTGACCAACGAGCTGGCGGCGGCGGAGACGGCGGTCGAGGGTGCTCGCAACGCGGTGCTGACCCTCCGCGACCTGCGCTTGAACCTTCTGACCGCCCTCCTGTCGGGTGAGCACGAGATCCCGCATTCTTACGACGAGCTGATGGAGGAGTCGGCTGCATGAGCGGGATGGGGGAACTGGTCAGTGTGCAAGCGCCGCTGGTGGCTGCCCTGGCCGGGGTGGGGTGGGTGCACGTGCCGGCGGATCAGCTGGGCCGGCCGGACGAGGACCCGTTCGTCATCGACCAGGTGGTCGACGCGCTGGTCCGGCTCAACCCGGTGATCGCCGAGGACCCGGAGCGGGTGCACGAGGTGCTGCGGCAGCTGCGGACGATGCCGCTGACCGCGCAGGACGTTGGCCTGGTGGAGACCAACCGGGACTTCGCGGCCTGGCTGCGCGGGGAGGTGACGCACGAGTTCGTCGGGACCAAGGGCTCGGTCCCGGTGCGGCTGATCGACTTCGACGACCTGTCCAACAACGTCTTCGTGGTCTCCGAGGAGGTCCGGTACGGCACGCCCGGCCATGTCGCCCGCTTCGACGTGGTGCTGTGGGTCAACGGCTTCCCGCTGGTGGTGGGTGAGTTGAAGACGCCGGTGAACCAGAAGGTGTCCTGGGTCAAGGGCGCCACCGAGCTGGTCGAGACCTACCAGGAGGGCTGGGCGCCGTTCTTCGTGCCGAACGTGCTGACCTTCGCCACCGAGGGCAAGCAGTTCCGCTACGCCGGCGTCCGCACCCCGGTCCAGTACTGGCACACCTGGGGTGCGGTGAAGGACCAGCCGCGCCTGGCCGACGTACTGGAGGCCGCGACCTCGATGCTGACCCCGCGGACGGTGCTGGACTTCCTCTCCGACTTCACCGCCTTCGAGACGCCGCAGTCCGACGACGGAACCGGGTCGCTGAACAAGCTGGTGGCCAGGTACACCCAGTACGAGGCGGTCAACCTGATCGTGGACCGCGTGAAAGACCCGGAGCGACGCAAGGGCCTGATCTACCACACGCAGGGCTCGGGCAAGACCCTGGCGATGGTGTTCGCGGCCGGCAAGCTGCTGCGCGACCCGGACCTGAACAACCCCACCATCGTCCTGGTCGCCGACCGGGTACAGCTGGTGCAGCAGCTGTGGGACCAGTTCCGCACCACGTCCATGCCGCGGCTGCAGGTGCCGCCCACCGCGGGCGCGCTGCAGGCGCTGCTGAAGGGGGACCGGCGCGGTCTGATCTTCACCACCGTGCACAAGTTCGCGAACGCCCCGGTGCTGAACGAGCGGTCCAACATCGTGGTGCTGGTGGACGAGGCGCACCGCACCCAGGAGGGCGACCTGGGTCAGACGATGCGGGCAGCCCTGCCGAACGCCAACCTGTTCGCGTTCACCGGCACCCCCATCGCCGACGTGGACCGCAACACCTTCGCCACCTTCGGCGACGAGTCCGACCCCGGCAGCGCACTGCACACCTACGGCACCGACGAGTCGATCCGCGACGGGATGACCGTGCCGATCCACGTGGCCCCGCGCAAGGTCGAGTTCACCCTCGACAAGGAAGGCCTGGACGAGGCGTTCAAGGTGCTGGCCGAGGACGAGAACCTCGACGACGCCGAGCAGGACGAGCTCGCCCGGCGTGCGTCCCGGGCCGCCACGTTCTTCGCCAACCCCGACCGGGTCCGGGCCGTGTGCGAGGACCTGGTGGACCACTTCTACTCCACCGTCGACCCGTTGGGGATGAAGGCCCAGATCGTGGTGGTCGACCGGGCCGCGTGCGTGGCGTACACCGAGGAGCTCGACCGGATCCTGGAGGAGCGGTACCAGAAGGCGCTGGCCGAGGCCGGGGAGTTGGAGGTGCCGCTGGTGCGGGACGAGGTGGCCGTGGTGATGACGGTCGGCACCGCCAAGGGCGAGGACGCGGCCTGGCAGAAGTACGCCCTGACCGAGGCGCAGGAGGCCGATCTGCTCAAGCGGTTCCGGACCTACGGCGACCCGTTGAAGTTCCTCGTGTGCACCTCCAAGCTCGGTACCGGGTTCAACGCACCCATCGAGGGCGTGCTGTACCTGGACAAGCCGCTGAAGGACCACACGCTGTTCCAGACGATCACCCGCGCCAACCGGACCTGGCGAAACCCCGAGACGGGCGCCGACAAGCGGTACGGGATCATCGTCGACTACGTCGGCCTGGGTGCCGGGTTCGCGAAGGCGATGGCCCCGGCCAACCCGGAGCAGGCGCAGCAGCAGATCGAGATCGACGGACTCATCGAGGTCTTCGAGACCCAGCTGGAGACGACGATGCTCCGGTTCGCCGGCATCGACGTCGACCAGCAGGGGCCGCAGACGCTCATGGACGCGCAGGCGAGGATGCCCCGGCCAGAGGACGAGCAGAAGTTCGCGGCGAACTACGTGATGCTCGAGGGCATCTGGGAGGCGCTGTGGCCCCACGATGACCTGCGCACCCACCGCAAGACCTACCGGTTCCTCTCCCAGGTCTACGCCTCCCTGCAGCCGGCTCCCGGGCCGGCCGACCACCTGTGGCACCGGCTCGGGGCGAAGACCCTCGACCTGGTCCACCGGCACATGGACGACATCACCGTCACCCGGGCCGACGAGGTCGTCGTCGCCGACGCCGAGACCGTCCGCACCCTCATCGACGAGGGGCTGCTCGAGGACCCGAAGGAGATCGAGGGCAAGACGGCCGACGACATCATCGACTCCATCGCCGAACGGCTGAAGAAGCGCCAGGCAGCCCCCTCGGGCGAACACCCGGTGTTCAAGTCCTTGGCCGAGCGTCTGGACCGCCTGCGCCAACGCACCCTGGCTGCGGCAGAGCAGTCCATCGAGTGGCTTCGGGAGGCGTTCCAGCTCGCCAAGGACCTCACCGCCGCGGAGAAGGCGGACGACCAGGGCACCCTTGACCTGCTGCCCGACCCGCGCCTTGGCGCGCTCACCCAGATCTTTCGCGAATTCGCGCCGAAGGACTCGCCGGTCCTGGTCGAGCGTGTCGTCGATGACATTGACAGCATTGTCCGGGAGGTCCGCTACGACGGCTGGGAGGCGACCCAGCAGGGCGATCAGCTCGTACGCCGACACGTCCGTAGCGTCCTTCGGAAGCACCAGCTGCACAAGACGCCCGGGTTGTTCGAGCGGGCTTACGAGTACATTGCGGAGCACTACTGATGATCGCCGGGCCAAACAGGGCTGCGGGGACTTGCGGCAGCAGCACCCGGTTGGTGGAACGTTGTCCCGAGCACACCGATGAGAGGGATCCCGTAGTCAAGCCGTTCACATCTGCGACCGGCTTCACCGACGACTGGTGGGTGGACTTCAACTGGGATACCTCAGTGCGCTGGTTCAGCCTCATCGACGACACCACGGGCGACGAGCTGGTCCGCGTAGAGGTCGTACCCACATCTGAGGTAGGCGCGCTGTACCGAACCGTGCCAGCCAACGGCTACACCGAGATCGAATTGATCGAGGTGCACGGAGAGCACCGCCGGCAAGGCTGGGGCCGCACAGCCATTGAGAAGTTGCAGGAGCAGCTCCCCGGGCCTTACGCAGCCTTGGCCAAGGATGGCGCCGAGCCGTTCTGGACCGGTTTGGGCTGGACAGCATTCCAGCATCCCGGTGACCCAGAGCACTGTGACGTCCTCTTCATCGACGAACCTGGCCAGATGCCCTAGACGGCCGGCCTAACGGCCTCCGAGACGACGCGGCTTTGTCTGTGATTCCCGTGCCTGTTCCACGCTCCCCAGTAGTACTGCGCGGGGGCTCAGATGTACATACCCACAACCCTGCACCGGTGCTCGTAGTTCCACGGCGTCTCGGTCCCGCACCACCCACACGTGTCGGTTGGAAGAGGCCAGGGGGTTTGCGTATTGGGGACTGCCACCGGCGGCTGCTCCAGGCCCTGGGGCTCCTCGTGGGCTCGGGGAGTATCGACAATCATGACCGGCTCTGGCGACGACTCCGCCTCCGGCGGATCCTCGTAAAAATAGCCGCCGAACCGCCCGCTGGGGTCGTGCACTGGGCACCACGGCTCGAACAGGGGCGTCGGGCGTTCGCAGGTCGTACACAGCGAATGTGCCGTGGTCATGCCTTCCCCCAAACTGGGCCGAGGACCCTCGCGGTACCCGTCACGGGGACACTGTTGACTTCCGTCGTCATCGCCGCAGTCAACACCAGGGCAGCCTGCTCCGCCTTTTCCGCGACCACCTGCACGACCAGCTCGTCATGCACCGGTAACCAGAGTACCCAGGATTGTGATGTGACGCTCATCACATGGTTGCCGTGGCGTTGGTGCTGATCCCGCACAGTGATCGGGTAGCGCCAGGACCGGGCTTAACCCACCCGAGAGCGCCCGAAGGCCCCGCTCGTGGACCTCACCCGCCGGGCGGGGCCTTTCGACGTCATCAGCGGGTGGGGTCTTGAGGGTCCTGGGGGGACCTTTTCCTACCTGTGACTGGCAGGAGGCGACCGATGTCCTTGGCGGCAGCAACTTTCTGAGTGGAAACAGACCCCCCAAGACCCCCCAAGACCCCCCCAGGACCCCCCTGGAGAACGGGGCCCGCGTCTGGGAGGGGTGACCGGTTTCCGCCTGGCGCGGCCATGTTGCTGCACAGTGTCCGCCGCCACACCCCCACCGCCCAGACGGTGCCATGCCCTCTTGCTTCGACGGCTCCGCGCAGCCCAACCCGGAAGGAACGTCGTGACAGACACACCCGCCACGCCCCGCGACACGGTGGTGCGATGGACCCAGACCCTGGTGGAGCCGCTGCTTCCCCTGGAGATCCGCAGCGCCCGCGAGCGACGGATGCGTCAGGTCTGCGCCGACCACCCCACCTGGGCCTCCCTCGTCCTCGGCGGCACCCTGGCTGACATCGTGCTCTCCCTGCCCGACAACGACCCCTGGCGCACGGCCTCGTCACGACTGGGTCGCACCACGCACGGTGACACCCCACCCGCGCGCGACGGCGCCCGCCTGCCTGACGGCGCCCGGCTGGGCACCTGGCGCTCCTTCGTCGACACCCTCGGGGCGCCCGCCGAGGAAGACCTGACCCTCGACCCGTCCTACGCGCCGATCGCCGCAGAGCTCGCCCCCGTTTCCGAGGCGATCATCGGGTTCGCCGCCGGCGGGTGGGAGTCGGGAGCCGCCGGGGTGTCCGCCGCTGTCCCCCGCGGCTCCTCCACCAGTGCCGTCGACGACCTGGCCGACCTGCCGGGCATCCAGACCCTGCACCCCTCCCCGATCTACACCTACACCGTCCCGGCGCTGCGGTGGGCCACCTACCGCCGACGCTCCTACGGCACCAGCGCCGACGACGCGTGGGTGTCCGAGTCGCTGTACCGCTGGTCCTGGCGCGCGGGGCGCATCCTGGGCGGCATGTCCTGGGACGAGCACATGGTTGACTCGCTCATCGCGGCCGAGCGTCTCGAACCCATCTCCGACGAGCCGTTCTGACCCGCCCCTGACGCCACCGGCCACCTGACCGACCGGCCGCTGGCACAGGGAGGGTATGCGCGGACAGCACGATCACGACAACGCACCAGGGCCCCCGGGTCCGACCCGGCCGACCAGGCACCGCAGGCTCCCCCTGCCCCCGACCAGACGGCCGTGCCCGACTGGGCGCAGATACCCGAGCCGCCCGTGGAGATGGCCGAGCTGGACGAGGCCGACCTGGCGGCGGTCGTGGAGAAGATGACCCGGGTCGTCGAGTCGACCGTGCGCTGGTCCATCGAGGACTACCGCCCCGCCATCACCAGCGCGGTGCAGGCCGAGAAGCTCGTGCTCTCCGCGGTGGCTCCGCTGGTCGCCGCCGCCGCCGGCCTGCGCACCCTGACCCGTGAGCAGTCCCGCACCTTCGGCGAGGACAAGATCGGCGGCTCCCCATCTCCTCCGCGCGCAAGCAGCTGCTTCGCATGTGCCACCCCGCCGTGCTGGCCATGCCGTGGTGGCGCCCCGACACCCTCGCCGACGCACTGGGCGCCGCCGAGCGCCTCGGTCAGGCCACCACCCCCGGATGCTCCCGGCACGCGGGGCCGGCCGCTAGGCCCGGGCATTCAGCCGAGGAGGGTGGCGGTCAGGGAACGGACAGCCAACTGCGGGCAGCCAAGGGCTGGGACGAACTGGCCAACAGGTACTGACTCGGGCTTCTGCTTCTCTGCTCTGCGTGCTGGTCTCCGGTCCGACTTCGTCGTCTCGACGCCCCCTGTCCCTGCTCTTTGTCTGCTCGTTGTCGTCCCAGCCTTTGGCCCGTCG
Source organism: Ornithinimicrobium humiphilum (assembly GCF_006716885.1). Classification (NCBI taxonomy): domain Bacteria; kingdom Bacillati; phylum Actinomycetota; class Actinomycetes; order Micrococcales; family Ornithinimicrobiaceae; genus Ornithinimicrobium; species Ornithinimicrobium humiphilum. Next base: position 421,485 of record NZ_VFPU01000001.1, read on the forward strand.
GGTCTTGCTCCTTGTCGTGCTGGTCTCCCCCGGGTCCCTGGTAGTCCGCTCTGCTCTTGGTCTGTGTCTGCCGGGGTCTTCACCACCCCGGTCCCGCGGCTGGTGATCTTCGCCTTGTCCGTCTCGGTATCCGTGTCGTTGCCGTGGTGCCTGCTCCTCGTCTGCCTCTGTGGTCGGCTCGTTCTACACCAGCCCGGTCCGTCGGTCCCTCTCAGACGTGCTTGGCCACATGGTCTACTCGGGCAAGTGCCGCCGTCAGCAAAGCCTCCCCAGAGTGATGTCGAGACTGTCGTCGTCCGCCGCTTCCGAGAGACCCTGGCCGGAGCCCGTGTCTCCCGGGTCGACCTCGCCAAGACAGTCTTGGTCTATCACGGGTCATACCTCAACCGGATCCTCAACGGTCAGAAGCGGCCAGGTTCACCGAGGTGGTCGACATCTCCTCAGCGTTGGGCCTCGACCTCGCCGTCGAGTTCGAGCGGCCGCGACGCGAGATCACTGACACCCCCTGAGGGCCGCTGGCCCTGCGAGCCCGGTCACTCTGGCAGATCGCCGATCCGTTCACACACGTCGTTGACGATGCGTCGCTCCTGGGGTCGGTCTGTGTTCACTCCAGCCGGGCACGTTCATCCGGGGAGCGAGCCGGACACCCGGGCTGGTCCCCGCTCCGCCCGCCCAGCACAGTGACGAGGAGCACGACACACTGCGCCACCGCCTCCGACACCACCGTCACGGTCCCGGCACTGTTACCTACTTGGACGGCGGCACGCGCACCTCTCATCACGGGTGTCACACTCGTCACAGCCTGCGTTGCATTCCCTGCTCCCGGCCCAGCCGGATCCTCGACAGAGCCTGCTCGACCACGCCTTCGGCAGGTTGAGGTCAACGCCACCTCCGGCTCGCCAGCACAACCCCCACATCGAGCCTGCGGCAGCCCCCAAACAGCGTCAACAACCTTGAACTCAGCCGCCCTCGCACCCGTGGACAGATTATGGACATTTGCCCGGGTGCGATAAGTGCTGTCGCGGCATGTTCTTCGGCATGGCTGCCAAGCAGATCGTCTGGCGTATGCAGCGCGCCCGCAGCGGGCAGATGGACCCCGCGACCTACGCCAACCGCACCAAGCCGTTCGGCTCGGCGGTGCGCGACCTGCGCGAGGTGACGCTGCTCACGGTCCGCTCCGAGGTCGGCGTCGAGTGCTACATGCTCACACCCGGCAAGCGGCCCGACCTGTCCGCCAAGGCCGCTGAGGTGCTCGCCCACGCCGTCGGTGCGAAGGCCGTCCAGGCCGACGAGCTGCCCGACACCTCCGGCGGTCCCGTCATCGCCCGCCTGGTCGCCCGCCCCTCCCAGTCCGCCTCCCGTGACACCCAGGCCGGCGCCGACCCCTCCGAGGTCGCTCAGACGATCGCGCGCACCGCCGAGCCGGGGTCGTGGCTGGCCGTCACCCTGCGCCGCCCGGGCAAGCGGGAGGTCGACCGGACCCGCTCGTGGAACCACCGGCGCAACGCCTCCTACACCCACCACTCCCTGGACTCCGAGGTGCTCGTCGCCTCCTTCCTCGCCGGTGCATCCTCGGAGTCGGCCGCCACGTTCCTGCTCGGCCAGGTGGTCTCCGCCCTGCCCGGCATGGACGCCCCCTCCGACGCCCGGGCCGCACTGGGTGCCGGCGGGCTCGGTGTGGTCGCCGCGGGCGGTGGCGCGTTCGGTGAGCTCATGCTGCCCGGCTTGGCCTCCGCCCACGGCCTCCTCGAACGCGCGGACAAGTATCTTCAGCGGGATTGTCAGCTGCTTGCCCTCAGGCCGTCCGCAACAGCGAGAGCGGCGACGTCGTCCATCTCGACCTCGACGACTGGCTGCGACCCGGCCAGGCATGCGTCACACCGCAGCGGGTGATGTGTGACTGGGTGCGTCCCGGTGTAGCCAGACCCGCCGCATGCCTCGCATTCGTAGTGGTCGACGATGCGGACTACGACGTGGAGCGCATCGAGGACAACGCGCCAGGTTTCGGGCTTGATGGTGTCGAACCCACCCTCGAGTGCGGTCACCGCCCGCCGCACCTGGGCGTTGTCGACCCCTGCGGCTTCTTCGGCCACCTTCCGACGCAACCCTCGCGCCCGGGCGGTGAGTACTTCCTGCTGGGTCTGGAGGGGGCGAACGCTCGCTTCGAGGGCGTCACGTCGGAGGCCGTGCTCACGCAGCAGAGCAACCTCTTCGGCAATCTGAGTGTCCAGGGCGGCTAGCTCGGCCTGAACCCGCGTGAGCTCGACAGCAGGCGAGATGACCGCCCCTCGTCCCATGACCCCGGCCCTCAGCACCGCCGGCTGGAGCAGCGCCTGCCGGACGTGCTCGACCACGGTGACGTCAAGGTGAGCTACCTCGACGTTGTGGCAGTTGTCGTGACCCCTGGCGGCGGCCAACCGGGCACGACAGGAGTAGGTGGGCCTTTGCCTTCCGGCGGTACGTCCCAGGCCGCGGCGTCCGCACGGCATGATGAGCAGCCCGGTCAGGAGGTAAGACTGCGGGGCCCGTTGCGGGTAGACGGTGCGGGCTTCGCGCAGCCAAGTCCGCCAGAAGGCGGCTTCGGCTTCGGTGATGATGGCCGGGATGGGCACCTCGATGTCATCGAAGCGCCAGATGCCAGCGGCTGCCTCGATGTGCCCGCTGTCCTTCGCCCACCGACGCAGGGTGGCTGCATCCCAGGTGGCTTTCTTGGCCGGGGTCAACCCGCGCCGGTTCAGGTCGTCGGCAACGTCCTTGGCACGGGCTCGGCCGACGACCAACTGCTCGTAGATGTACCGCACCGCCTGCGCCTGCTTGTTGTCGATGACCAGCAGTCTGGCGCGGGGCTCACCGGCCACCCGGTAACCGAATGGCGGGGTGGACCCGACGAAACGGCCCTGCTTGGCCGCCGCCCGCCGTCCTTCCTTGGTGCGTATACCGATGCGCTGCCGCTCGAACTGTGCCACGCCACCGAGTAGGTTCGCGGTGAGTTGCCCCTCCGCGGTGGCCGAGCTCGTCCCCTCATCGATGGCCGTGACAGCAGCGCCTTGTTGGCTGAACTCGTAGACGAGTGTGAGCTGCCCCAGTTGGTCTCGAGCCAACCGGTCCGCCTTCGTGACGGCCACCATGGTGACATCACCCATGGCCACCCGCTGGCGCAGCGCGGTCAGGCCCGGCCGGCTCAGTGACCCGCCGCTAAATCCCGGGTCCGAGAAGTGCTCAACGTGAGTGTGACCGTCACGACTGGCCCATTCCCGCAGCCGACGCTCCTGCTCGGGCAGAGACGTGCCCGACTCGGCCTGCTCACGACCGGAGACCCGCCCGTACGTGACGATTCTCATGAGGCCCTCCGAACAGCGGTGGGGGCACTCTTGGCGACCGCGGCCAGGACTACCTCTGCCACCTTCTGGAGCTGGCCGTGGTCGGGCGCGGGGCGGAACGTCACCGTCACGCGGGGGTAGGGGCGGGCTGCTCGCTTCTTGGTCATGCCGTCCCTGTGCCACGTGGTTCTACGCCAGGTGGCCTCTTCAGGTCTCAGGTCGCTGACCTGCAGATATGTCGTTGCCTGCGCGCAGCATGCAGTTGGCATGGCACCATCGCGGCCTGCGCCTTCGCCGCGCTGCTGCTGATGGTCATCAGGTCGGGGGCCGTGGAGGGCCTCGTCACGACGGTCATCACCACCGCGCTGTCGGTGTCGCTGTGACCGGGCGCGGGCGCCCTGGCGAGCGAGGGATGGCCACGGCAGAGCTGGCCGTGGCGCTGCCCGCCGTCGTCCTGGTGCTCGCGCTGTGCCTGACCGCCATGGCACTGGGCGTCGACCACGTCCGTGCCCAGGACGCGGCGCGCGCTGCCGTGCGCGCCGCGTCCCGCGGCGAACCGACCTCCGTGGTCCAGCAGGTCGCGCTGTCCCGGGCTCCGAAGGGCGCCGAGGTCGTCGTCGACCGTGGGGCGGCGTGCGTCGAGGTCATCATCAGCGCACCCGCGCGTGTCCGGCTCCTGCCGGATCTGCCCGGCGCCCGGGCGTCGGCGAGCGCGGACTGGGAGCCCGGGGCGCGACCGTGAGGTCGACGGTGCGAACGCGTCCCGGGAGGAACGAGCGAGGGTCGGGCACCGTGCTGGCGGTCGGGCTCGTCGGGGTCCTGGCGGTCCTGCTCGTGGCCGGACTGCTCGTCGCCGCCGTCGCGACGACCGGTCAGCGTGTCCGGACGGCCGCCGACCTGGCCGCGCTCGCCGCGGCAGGCCGGGCGTTGGAGGGTGCGGACCGGAGCGGCGCCTGCGCGGCCGGCGGGCGGGTCGCGGTGCAGAACGGCGCCTCGCTGCTCAGCTGCACCGTGTCGCCCACCGAGACGGGCATCCCGCGGGTCGAGCTCGAGGTGGGCCGCCCGGTGGACGGCACGCCGTGGACGGTCCGGGCGCGCGCAGCCGCCGGGGCGGTGCCTGCCGAGGAGGGGTGGTGGGGTTGACCCGCACGGGAGGGGGCGAGGGCGGACGATCTCGGACCGTGGACCAGCCGCTCCGGCTGCCCTGTGACGGTCCGTGCCTCAGCGGTCTGGCTCGAGGCGGTTGCGCTCCGTCGCCGGCGACGGGTTCGTGCCGGTCCGGGGCAGCCCCTGGCCGGTGGGCGGAGCCGTGCTGCTCCCCGGCGGGCGGGTGGAGACCGTGCCGCGGTCGGCACCCCGGTCGACGTCGGTGCTGCGCACCGCGCGGCGGTCGCTCTCCTTCGCCTGCTTGCGCAGCTCGCGGACCTCACGTGCCTTGCGCGCCTTGCTGCGCGCTCCGACGCCGATGAGCCACAGGCCCAGGGCGCCCACGGCCAGCGTGATGACGCCGGACAGGAAGAGCCACAGCGGGGCGACCTCGACGTTGAGAGGGCCATAGCTCACCTCGACCGGCGGCATGCCGGCGGTGGCGAGGAGGACGTAGGTGATGACGGCAGTGGCCAGGAGGACGAGCAGGAAGCCGAGGATCAGCATGTCAGGCCTTTCGCGTCCGGCCCGTTCGAACGATGGGCCGCGGGTGCACCGGTGCTCGACGAGGCTAGCCGACCTGCGCCTTCTGCGTCGTCCGTCAGGAGGTGGGGACCGAGACCGACCGTTCGGAGAGCAGGTGCGAGAGTGTCGCGACGGCCCCGGACCGGTGCAGCGGGTCGTTGCCGCTGCCGCACTTCGGCGACTGGACGCAGCTCGGGCACCCGGCCTCGCAGGCGCAGGCCTCGACGAGGTCCCGGGTCGCCGCCAGCCAGGTGGCCGCCTCGCGGAACGCCCGCCGGGCGAACCCGGCGCCACCGGGATGTCCGTCGAAGACCATCACCGTCGGCAGGCCGGTGTCCGGGTGCAGGGCGGTCGAGACCCCGCCGATGTCCCACCGGTCGCAGGTGGCGAGCAGCGGGAGCATCCCGATCGAGGCGTGCTCGGCCGCGTGCAGGGCGCCGGGCACGTCGTCCTCGGCGAGCCCGGCCAGCGCCAGCTCCTCGGACGGCAGGGTCCACCAGACGGCCTGGGTCACGAGGCTGCGCTCGGGCAGGTCGAGCGGGTGCGTGCCCAGGACGGTGCCGTCGGGGAGCAGCCGCTGGAAGGACGGCACGGTGGTGGTGACCTCGACGCGCCCGGTGCACAGGCGCGCGGCACCCCATGCCTGTTCCTCGTCGACCGCGCGGATCGCGAAGGTGCTCTCGCTGCGGGCCCGGGTCGTCCAGCCCGGGTCGCCCGCGACGACGAGCGCGACGGACGCCCCCAGGTCGAGGTCGGTCACGACGTGGGGCTGTCCCTGGTGGAGGTACACCGCCCCGGCGTGGACGGTCGTGAGCGCGCGGTCCTCGTCGACCGTGCCGAGCACGCGGCCGCTGCGCGAGTCGACGATCTGGACCGGCTGCCCGGCGTCGCGCAGCTGCACGTGGTCGGAGGGGCGGTCGGGGCGTGCCCAGTACCAGCCCGTCGGGCGCCGGCGGAGGACCCCGCCGGCCACGAGCTGCTCGGCCAGCCCGGCGACCCCGGGCCCGAACCAGCGCTCGTCCTCACGCGTCAGCGGCAGCTCGGCGGCGGCCGCGGCGAGGTGCGGGGCGAGGACGTAGGGGTTCTCGGGGTCGAGCACGCAGGACTCGACGGGGGCGTCGAAGATCAGCTCCGGGTGGGCCAGCAGATAGCTGTCGAGCGGGTCGTCGGCCGCGACGAGGACCGCCAGCGAGGGGGAGCCGCGGCGCCCTGCCCGGCCCGCCTGCTGCCAGAAGGACGCCCGCGTGCCCGGCCAGCCGGCCATCACGACGGCGTCGAGGCCCGCGATGTCGATGCCCAGCTCCAGCGCGCTCGTCGCGGCCAGTCCGAGCAGGTCGCGTCGGCGGAGAGCCTCCTCGAGAGCACGGCGCTCCTCGGGCAGGTAGCCACCACGGTAGGCCGCGACCTGCCCCGGCACCCCGGCGCCCCGATCGTCCAGCTCCTCCCTGGTGCGCGAGGCGACGACCTCGACCCCCTGCCGGGAGCGGGCGAAGGCGACCGTCTGCACCCCGGTCTCGACCAGGTCCGCGAGCAACGAGGACGTCTCCGCCAGCGTGCTACGACGCGACCCGTCCTCCAGCTCCGGGGGCTGCCAGAGCGCGACGACGGTCTCGCGCCGGGGCGAGGCGTCCTGCGTGACGGCCACGACGTCCTGGCCGACCAGGGTGCTGGCGAGCACCTCCGGCTCGGCGACCGTCGCCGAGGCCAGGACGACCGTCGGCTCGGCGCCGTAGCGGGCCGCGATCCGCAGCAGGCGGCGCAGCACGGCGGAGACGTGCGCCCCGAAGACCCCGCGGTAGACGTGGCACTCGTCGACGACGACGTAGCGCAGCGACCGCAGGAAGCCCCGCCAGCGCTCGTGTCCCGGCAGCAGGGTGTGGTGCAGCAGGTCGGGATTGGTCAGCACGTAGTGCGCGTGGTCCCGGATCCAGCGCCGCTCCTCGGACGGGGTGTCGCCGTCGAGGGTGGCCACCCGGACGCCGGGCACCGCGAGGGTGTGCAGTCGCGCGGCCTGATCGGCGCCCAGCGCCTTGGTGGGGGCCAGGTAGAGCGCCGTCGCACCACGCCCGCTCGCCGCGGAGGTGCCCTCGCACAGGGCGGTGAGCACGGGCAGCAGGAAGCCCAGCGACTTGCCCGAGGCTGTGCCGGTTGCCACGACGACGTGCCGCCCCTCCCGGGCCAGCTCGGCGACGCGCGACTGGTGCTCCCACAGCGTCGAGATGCCCTCGCCGTGCAGCGCGGCGGTCACCTCCGGTGCCACCCAGTCGGGCCACGGCACCGTCCGCCCCTCGCGGGCGGGCACGGTGCGCAGGTGGCGCAACCGCTCGCCGCGGGACCCGCGCGTCAGGTGCGCGAGCGCGGTGCGGGGCTCGAACGGCTGGGCCTGCTGGGCCTCGGTGTGGTCCTCGGGCATGTCGCGACCACGCTACGCCGGGCTCCTGACAGGCCCCTGCCCGTGCGCCGATGCCGTGGCCGGTGCCGACACACCCGGCCCGGCGTCCCCACGCACCGGCCGGGGCACGGCATACCATGACGGCGGCCGACCCCTTGACCTGGGTCACTACAGTGTGGCCACCAACCTGCGGGCGCCGATGCCCGCGCCGTCGCCCGCAGCGTCGCGGGCCAGCTGAGGAGGCTGTTCATGACACCAGTCCTTGCCGCGAGCGAGGTCGCCCTGTCGGGGACCGATCGCTCGATCGTCATCGTGGTGCTCGTCATCTCCGTCGTCGCCCTGGTGATGGGATTCCTGTTCCGGCGCGAGGTGCTCGGGCACTCCCCGGGCACGGAGAGCATGCAGGAGATCGGCGGAGCCGTGCAGGAGGGCGCGTCCGCCTACCTCGGACGGCAGTTCCGCACCCTGGCGATCTTCGCCGTGGTCGCCTTCTTCCTCCTCATGGTGCTGCCCGCCGACGACATGTTCATGAGGATCGGGCGCTCGATCGCCTTCCTCTTCGGCGCGGCCTTCTCGGCGGCCATCGGCTACCTGGGCATGAACCTCGCGACGGCGGCCAACATGCGCGTCGCCGAGGCCGCCCGCACCACCGGCCGCGACACCGGTATGCGGATCGCGTTCCGCACCGGGGGCACCGTCGGCATGGCGACGGTCGGCCTCGGTCTCTTCGGGGCCGCCCTGGTCGTCCTCGTCTACGAGGGCGGCGCGCCCAAGGTGCTCGAGGGCTTCGGCTTCGGTGCCGCGCTGCTCGCGATGTTCATGCGTGTCGGCGGCGGCATCTTCACCAAGGCGGCCGACGTGGGCGCCGACCTGGTCGGCAAGGTCGAGGCCGGCATCCCCGAGGACGACCCGCGCAACGCGGCGACCATCGCCGACAACGTCGGCGACAACGTCGGTGACTGCGCCGGCATGGCTGCGGACCTCTTCGAGTCCTACGCCGTCACCCTGGTCGCGGCCCTGATCCTGGGCACCGCCGCCCTGGGGGTCCACGGCGGCCTGACCTTCCCGCTCATCATCCCGGCGATCGGCGCCCTCACCGCGATCCTCGGTGTCTACATCACCAAGGCCCGCGCGGGCGAGAACGGCCTGCGTGCCATCAACCGCGGCTTCTACATCTCCGCAGGTGTCGCCGCCGTGGCGTCCGTCGCCGCCGCCCTGGTCTTCCTGCCGAGCACCGCCGCAGACCTGCCCGGCCTGACGTCCGTCTTCGGCGGCGAGGTGACCGTCGACCTCAACCCGGCCGTCCGTGCCGCGGGCGCCGTCGTCGTCGGCATCGTGCTGGCGGCCTTCATCCTGTGGCTGACCGGCTACTTCACCGGCACCGAGACCAAGCCGACCAACGACGTCGCCAAGACCTCGCTGACCGGCCCGGCCACGGTGGTCCTCTCCGGCATCGGCGTCGGCCTCGAGTCGGCCGTCTACACCGCCGTGACGATCGCCGCCGCGGTCTACATCCTGTTCACCCTCGGTGGCGGCTCGCTGATCCTGTCGCTCTTCTTCGTGGCGCTCGCCGGCTGCGGCCTGCTCACGACGGTCGGCGTCATCGTCGCCATGGACACCTTCGGTCCCGTCTCCGACAACGCCCAGGGCATCGCCGAGATGTCCGGCGACGTCGACGGCGAGGCCGCGCAGATCCTCACCGAGCTCGACGCGGTGGGCAACACCACCAAGGCGATCACCAAGGGCATCGCGATCGCCACGGCCGTGCTGGCGGCGACCGCGCTGTTCGGCTCCTACTTCGACGCGATCCAGCAGACGATCGGCACCGCCCTGGGCGAGAACGACGACCTGCTGCAGTCCTTCCTCGTCTTCGACCCGCGCGCCCTCGTCGGCGTGCTCATCGGCGGCGCGGTGGTCTTCCTCTTCTCCGGCCTGGCCATCAACGCCGTGACCCGCGCCGCCGGCGCGATCGTCTTCGAGGTGCGCCGCCAGTTCCGCGAGAAGCCCGGGATCATGGACTACTCCGAGAAGCCGGAGTACGCCCGCGTCGTCGACATCTGCACCCGCGACTCGCTCCGCGAGCTGGCCACCCCCGGTCTGCTCGCGGTCTTCGCCCCGATCGCCGTCGGCTTCGGCCTCGGCGTCGGTGCCCTGGCGGGCTACCTCGCCGGCGCGATCGGCACCGGCGTGCTCATGGCCGTCTTCCTGGCCAACTCCGGCGGCGCCTGGGACAACGCCAAGAAGATCGTCGAGGACGGCGCCCACGGCGGCAAGGGCTCCGACGCCCACGCCGCGACCGTCATCGGCGACACCATCGGCGACCCGTTCAAGGACACCGCGGGCCCGGCCATCAACCCGCTGATCAAGGTGATGAACCTCGTCGCGCTGCTCATCGCCCCGGCCATCGTCGGCCTGACCTACGGCGACAGCGCCAACGACATGATCCGGTGGGCCATCGCGCTCGTCGCGGTCGCGGTCATCGTCGCCGCGGTCGTCGTTTCCAAGCGCCGCGACATCGCCATCGGCGAGGTCCAGGAGCGCTCCGGGGTCATCTCCGGCTGAGGAGCGGACGGCTCGAGGAGGGGCGGTGCACCGACGGTGTGCCGCCCCTCCGGCGCGTCTTGGAGGGGTCTGTCGGTGTTCGAACATATGATCGAGGTATGCAGCAGCCGTTGGGGACGGTGCGGCCGCCGAGGGGGACGGAGTCGGCGGCCGGTGACTCCTGGCTGCGGGCCGATCGGGCGTGGCTGCCCAGAGACCTCCCGGTTGACGTAAGCCGGCCGGAGCTGGTGCAGGACGACCTGGTGGTCGAGTCGTTGGGGTGGATCTCCCGCGCGGTGTCCGACCTGGAACGCTCCCGGCTGGTGATGGCCACGGAAGCGGTGGACCGGGGGTTGCACCTGGCCGAGGGGTTCTCGGTGGTGGACTGGCTCGCGCTGAAGTGCCCGGACCTGGAGCGGCGGGCGTTGATGGACCTGGCCAGGTTGGCGCAGGCCGGCCGCGAGCCGGTGCACACCCCGCTGATCGAACGCGTCAAGAACGGGCAGATGAGCCTGGCGCGGGCGGCGAGGCTGCACCGGGCCCTGCAGCGGGTGCGGCCGGGCCTGCCGCCGGAGGAGTACGCCGCCGCCGTGGAGCTGTTGGCCAAGGCCGGGTCCGACCCGGTGTTCGACGAGAAGGACATCTCCCGGATCGTGGACCGGTTGGTCGCCTCCTGCGTGGACGAGCGGGACCACGAGGCGAAGGCCCGCAAGAAGCACGCGATGCGTGGGATCCACGAGTCGAGCCTGGCGGACGGGTCGGTGAAGCGGTGGGTCATCACCTTTGGCGACGACGCCGACTACGAGGCCGCGAAGGCCATCATCGACTCCCCGCTGGCGGCGCCGGCGTCGCAGGAGGAGCAGGACGCCACCGGTGAGCTGGACCTGCGGACGGCAACCCAGCGCAGGTACGACGCGTTCCTGACCGTGCTCCGCCGTGGTGTCGCCGGGACCGAGGGGCAGCCGACGACACCGAAGGCGATGCTGATGGTGACGTTGGACTTCGAGACGCTCAAGCGGCAGCTGTCCGAGACCGGTGGCCACCTGCCCGGGGTCGGCGCCACCCTCCAGGGCACCCCGCTGCGGGCGGAGGCGATCCGCAGACTCGCGTGCGAGGCCGACATCATCCCCGTCGTCCTCGGTGGACCGTCGGAGATCCTCGACCAGGGCCGCCGCAAGCGCCTCGTCACCCCAGGACAGCGGGTCAGGTTGGCCGCGCGTGACCGGGGCTGCACGATCCCGGGGTGCACCGTGCCCGCGACCTGGTGCGACGCCCACCACGTGGTCCCGTGGGCGATGGGTGGACGGTCAGACCTGTCGAACTACGCGTTGTTGTGTCCGAGGCACCACACGTTCGTGCACGACCGCAACCTCACCGCCACCGTGACGGAGCTCGGGGTCCGGTGGCATCTGAGATGACCCCGCCCCGAGCCCGGCCCCGACCGGCCGGGCGATCAGCCATGCTCACGCGGCGTGCGTCACGGGCGGGTCGGCTGGTCCGAGGTTCTCCCATCTCCTCGTGCCACAGTGACCCTCGTGCCCAGCTCCGCCACCACTCCAGTCCCCGTCCTCGACCCCGCAGCCGCGGACGACCTGCGTTCCGACCTCCTCGACGCCGGCTACACGGTCGACCACGTCGCCGAGGTGCTGGGGGAGCGGGCCGCGGCCGCCATGCACCGTGACCGGCTGCTGCTCGCGGACCAGGCCACGCGCGGGAGCGACGACCCGGCCGCGGTCCTGCTGCGCCTCTTCGTCCTGGCGCGACCCGTGCCCGGCGCGACCGTCGACGCCGTGCTGCCGCGGACGCGTGCTGCCGGGCTGGTGCGGACCGGGCTCGTCGTGGAGGACGCCGACGGTCTGCTCCGGACGACCTGCGACCTGCGACCGTACGCCGACGACCGGCACGGCTGGTGGATGGTCTCCGACCTCCCCGAGGCCGTGCTCGACGGACCGCTGCCGGTCGACCACGTGCTCGGCATCGGCGGTGCCTCGACGACCCTGGCGTCGTGGACGCCGCGTCCCCAGGTCGAGCGTGCCCTCGACCTGGGCACGGGCAGCGGCGTCCAGGCCCTGCACCTGTCCACCCACGCGGACAGCGTCGTGGCGACCGACCTGTCGGCCCGCGCGCTGGCCTACGCCCGCCTGACGGCCGCTCTCGACGACCTCGACCTCGACCTGCGCCGGGGCAGCCTGCTGGAGCCGGTGGCGGGAGAGGAGTTCGACCTCGTCGTCTCCAACCCACCCTTCGTCATCACGCCGCGGACCGCCGGCGTGCCCGTCTACGAGTACCGCGACGGCGGGCAGGCCGGCGACGCCCTCGTCGCGGGTCTGGTCCGCGACCTCGCCGGCCACCTGCGGCCCGGAGGGATCGCCCAGATGCTCGCCAACTGGGAGCTGCGGGACGGGGAGGACTGGCGCGAGCACGTCGGCGGCTGGCTCGAGGGCACCGGCCTGGACGCCTGGGTCGTGCAGCGCGAGATCCAGGACGTCGCGGAGTATGCCGAGACCTGGGTCCGCGACGGCGGTCACCGGCCCAGGACGACCGACTTCGACCGGCTCTACGCGGCCTGGCTGGCCGACTTCGACGCCCGCGGCGTCACGCACGTCGGTTTCGGCGTCGTCACCCTCCAGCGCCCCGCCACCGCACGGGAGCCGTGGCGGGACCTCCTGGACGTGCGCACCCCGGTTGCCTCACCGATGGGCCCTGCGGTCCTGGCCGGCCTGCGGGCGCGGACCTGGCTCGCCGAGCACGACGACGACGCGGTGCTCGACGTCGCGTGGCAGGTCGCCGACGACGTGACCGAGGAACGCGTCGGACGCCCGGGCGCGCCGGACCCGCAGGTCATCCAGCTGCGCCAGGGTGGTGGGCTGGGTCGCACGGTGCGACTGGACACTCTCACCGCGGGGCTGGTGGGTGCCTGCGACGGCGATCTCACCGCCCGTCAGCTGTGCTCGGGCCTGGCGGTCCTCACCGAGACGGACCCCGCCGAGGTGGCGGCGGCGGTGCTTCCCACGTTGCGCGAGCTCGTCGCCGACGGCCTGCTGCGCTGACCATCACGGGCCCGCCGCGCGTGCGACGAGGGCCGCGGGCCCCGCGGGCGCCGACCTCAGCCGTAGTTGTACGTGGTCCGGGCCAGCGTGAAGCTGCGCCCGAGCTCGCTGCTCGTGCACGAGACGCCCGCCTCGGACGAGACGCACGAGGTCGACCCGACGGACAGGGACGAGCCGTAGGGCAGCACCGCGAGGGTGGCGCCGTCCTGGTCCAGGGTGGTGCCGTCGACCTGCTCGACCCACCAGCCGCCGGTCGTCACGCTGGCCTGCCCGAAGATCGGCTCCTCCACGCAGGTCCACGCGCCACGGCCGGCGGCCAGGCGCATCGCGTCGGCGTCCGCGGCCGTGCACCCGGCGAGGTTGGCCTCGGACAGGTGGTCGGCGGAGGGCGTGAAGTTCTTGTCGTTGATCTGGCAGACGGCGCCTCCCGCGGTCACGGAGCAGGCGATGTTGCCCGAGGGCAGCACGAAGGCCGCCTGGTCGCCGTCGATCGTGATCGTGGTGCCGCCGCTCGCGCTGCGGTCTCCTGCGGCCACCGGGATGTCGGAGGGCGCGGTCGGCGGGGCCACGGGGCCGCCCTCGGTCTGCTGCGCCCCGTCCGGCCCGGCGGTGCCCGCGGCGTCGTCGACCCCGGTTGGGTCGGCCCCGCCCTCGTCGTCACCGCTGCAGCCCGCCAGCGCCAGGGCGCCGGCGAGCGCCAGCGCAGCCAGGGCGGGCGCCTGCCGCCGGCGTGACCGCATACCTGCACCTGCCAGCCTCGTCATAGGGATGCAGCGTAGTCGTTGACCGCGCATGGGCTACCGTGACCGCCGAGGACCCGTGTCGGAGTCGCGACGAATCCGCGGCACGCGGGCTTCCGATCGATTGGAGCAGACCCGTGACTGCAGGACGCAAGCTCGTCATCGTCGAGTCGCCAGGCAAGGTCAAGAGCATCGGCGACTACCTGGGCCCCGACTACACCGTCAACGCCAGCATCGGCCACATCCGTGACCTCCCGAACCCCTCCGAGCTGCCCCCGGAGCTGAAGAAGGGGCCCTACGGCAAGTTCGCGATCAACGTCGAGGACGACTTCGAGCCCTACTACGTGGTCGACGCCGACAAGAAGAAGAAGGTCGCCGAGCTCAAGCGCCAGCTCAAGGAGGCCGACGAGCTCTACCTCGCCACCGACGAGGACCGCGAGGGCGAGGCCATCGCGTGGCACCTCCTCGAGGTCCTCAAGCCCAAGGTCCCCGTCAAGCGGATGGTGTTCCACGAGATCACCAAGGAGGCCATCCGCCGGGCCGTCAACGAGACGCGCGACATGGACATGCACCTCGTCGACGCCCAGGAGACCCGCCGCGTCCTCGACCGCCTCTACGGCTACGAGGTCTCGCCGGTGCTGTGGCGCAAGGTCAAGCAGGGCCTGTCGGCCGGCCGGGTGCAGTCCGTCGCCACGCGCATGGTCGTCGAGCGGGAGCGCGAGCGTATGGCGTTCCGCTCGGCGTCGTACTGGGACGTCGAGGGCGACTTCGCGCCCCAGGGTGGCGGCCCCTCCGCCAGCAACGCCTTCACCGCCCGGCTGAACGCGGTGGACGGTCGCAAGGTCGCCACCGGCCGCGACTTCAACGACGACGGCACGCTGAAGTCCAGCAAGGTCGTCCACCTCGACGCCACCGCCGCGCAGGCCGTCGCCGACGGGACCCGCGAGGCCGACGTCGTCGTCAGCGAGGTCGCCGAGAAGCCCTACACCCGTCGTCCGTCGGCGCCGTTCACGACCTCCACGCTGCAGCAGGAGGCCTCCCGCAAGCTGCGCATGAACAGCCAGACCACGATGCGCACCGCCCAGCGCCTCTACGAGGGCGGCTACATCACCTACATGCGGACCGACTCGACGACCCTGTCGAGCTCGGCCGTCAGCGCCGCCCGTGCCCAGGCGCGGGACATGTACGGCGCCGACTACGTGCCCGAGACGCCCCGCGTCTACGGCAAGAAGTCGAAGAACGCCCAGGAGGCGCACGAGGCGATCCGCCCCGCCGGCGACCGCTTCCGCACCCCGGCGCAGGTGGCCGGCGAGCTGCGCAACCAGGAGTACGCCCTCTACGAGCTCATCTGGAAGCGCACCGTCGCCTCGCAGATGGCCGACGCCAAGGGTTCCACCGCGACCGTCCGGCTGCGCGCCACGCTGCCCGAGGGCACGCGCGCCGGTGACGGCACCGAGCTGCGCACCGCCGAGTTCTCCGCCTCCGGCACCGTCATCACCTTCCGCGGCTTCCTCGCCGCCTACGAGGAGGGTCGCGACGAGGCCCGCTACGGCGACGACGAGGGTGTCGGCACCCGTCTGCCCAAGCTGTCCGAGGGCGTCGCGCTCGAGACGCTGCGCGCCGAGGCCGAGGGGCACCAGACGGTCCCGCCGGCCCGCTACACCGAGGCCACGCTGGTCAAGGCGCTGGAGGAGAAGGGCATCGGCCGCCCCTCCACGTATGCCGCCACGGTCGGCACGATCCAGGACCGCGGCTACGTGCGCACCCGGGGCTCGGCGCTCATCCCGACCTGGCTCGCGTTCGCGGTGACCCAGCTGCTCGAGCGGCACTTCCCGACGCTGGTCGACTACGACTTCACCGCGTCGATGGAGGAGGACCTCGACCGCATCGCCCGCGGCGAGGCCCAGCGCGTGGCCTGGCTGCGCCGCTTCTACTTCGGTGACGAGGCGACGCACGCCGAGGGCCTGCGCGACCTGGTCCAGGACCTCGACGAGATCGACGCCCGCGGCGTCTCGACCGTCGAGATCGGCGACGGCGTCGTCGTGCGCGTCGGTCGCTACGGGCCCTACGTCGAGCTGGTCGGCGAGGACGCCCCAGGCGAGGGCGGGCAGCCGCGCCGTGCCACGGTGCCCGACGACATCGCCCCCGACGAGATGTCGGTGGAGAAGGCGCACGAGCTGCTCGCCGTGGCTGCCGACGACGGCCGGGTGCTGGGCACGGACCCCGAGACCGGCCACGAGATCGTCGCGAGGGCCGGTCGCTACGGTCCCTACGTCACCGAGGTGCTCCCCGAGACCGACGAGGCGCCCAAGCGTGGGGCCAAGAAGCCCAAGCCGCGCACCGGCTCGCTCTTCAAGGACATGGACCTCGCGTCCATCGACCTCGACACCGCGCTTCGGCTGCTCTCGCTGCCGCGCGTCGTGGGCGTCGACCCCGAGACGGGCGAGGAGATCACGGCGCAGAACGGCCGCTACGGCCCCTACCTCAAGAAGGGCACCGACTCGCGCTCGCTGGAGACCGAGTCGCAGATCTTCGACATCACGCTCGACCAGGCCCTCGCGATCTACGCCCAGCCCAAGCAGCGCGGTCGCGCCGCGGCCAAGCCCCCGCTGGCCGAGTTCGCCGAGGACCCGGTGTCGGGCAAGAAGGTCGTCGTCAAGGAGGGCCGCTTCGGGCCCTACGTCACCGACGGCGAGACCAACGCCACGCTCCGCAAGGGTGACGAGCCGGAGTCGCTGACCGCCGAGCGGGCCTACGAGCTGCTCGCCGAGAAGCGTGCCAAGGGCCCGACCACCCGCAAGCGGGCGGCGAAGAAGACGACGACGAAGAAGACCGCCGCCAAGAAGACGACGGCCAAGAAGGCGACCGCGAAGACCGCGACCAAGACCGCGACCAAGACCGCCGCCAAGAAGGCCTGAGCCGCACCGGGCCGGTCGACCCGACGGTCGACCGGCCCGGTCGTCTCAGTTGGTGAGCGCCTTGGCCAGGTCGGCGATGATGTCCTCCGGCGACTCCAGGCCGAGCGAGAGGCGCAGCACGCCCTCACCGGGCTTGGCCTCGCCGGTCACCGGGCGGTGGGTCAGCGCGGCCGGGTGCTGGATGAGGGTGTCGACGCCGCCGAGCGAGACCGCGTGCACGATCATCTGCACGTTCTCGGCCACGCGGCAGGCGCGGTCGAAGCTGCCCATGTCGAAGGACAGCACGGCGCCGGGGCCGCTCATCTGCGTGCCGACCAGGCCGTCGGGGTCGCCGCCCTCGATGCCGGGGTAGAAGACCTTCTCGACGTCGGCGTGCGCGGCGAGCCAGTGGGCCACGACCTGCGCGGTGTCCTGCTGGGCGCGGACGCGCACCGGGAGGGTCTGCAGGCCGCGGTGGGCGAGGTAGGCCGAGAGCGGGTGCATGACGGCACCGGTGATCGCGCGGACCGGGCGGATGCGACGGGCGTGCTCCTCGCTGCAGGCGACCACGCCGCCGAGGACGTCGCCGTGGCCGGCGAGGAACTTGGTCACCGAGTGCAGGACGAGGCTGGCGCCGAGCTCGAGCGGGCGCTGCAGCACCGGGGTGGCGAAGGTGTTGTCCACGAGCACGGGGACGTCGCCGGCGCGCTCGCAGAGGGCCTGCAGGTCGACCAGGTCCAGGGTGGGGTTGGCCGGGGTCTCGACGAGCACGAGGCCGGTGTCGGCCTCGATCGCGTCGGCGACGCCCTCGGCCGTGGTCCAGGTGACCCGGGTGCCGAGCAGGCCGCTGGCGAGCAGGTGGTCGCTGCCACCGTAGAGCGGGCGGACCGCGACGACGTGCGGCTTGCCGTCCGCGACGGTCGCGAGCAGGGTGGCGGTCAGCGCGGCCATGCCGGAGGCGAAGGCCACCGCGGCCTCGGCGCCCTCGAGGCCGGCGAGGGCCTCCTCGAAGCGCGCGACGCCGGGGCTCCACAGCCGCTGGTAGACCGCGGTCTGGCCCTCCCCGCACGCCTTGCCGCCCGCCATGTCCTCGTAGGCCTGCCCGCCGTCGTCGACGGTCGGCAGGGGGTAGGTGGTGGACAGGTCGATCGGCGGCACGTGCACGCCCATCGCGGTGAGGTCGGCGCGGCCCAGGTGGACGGCCCGGCTGTCGAGGCCCAGGATTTCGGCGGTCATGCGCACATCGTGCAGATACTGCGTGAGAAGGTCAAGATGCGCGAAGCATCGTGTCGCCACATCGAGAAAGAGTCGTCGATCGTGCGGTGGTGAGACGTGCGCGAGCCCCGCGGGACGACATACCCTGGCCCCGTGCCGAAGAATCCTCAGCCTCCCGCCAAGCCCCTCGACGCGACCGACCTCGCCCTGGTCCGGCTCCTGGAGCAGGACGGCCGCATGTCCAACGCGATGCTCGCCCGCGAGGTCGGCATCGCCGAGTCCACCTGCCTCGTGCGGGTCCGCTCGCTGCGCGAGCGCGGCGTGGTGCGCGGCATCCACGCCGACATCGACCCCGTCGCCGTCGGGCGGCCCGTCGAGGCGATGATCGCCGTGCGCTTCGGCGGCCACCGGCGCAGCCACTTCGAGCAGTTCACCGAGGAGGTGCCCCGGCTCCCCGGGGTGCTGGGGGCCTTCCACGTCTCCGGCGCGATCGACTACTTCGTGCACGTCGCGTGCGAGTCGGCCGACGCCCTCCGCGACTTCGTGCTCGACCACCTCACCAACCGCCCCGGCGTGCTCCACGCCGAGACCTCGCTCATCTTCGAGTCGCTGCGCGGCCGCGGCACCCTGGCGCCGCCGGAGGACGACCCGGAGGAGGAGGCGGCGGATCGCGCTTGACCCTCACGCCGCGTGAGGCGGCAGGGTCGTCGACGTGACCGCGGACCAGCAGATGACCGACGAGCTGCTCACGGTGGGCCAGGTGGCCGAGACCCTCGGCGTGACGGTGCGCACCCTGCACCACTACGACGAGATCGGCCTCGTGGTGCCCTCGGAGCGCAGCCGGGCCGGCTACCGCCTCTACACGGAGGCGGACCTGAGCCGGCTGCAGCACGTCGTCGTCTACCGCCGGCTCGGCTTCGCCCTCGAGGAGATCGCGGAGCTGCTGTCCGACGGTGCAGACGTCGCCGCGCACCTGCGGCGGCAGCGGGAGGCGGTCACGGCAAGGCTGGACGAGCTCGCCGGGCTCGTCAGCGCCATCGACAGAGCCCTGGAGGCCGAGATGAACGACTACCAGATCACGCGCGAGGAGCAGCGGGAGCTCTTCGGCGACACCTTCGACGAGAGCTACGCCCAGGAGGCGGAGGAGCGCTGGGGCGGCACCGACGCGTGGAAGCAGTCCCAGCGCCGGACCCGGTCCTACACCAAGGAGCAGTGGCAGCAGATCAAGGAGGAGAGCGGGGCGCCGACGCTGCGGCTCGCCGAGCTGCTCGCCGCGGGCGAGCCCGCCGACTCCGAGGCGGCCATGGACGCCGCCGAGGACGCGCGCCAGCACATCTGCCGCTGGTTCTACGACTGCCCGCGCGAGATGCACGCCAACATCGCCGAGCTGTACGTCACCGACCCGCGCTTCACCAAGACCTACGAGGACGTCGCGCCGGGCCTGGCGCAGTACGTCCGCGACGCGGTCGTCGCCAACGCCGCGCGCAGCTGACCCTCGCGCCCGCCCGTCCGCCGCCCCCGAGGGCTGTGGACGGGCGGGTCGCGTCAGCGGTGTCACGTAGGCTTCCCGTCGTGAGCGAGCAGACCCTTCCGGGGACCGAGGTATGCGGTCACCGGAGCGGTCTGTTCGTCGCCTTCGAGGGCGGTGACGGGGCGGGCAAGTCGACCCAGTCCGGTCTGCTGGCCGCCTGGCTGCGCGAGCAGGGCGTCGAGGTCGTGCAGACCCGCGAGCCCGGGGGCACCGAGCTGGGCCGCGCGCTGCGCGAGCTGGTGCTCCACGGGCCCGACGGGTCCGTGAGCCCGCGCGCCGAGGCGCTGATCTTCGCCGCCGACCGGGCCCACCACGTCGCGACCGTCGTGCGGCCCGCGCTGGAGCGGGGCGCCGTCGTGCTCAGCGACCGCTACCTCGACTCCTCCGTCGCCTACCAGGGCGCCGCGCGCCAGCTCGGGCACGACGAGGTCCGCGCGCTCTCGCTGTGGGCGGTCATGGGCCTGCTGCCGGACCTCACCGTGCTGCTCGACGTGCCCGCCGCCGAGGGCCGGGTCCGGCGGGGGGACGTCCACGACCGCCTGGAGCGCGAGGCCGACACCTTCCACGACCGCGTGCGACAGGGCTTCCTCGACCTCGCGCAGGCCGAGCCCGACCGCTACCTCGTCCTGGACGGCACGCTGCCGCCCGCGGAGCTCGCCACGGCCGTGCGCGAGCGGGTGGCCAGCCGGCTGGGGGTCGCGCGGTGAGCGTCTTCGACGAGCTGGTCGGTCAGGAGCGCGCCGTGGAGACGCTGCGCCACACCGTCTCCACGCCGGGGGCGATGACCCACGCGTGGCTGGTCACCGGCCCGCCCGGCTCGGGACGCAGCGTCGCCGCCCGGGCCTTCGCCGCCGCGCTGCAGTGCGAGACCCCCGGCGACCCCGGCTGCGGCACCTGCCAGGCCTGCCGCACCGCGATGGCGGGCAGCCACCCCGACGTCACGGTCGTGGCGACGAGCGAGACCTTCATCAAGGTCGCCCAGGCGCGCGAGCTGGCCGTGCTGGCCCAGACCCGCCCCTCGGTGGGCCGCTGGCGGGTGATCGTCGTCGAGGACGCCGACCGCCTCAACGAGCCCGCCGCCGACGCCCTGCTCAAGTCGCTGGAGGAGCCGCCGCCGCGCACCGTCTGGGTGCTCTGCGCCCCGGCCCAGGACGACCTCATCATCACCGTGCGCTCGCGCTGCCGGCACCTGCGGCTGGGCACCCCGGCCGTCGACGCGGTGGCCGACCTGCTGGTGCGGCGCGACGGCATCGACCCGGCCATGGCGCACTTCGCCGCCCGCGCGGCCCAGAGCCACATCGGCATCGCCAAGCGGCTGGCCACCGACGAGCACGCCCGCGCCCGGCGCCGCGAGATCATCTCGCTGCCGCTCACCCTCACCGGGCTCGGCGCCGCGCTGCGCGCCGCCCAGGACCTCGTCGACGAGGCGGGAGCGGGCGCGGAGTCCGTCTCCAGCGACCGGGCCGCCGAGGAGCGCCGCGCGCTGCTCGAGCAGCTCGGTGCCGACCCGTCCGCCCGCACCCAGCCGCCCGCCGTCCGTGCCCACCTGCGCGACCTCGAGGCCAGGCAGAAGCGCGAGGCCAAGCGCCAGCAGCACGACAGCATCGACGCGGCCCTCACCGACCTCGCCTCGATGTACCGCGACGCCCTGATGGTCGCCACCGGCAGCCCGGTCGACCTCGTCAACGCCACCGAGCCCGACCAGGTCGAGCGGCTGGCGAGGGCGTTCTCGCCCGAGGGCCTGCTCGGGGCGCTGGAGACCATCGGGCTGGCGCGGCAGCGGCTCGTCGCCAACGGCGCCCCGCTGCTCGTGCTCGAGGCGATGATGATCGGGCTGATCCTGCCGACCGGCCCCGCGTCCGGACCGGCCGGCCGGCCGCGTCCACGTACCGTGGCCCGAGGCTGACGACGAGAGGACTGACGTGGCGTTCCTACCCACCCCTGCGGGGTCGCGCACGAGCACCGGCGCCGGTGGCACCCGCCGCCCGGCCCGGCCTGCCCGCACCCTGGCGGCGGCGCTGACGGCGCTCGCCCTGCTCGCCGGCTGCTCGATCGGGGGCGGCGACGAGGACGGACCGTCCGGGGACGGTGGCGCGACGAGCACGTCCACGCCGCTGCCCGACGGCGCGCCCGAGGGGCTGGAGCGCTTCTACGGCCAGCAGCTGGAGTGGAGCGAGTGCCAGACGGCCTTCGAGTGCGCCACCCTCGAGGTCCCGATCGACTACGCCGAGCCCGACGGCGCTACCATCGAGATCGCCCTGCTGCGCGTGCCGGCGCGCGGCGACTCGGAGGGCTCGCTCGTGGTCAACCCCGGCGGTCCGGGTGCCTCGGGGGTCGACTTCGCCTCGATGGCCGGTGCCGTCTTCTCCGGCGAGGTCCGCTCCGCCCTCGACGTGGTGGGCTTCGACCCTCGCGGCGTGGGCCGCTCGGCGCCGATCGACTGCGTGAGCGACGACGAGCTGACCGAGTTCCTCGGGGCCGACCCGACGCCGGACGACGAGGCCGAGGAGCAGCAGCTGGAGGAGACCCTCCGGCACTTCGCCGAGAGCTGCGTCGAGAACGCCCCCGACCTCGCGGCCCACATCTCCACGATCGAGGTGGCCCGCGACATGGACGTGCTGCGCGCCGCCCTGGGCGAGGAGACGCTGACCTACCTCGGTGCGAGCTACGGCACCTACCTCGGCACCGTCTACGCCAACCTCTTCCCCGACCGGGTGGGCCGGTTCGTGCTCGACGGCGCGATGGACCCCACCCTGGACGGCATCGAGGTGGGCAAGGGTCAGGCCGCCGGCTTCGAGCGCGCCACGCGCGCCTACGTCGAGGACTGCGTCGCCTCGGGCGGCTGCCCGCTCGGCGACGACGTCGAGTCGGCGCTCGCCGCGATCCCGGCCTTCCTCGAGGCCGTCGACGCCGACCCGCCGACGGTCGGCGGTGACACGGTGGGCCGGCTCACCGAGGGCTGGGCCTTCTACGGCATCGTCGTCGCCATGTACGACCAGGGCACCTGGCCGATCCTCACCCAGGCCCTGGAGCGGGCGATGGCCGGCGACGGGACCCTGATGATGTTCCTCGCCAACAGCTACACCAGCCGCGACGCCGACGGCTCCTACACCTCCAACATGATGGAGGCCTTCCCGGCCGTCTCCTGCCTCGAGGCGGAGGACGACGACCTGGACCAGGAGGAGCTGGAGCGCGAGTTCCTCGAGGTCTCGCCGACCTGGGGCCGGCACTTCGCGGCCCCGAGCGCCTGCGAGTACTGGCCGGTCAGCGCCACGGAGACCCTCGAGGAGTGGTCCGCCCCCGGCGCCGCGCCGATCGTGGTGATCGGCACGACCCGTGACCCGGCCACCCCCTACGAGTGGGCCGAGCGGCTCGCGGAGGTCCTGGAGTCGGGCGTGCTGATCTCCTACGACGGCGACGGCCACACCGCCTACGGGCGCTCCAACGACTGCGTCGACGACGCCGTGGACGCCTACCTGCTGGAGGGCACCGTGCCCGAGGACGGCCTGCGCTGCTGAGGCGCCGACGGGTCCTGCCTCCGGACGCCGACGGCCTGCGCGGCCGGACCCCGGGCCGGCTTTTGGGCCAGCCCCGGTCCTCGGGTATCCTTCCTGCGGTCGTCCCCGTGACGGCATGCCGCCTTAGCTCAGTCGGCCAGAGCGATTCACTCGTAATGAATAGGTCAAGGGTTCGATTCCCTTAGGCGGCTCGTCAGAACGGCCCCCGGTGCACGCACCGGGGGCCGTTCTCGTGCCTGGTCTCAGCGGGGGACGCTCACTCCTGCGCCTCGTCGGCGACGAAGCGCATCGTGAAGCGGCCCTCGTCCGCCGACTCCACCGTGCTCGTCATGCCCACGGCGGCCAGCGTCTCCAGGGAGCTGCGCACCTGCTCGTCGTCGATCATCGGCAGGTAGTACTGCTCGAAGGCGTTGACGTTGACGTAGAAGACGGCGTCGGCGCCCTCGTCGACCGTGGCGCGGAAGGTCGCGTCCTGGCCGAGCGTGCCCTCCGGGGCCGCCAGCCCGTCCACGTAGGCCTGGTCCAGGCCGAGCGTGAGCACCCCGTCGTCGGTGCGCTGGGCCAGCATCGAGGGCGGCATCCCGGCGTCGGTGAGCAGCGTGACCACGGCGGCCGCGTCGGTGGCCGCGCGGTAGCCGATCGGCAGCTCCGGCATCCCGGTGCTGGTCTCGCTCACGGTGCTGAAGGCCTCGACCACGCCCGGGCCGACGGCCAGCGTCATGGAGTCGCCCAGGACGGTCTTGAGGTCGTCGGGGAGGGTGAAGCCCTCCTCCGCCGCCGAGGCGGTGACGTCGGCGACGTCCTCGGGGTAGGTCGCGGCGTAGTAGTCCCACGCGGCCTGGACCCAGGCGGCGCCGTTCTCCATGGAGATCGCGGCGGCCGTGTCGGCCGGGAGCTGCTCGACCAGCGGGTCCACCCCCGAGCCGCCGGCAGGCAGGGCCAGGCCCTCCATGCCGCGGTTGACGCCGGTGACCTCGATGGCGTCCGCCGACAGCCGGACGGCGGCGGCCATGCGACCGTTCATCAGGTCGGCCTCGGTGCTCAGCTCGTCGAGCATGCCGGTCGAGTCGAGCTCGGGGTCGGCCAGCGCCGGGGCCAGGTCGCCGAGGCGGGAGGCGTCGGCCCACACCGAGGCGATGCCGGCGTCGCCGAGGGCGTCCATGTCGTCGGCGTAGGCCTCGTGGTCGTCCAGCGTGCCCTGCTGGGCGGCGGCCCTGAGGTCCTCGAGGGCGTCCGCCGTGGTGAAGACGACGTAGTCGTCGTCGAGGTAGTAGGCCAGCTCGGTCTCGCCCTCGGTCATCTCGTCCTCGGCGGTGAGCCGGTCGAGCGTGTCCAGGGCCAGCTGGCCGTCCTTGACCTGCAGGGCGACCGCGACGATCGGCTCCTGCTCGGCCCCGCGGGGCACGAGTGCCACGCCGAGCCGGTCGCCGAGCCACGGCTCGATGTCGGCCTCGAAGTCGACGTCGCCGGGGACCTCTTCCCCGTTCGCGAGCTGCTCCCAGGCCCACTCGCGCCACTCGCCGGCGTCGAGGCGGGCCTTGGTCTCGGGGTCGAGGCCCTGGAAGAACCGGACCGCGGCGACCTTCTGGCCCACCGAGGGGTTGACGTCGACCCGGGCGTAGACCGCGGCCGAGGCCGGCAGCACGCTGTCGGGCTGGTCCCCGCCGCCGGCTCCCAGGATCGCGACCGCGGCGTAGGCGCCGCCTCCCACCAGGACCGCCGCGCCGACGACGCCCGCCACGAGCGGGCCACGCCTGCGGCCACGTCCCCGTCCCCCGCGCTCGCTCAGGTCCCCGTTCGGGTGCTCCATCACGGTGCTCATGTGTCCCCATCTCCGGAGCGCGCGCCCTGCCGCTCCTGGGTCGTGCCCGCCGTCCTCGGCGGTGCTGGCGGCCAGCGTAGTCATCCACGCTGGGAGTCCCCTGCCGCCGTCGGGCTCCCGACCCAACCGACGGTGCGGCGTGGCGTTCGGTTCCCTCCCCGTCCCGAAAGGTGCCGCGGGGCCGTCCCCGCCGGGCCGTCCGGGCCTGCCCGGGTCACGCCGACGCCCCGGGCCGCGAGGGTCCGGGGCGCCGGTGAGAGAGGTGCGGGGCAGGCCCGCGGAGGCTCAGTGGCCCTGGTGCGGCATCGGCCAGCGGGCGGTGGTGACGCCGGCGTCCTTGGCGCGCTGGACGGACTCGAGGTAGACGCGCTCGGCCTCCTCGCGGCCGGCCCAGTGGGCGCCCTCGACCGACTTGCCGGGCTCGAGGTCCTTGTAGACCTCGAAGAAGTGCTGGATCTCCAGGCGGGTGTGCTCGCCGATGTGCTCCAGATCGGTGATGCTCGCCTTGCGGGGGTCGTCGGCCGGGACGCAGATGATCTTGTCGTCGCCGCCGGCCTCGTCGCGCATGTGGAACATGCCGATCGGGCGGACCGCCACGAGGCAGCCGGGCCAGGTGGGCTCGTCCAGGAGCACGAGCGCGTCCAGCGGGTCGCCGTCCTCGCCGAGGGTCTCCTCGATGTAGCCGTAGTCGGCGGGGTAGCGCGTGGCGGTGAAGAGCATGCGGTCCAGGCGGATGCGCCCGGTCGCGTGGTCGACCTCGTACTTGTTGCGGCTGCCCTGCGGGATCTCGATCGTCACGTCGAACTGCATGTGCATGCTCTCTCTCGCGTCGCTGGACGGTTAGGCTCTGGGGTCCAGTGTTCCTTATCCGCGCCGTACTTCTCGACGGAGGGCGTTCGCAGGTGCTTCCCGACGGCTCGCGCCGCCGCTCCCGCCTCCCGCGGTATGCCGTGTCCGCGGGGGTGCTCGCGGCCCTCCTCGCGACGGGAACGCCGGCCGTGGCGGGGTCCACGAGCGCCCCGGACGACGTCGTCGTCACCGGCACCCCGGCCCCCGACCAGGCGGCCGAGACGGCACGCCCCACGACGCAGGCCGAGGCCCGGCCGCGGCTGGCCCCGCTGGCCCGGCCGCTCGGGCAGGTCGCCGACGGGGCCCTGCCCGACCCCGGCACCGTGGCCCGGGAGATCGCCGACGAGCTCGACTCCGACTGGCTCGGCCCGGCCGACCGTCGCGCGATCATCGTGCGCGACGCCCTCACCGGCGAGGTGCTGGCGCAGCGCAACGCCAGCCGCCTGGTCACCCCGGCCTCCACGACCAAGATCCTCTCGGCGGCCGCGATCGTGTCGTCCCTGCCGGGGGAGCAGCGCTTCGCGACCCGGGTCGTCGCCGGGGAGTCCGCGGACGAGGTCGTCCTGGTCGCCGGCGGCGACATGCTGCTGGCCCGCGGCGAGGGCGACCCCGGGGCCGTGGCCGGTCACGCCGGCGTCGCCGACCTCGCGGCCCGCACCGCAGAGGCGCTCGAGGGTCGGGCCCTGGAAGGACCGGTCCGGGTCCGCCTCGACCTGCAGCACGTCGTCGGTCCGCACAAGCTCGACAGCTGGTCCGACTTCTGGATCTCCGAGGGCTACGCCGGGCGGATCGTCCAGCTGGGCCTCGCCGAGGACCTCGCCCTGCCCTTCTACCCGTCGCCGACCCAGCCCGAGCAGGAGGTGGCCCGCGCCTTCGCGGCCGCTCTGGACGAGCGCGGCGTCGAGGTCGCCGGATGGCCCGGCGAGGACGCCGCCGGCTCCTGGACCGCCGAGCTGGTGGAGACCCCGGCCGGGCGGGTCGGGCTGACGCCGCCCGGGTCGGTCCCGGAGGGCCTCTCCGCGCCGGCGGCCGGTGCGGACGGCAGGGCCGTGACCGCGGGCCCGGACGGCGCCACCTCCACGGGGAGCCCCGACGACGTCGAGGTGCTCGCCGAGGTGTGGTCGGCGGCGCTGCGCGACGTGCTGGCCCACGCGCTCGCCACCAGCGACAACGCCATGGTCGAGCAGCTGTCCCGGCAGGCCGCGAGCGTCGCCGGGGAGGGCAGCGACCGCGAGTCGGTCACCGCCTGGATCCGCAGCACCGTCCAGGAGGCCTACGGCGTCGACATGGAGGGCCAGCAGCTGGCCGACTCCAGCGGTCTGTCCGACGGCACCCGGCTGACCGTCCAGGCCGTCGCCGACGTGCTCGTTGCGGGCGCCGACGGCTCGCACCCCGACCTGCAGGGCGTCCTCGCCGCCGGCGGGCTGCCCATCGCCGGCTACACCGGCACCCTCTCCACCCGTTTCCACCTGCCCGTCCACGCCGCGGCGATCGGCAACGCCCGGGCCAAGACCGGCTCGCTGCCCGGCGTGACCTCCCTCGCCGGCACCGTGGTCACGGCCGACGGACGGCTCCTCGTCTTCGCGATGACCGCCGACGACATCGGCGCCGATGGCGCCGTGCTCGAGGCCCGCTCGAGCCTCGACGAGGTCGTGGCCCAGCTCGCCCGCTGCGGCTGCTGAGCGAAGGCCGGCACGGGCCCGTCCCCTCGTCGCTGCCGGCCACGGCCGGGCGCACCGGGCTCGCGCCCTCCCTGCGGCACCGCATACCGTCGGGGCATGAGCGCCACCCCCGCCGCCCCCGTGCCCCCGGACCACGACCCGTCCGACGGGCACGACGTCCGCGGCAGCGACCTCGTCGACTGGGACTTCGCCGCGGCCGCCGCCAGCCGGCTGGTCCGTCCGGGGCCGCGCGCCGCCCGCGGGGAGATCGAGGCCCTCGTCGCCGAGCTGCGCTCGGCGGGCGAGCGGGCCGTCGACCCGGTCGCCACCACCGCCCGCCTCTCGACGCCGCCCGGCACGCCGCCGGCCCTCGTCGTCGACCGCCCGGGCTGGATCCGCGCCAACGCCGCCTCCATGGGCGCGATGCTCGCTCCGGTCCTCGACGACGTGGTGGCCCGCAAGCGCGACGCCGACCGCGCCCGCGCCGAGGAGGCCGGCCGCGCCCTGACACCGGTGGGCGAGACCGCGCAGCGCTTCGGCTCCACGGTCACCGGCACCGAGGTGGCGGGCATCCTGTCGTGGATCTCGACCAAGGTGCTGGGGCAGTACGACCTCGCTCCCCAGGGCACCCCGCGGCTGATGTTCGTGGCGCCCAACATCCTCGGCGTCGAGCGCGACCTCGGCGTCGACCCCTCCGACTTCCGGCTCTGGGTGGCGCTCCACGAGGAGACCCACCGGGTGCAGTTCACGGCCGTCCCGTGGCTGCGGCGGCACGTCATCGACAGCGCCCGCTCTATCGGCGCCGAGATGATGCCCGACCCCGACGACATGTCGCACCGCCTCGGCGAGGTGCTCGCCCAGCTCCCCGGCGTGCTGCGCGGCGAGACCGACATCACCCAGGTGCTGGCCACCCCGGCCCAGCGCGAGCGGCTGGCCGAGATCACCGCCGTCATGTCGCTCCTCGAGGGCCACGCCGACGTCGTCATGGACGAGGTGGGCCCGCAGGTCGTCCCGACGGTCGCCCAGATCCGCCGGAAGTTCGACCAGCGTCGCAAGGGCGCCGGCAACGTCGACAAGATGCTGCGCCGCCTGCTCGGCATGGATGCCAAGATGCGGCAGTACCGCGACGGCGCCGCCTTCGTGCGCGGCGTGATCGACGAGGTCGGCGTCGACGGCTTCAACCAGGTGTGGACCGCTCCCGAGACGCTGCCGCGCCCGACCGAGATCGCCGACCCCCGCGCCTGGGTCGCGCGCGTCCACGGCTGAGCCGTGCCCGGGCCCCCGCCCGCCGTCGCGGCCGTGCGCGTCGCGGTCCGGCGCGCCCTGACCGAGGGTGCCCTCGGCGACCTGTCCGACCCACGGCCCCCCGGCGTCGGCCCGGGGCCGGACGCACCCCTCCTCCTCGTCGGCTGCTCCGGTGGCGCCGACTCGCTGGCGCTCGCCGCCGGTGCCGCCTTCGTCGCCCCGCGGCTGGGCTGGCGCGCCGGCGCGGTCGTCGTCGACCACGGCCTGCAGGAGGGCTCGGCCGAGGTCGCCGCGACGGCCGCCGGACGGTGCCGCTCGCTCGGGCTGGAGCCCGTCGTGGTGGCCCCGGTGACGGTCGGTCAGAGCTCCGAGGGACCGGAGGCCGACGCCCGTCGAGCCCGGTATGCCGCGCTCGCCACCACCGCGCACCGTGCCGGCGCACGGGCCGTGCTCCTCGGCCACACCCGTGAGGACCAGGCCGAGCAGGTGCTGCTGGGCCTGGCTCGCGGCTCGGGCGCCCGCTCCCTCGCGGGGATGCCCGCCGAGCGCGAGCTTGACGGGGCACCGGGGGTGCTGCTGGCCCGGCCGCTCCTCGGGGTGCCCCGGGCGACCACCCGGCAGGCCTGCACCGAGCTGGGGTTGGAGCCCTGGGAGGACCCTCACAACGACGACCCCCGCTACGCCCGGGTCCGAGCCCGGCGTGCGCTGGCGGACCTCGGCCGCGACCTCGGGCCGGGCGTCGTGGCGGGCCTGGCCCGCACCGCCGACCTGCTGCGCGACGACGCCGACGCCCTCGACGAGGCGGCGGCCACGGCCCACCTCGAGCTGGGTGAGCCGCCCTGGCCCGTCGACCGCCTCGCCCCGCTGCCCAGGGCCGTGCGCACCCGGCTGTGGCGGCGCCTGGCGCTCGCGGCCGGCAGCCCCGGGACCGACCTGACCTCCGCGCACCTGCTGGCCGTCGACGGCCTTGTGACGGCCTGGCGCGGGCAGGGTCCGCTGCCCCTGCCGGGCGGGATCCGGGCCGCCCGCACGGGGGACCGGGTGTCCGTGGGGCCGGCGCGTAGTTGAATGGACCGGGAGACCACCCGGGCCACCGCCCGACCCCAGCACGAGACCTCACCAGAAGGAGCACACGCGTGGACGCCGAGCACATGGGAGCCGACCTGGAGAACGTCCTCTTCACCGAGGAGCAGATCCAGCAGCGGCTCGCCGAGCTGGCCGCCGAGGTGTGGGAGGACTACCACGACAAGAACGTCCTCCTCGTCGGCGTCCTGCGCGGCGCGGTCATGGTGATGGCCGACTTCTCCCGGGCGCTGCCCGGCAGCGCGGAGATGGACTGGATGGCGGTGAGCAGCTACGGCTCGGGCACCAAGTCCAGCGGTGTGGTCCGCATCCTCAAGGACCTCGACACCGACATCTCCGGGCGTCACGTCCTCATCGTCGAGGACATCATCGACTCCGGCCTGACGCTGAGCTGGATCCGCACCAACCTGGAGTCCCGCGGCCCCGCGTCGGTCGAGATCTGCACCCTGCTGCGCAAGCCCGAGGCGGCCAAGGTGGCGATCGACGTCAAGTACGTCGGTTTCGAGATCCCCAACGCCTTCGTCGTGGGCTACGGCCTCGACTACGCCGAGAAGTACCGCAACCTGCGCCAGATCGGCACCCTCGCCAAGCACGTCTACAGCTGACCGGCGGGGCGGCCCCCGCCCCGTCGTGGAACACTGACCATCTGCCGCGCGTTGTCGGCAGGAAAGCCCCGTGCCGACATCACGATCAGGAGGACCGGGACGGTCGCGCCCCGCGCGAGCGACCCGAACGCGTCAGACATGAGCAACGCCACCCAGCGGCGACCCCGCCCCAAGCCCAGTCCGTGGATGTGGATCTTCGTCTTCCTCGGTCTCGGCATCCTGTGGTTCTCCGTGCTCTCTCCGAGCTCCTTCAGCCGCGTCGACACCGTCGACGCCCTCGAGCTGATCACCTCCGACAAGGTCGCCGAGGCCACGATCACGCCGGAGCGGATCGACCTCACCCTCAAGGAGGGCGAGACCTTCTCCAGCGACGACGTGCGCGAGACCGACAAGGTCCAGGCGTTCTACGTCGACGCCCGCGGCCCGCAGATCATCCAGGCGCTCGACGAGCACCCCCCGAGCGTCACCTGGACCGACGACCCGGCGCGGCCCAACTTCTTCGTCTCGATGCTGGCGAACTTCCTGCCGCTGCTGCTCATCCTGGGTCTGTTCCTCTGGCTGATGACGCGGATGCAGGGCGGCGGCCGCGGCGTCATGCAGTTCGGCAAGTCCAAGGCCAAGCTGGCCAGCAAGGACATGCCCAAGGTCACCTTCGCCGACGTCGCCGGCGCGGACGAGGCCGTCGAGGAGCTGCACGAGATCAAGGAGTTCCTCTCCGAGCCGCGCAAGTTCCTCGAGGTCGGCGCCAAGATCCCCAAGGGCGTGCTGCTCTACGGCCCGCCCGGCACCGGCAAGACCCTGCTCGCCCGCGCGGTCGCGGGCGAGGCGGGCGTGCCCTTCTACTCGATCTCCGGCTCGGACTTCGTCGAGATGTTCGTCGGTGTCGGCGCCTCGCGCGTCCGTGACCTCTTCGAGCAGGCCAAGGAAAACGCGCCCGCGATCATCTTCGTCGACGAGATCGACGCGGTCGGCCGCCACCGTGGCGCCGGCCTGGGCGGCGGTCACGACGAGCGCGAGCAGACGCTCAACCAGCTGCTCGTCGAGATGGACGGCTTCGACGTCAAGACCAACGTCATCCTCATCGCGGCCACCAACCGGCCCGACATCCTCGACCCGGCGCTCCTCCGCCCGGGGCGCTTCGACCGCCAGATCGCCGTCGAGGCCCCCGACATGCTCGGCCGCCTGCACATCCTCCAGGTGCACGGCAAGGGCAAGCCGCTGGCCGACGGCGTCGACCTGATGGCGATCGCGCGTCGCACGCCCGGCTTCTCCGGCGCCGACCTGGCCAACGTGCTCAACGAGGCCGCGCTCCTGGCCGCCCGCCAGGGCGAGAAGGTCATCACCGACCAGGACCTCGACGAGGCGATCGACCGCGTCATGGCCGGTCCGCAGAAGCGCACCCGCGTGATGAGCGCCAAGGAGAAGAAGATCACCGCCTACCACGAGGGTGGTCACGCCCTCGTCGCCGCGGCGATGAACCACACCGACCCGGTGAGCAAGGTGACGATCCTGCCGCGCGGTCGGGCGCTGGGCTACACGATGGTGCTGCCGGCCGACGACAAGTACTCCACGACCCGCAACGAGCTGCTCGACCAGCTGGCCTACGCCCTGGGTGGTCGCGTCGCCGAGGAGATGGTCTTCCACGACCCGACCACCGGCGCCGCCAACGACATCGAGAAGGCCACCTCGCTGGCCCGCAAGATGGTCACCCAGTTCGGCATGAGCGAGCGCATCGGCGCCGTCAAGCTCGGCTCCGGCTCCTCCGAGGTCTTCCTCGGCCGCGACATGGGCCACGAGCGCGACTACTCCGAGAACCTCGCCGGGGTCGTCGACCAGGAGGTTCGCCGCCTCATCGAGGCCGCGCACGACGAGGCCTGGCACGCCCTCAACGACAACCGCGAGGTCCTCGACCGGCTCGTCCTCGAGCTGCTCGAGAAGGAGACGCTGAACGCCGAGGCGATCGCCGAGATCTTCAAGGACGTCCGCAGGCGTCCGGAGCGCCCGGTGTGGCTCTCCTCCGACACCCGCGGCATCCACACCGACGGGCCGGTCCTCACCGAGCCCGAGAAGAGGGCGATGGCCAACGGCCACGGCCCGGTGCCGACGGCCGGCGAGGAGCACCCGCCGGAGAAGGTGATCGAGGTCCCGGAGGGTGGGTATGTCGATCCCGGTCAGCACTGACCTCGTCGGCCCGGACGAGGAGGACGCGCCCGGCGCGCCCGCCACGACCCAGGTCGACCACGCCCGGATCGAGGCCGCCGTCCGCGAGATCCTCGCCGCCATCGGCGAGGACCCCGAGCGGGACGGTCTGCGCGACACCCCCGCCCGCGTCGCGCGCGCCTACGCCGAGGTCTTCTCCGGGCTCTCGCAGGACCCGGCCGAGGTGCTGGGCACCACCTTCGACGTGGAGCACGAGGAGATGATCCTGGTGCGCGACATCGAGCTGCACAGCACCTGCGAGCACCACCTGGTGCCCTTCCACGGCGCCGCCCACATCGCCTACATCCCCGGCGCGGACGGGCGGGTCGTGGGGCTGTCCAAGCTGGCGCGGCTGGTCGACGTCTTCGCCCGTCGGCCCCAGGTGCAGGAGCGTCTCACCACGCAGGTGGCCGAGGCGCTCGTCGAGCACCTCGACCCGGCGGGCGTGCTCGTCGTCGTCGAGGCCGAGCACCTCTGCATGTCCATGCGCGGCGTGCGTCGCCCGGGCGCCCGCACCATCACCTCGGCGGTCCGCGGCCAGCTGCGCAACCCGGCCACCCGTGCCGAGGCGATGAGCCTCGTGATGGGCAGGACCTCCTGACCGTGCGACCGGTCACCGACCTCCTCCTCCCGGGCCGCACCCGGATCATGGGTGTGGTCAACGTGACACCCGACTCCTTCAGCGACGGCGGTCGCTGGCTCGACCCGGAGGCCGCCGTGGCGCACGGTCGCGAGCTCGCCGCCGAGGGCGCCGACTGGCTCGACGTCGGGGGCGAGTCCACCCGACCGGGCAGCGCCCGCCCCTCCGAGGAGGAGGAGAGGGCGCGCGTGCTGCCCGTCGTGCGGGCCCTGGCCGCGGACGGGCACGTCGTGTCGGTCGACACCATGCGCGCGACCGTCGCGGCCGAGGCCCTCGAGGCCGGTGCCGCGATCGTCAACGACGTCTCCGGCGGCCTCGCCGACCCGGCGATGCCCGGGCTGGTCGCCGCCACCGGGACGCCCTTCGTCGTCATGCACTGGCGCGGGCTGCTCACCGACCCCGCCGAGCGCCCCGTCTACGACGACGTGGTCGAGGAGGTGTGCCGGGAGCTGCAGGAGCGCGTCGACACCCTGGTCGACCAGCGCGTCGACCCCGGCCAGCTGATCCTCGATCCCGGCTTCGGCTTCTCCAAGGACGCCGGGCACAACTGGGAGCTGCTCTCCGGGCTGGACGAGGTGATCGCCCTGGGCCTGCCGGTCCTCGTCGGCACCTCCCGCAAGCGCTTCCTGGGCCGCCTGCCCTCCCGTCCGGGCGCGCACATCGCGGACGACGCCGCACCGACCGAGCCCACCGCCCGCGACGCCGCCACCGCCGCGACGAGCCTGCTCGCCGCCCGGGCCGGAGCCGCCGCCGTCCGCGTGCACGAGGTCGGTCCCACCCGCGACGCGCTGTCGGTCTGGCAGCTCACCACCGAGGCCCACGACCGACGGGCCGCCAGGAAGGACCGGTCCTGATGCGAGGCGACCTGATCCGGCTCACCGGGGTGCGCGCCTACGGCCACCACGGCGTCCTCGAGCACGAGCGCCGCGTCGGCCAGGACTTCGTCGTCGACGTGACCATGTCGGTCGACCTGCGCGCGGCGGGGGAGAGCGACGACCTCGCCCGCACCGTCAACTACGCCGAGGTCGCGGCCGACGTCGTCGCGGTCGTCACCGGTCCGCCCCACGACCTCATCGAGACCGTCGCCGAGGAGATCGCCGCCCGGACCCTGGCCCGCCCGCTCGTCGAGGCCGTCGAGGTGACGGTCCACAAGCCGCAGGCCCCCGTCGGCGTGCCCTTCGGCGACGTCGAGGTGGTCGTGCGTCGCGAGCGCGACGTGCCGGTCGTGATCGCCCTGGGCGCCAACCTCGAGGGCGTGGACGGGGCCGACCCCGCCGCGACCGTGCGCTCGGCGGCCCGGCGGCTGCACCGGGTGCGGGGGCTGCGCGCGGTCCGGCTGTCCGCCCTCTTCGGCACCGCCCCCGTCGGTGGCCCGGAGCAGCCCGACTACGTCAACGCCGTCGCCGTCGCCCGCACGCGTCTCACGCCCGCCGCCCTGCTGGCCGCTCTGCACCGGGTCGAGGCCGACTTCGGCCGCACCCGCGAGGTGCGCTGGGGCGCGCGGACCCTCGACCTCGACCTCGTGCAGTACGGCGACCCCGCCGCCGGCACGGACGTGACGAGCACCGACCCCGCGCTGGTGCTCCCGCACCCCCGCGCCCACGAGCGCGGCTTCGTGCTCGTGCCGTGGCACGACATCGACCCGCGGGCCCGCCTCCGCGTGGGGGACCGGGTGCTCCCGGTCGCGGACCTCCTGCCGACCGTCGCCGACCAGGACGTCCACCCGCTGGGGGGTCCGGCATGACCCCTGCCCAGGGCATCCGCATCTCCTCGGCCGTCATCCTCGCGCTGCTCTCGGGCATGGCCAGCTGGCTGCTGCTCACCCTCGTGCGGGCCGCGGGCGGCTCCTATCCCGTCATCTCCTGGCTCGGCCTGGTGCCGCTCGTGGCGGTCATCGTGCTGGTGCTGGTGCTGAGCTGGCAGGTCCGGCGCTACGTCCGTGGCGCCGACCCCTCGCGGCCGCGCCCGAGCCCCCAACGGGCGCGCAGCACCCTCGTCGGTGCCCAGGCGGCCGCGCTCGGCGGCGCGGCCCTCGTCGGCTGGTACACCGCCAACGCGCTCGCCCACCTGCCCAACGCCGACGTGCCCGGCGAGCGGACCCAGCTGCTCTGGGGGCTGGCCCACGCGGTCGTCGCCCTCGCGCTCTCGGCGAGCGGCTTCGTCGGCCAGGCGTGGTGCCGCATACCCCCGACCGAGCACGGTGACGACGACGACGGGGCCGTGCCCGACGGCGACCTCGCCTACGGCTGAGCTCGCCTACCCTGGCGGCATGAGCAGCCAGGGCGAGGACCGGGAGCAGCAGGGACGCAGCACCACGGAGGGCCGTCGGGCGCCGGTGGACCCGGTCCCGTCGACGACGCCCACCACCCTGTGGCCGGGGCTGGACGACCCCGAGCACTCGCGCTGGTACGTCGAGCGCTTCCGCGACATGGCCCGCTCCGGCCAGGACCTGCACGGCGAGGCCCGTCTCGTCGACGCGCTCGTGCCGCGCGGCGCCCGGCTGCTCGACGCGGGCTGCGGGCCGGGACGCCACGGCGGCCACCTCGCCCGGCTGGGCCACACGGTCGTCGGCGTCGACATCGACCCCGAGCTGGTGGCCGCGGCGGCCGAGGACCACCCCGGGGCGACCTGGCTGGTCGCCGACCTCGTCACCCTCGACCTGCCGGCACTCGGGCAGCCGGAGCCCTTCGACGGCGCGCTGGTCGCCGGCAACGTCCTCGACTTCGTCCCGGCCGAGCACCAGGCCGAGGCCGTGCGGCGGATCGCCGCGCACGTGCGCCGCGACGGCGTCGTCGTGATCGGCTGCCGCGTGGGTCGTGGCTTCTCCCCGGAGGACCTCGACGCGGCCGCGCCGTCGGCCGGGCTGACCCTCGAGCACCGCTTCGCCACCTGGGACCTGCGGCCCTGGGGCCCGGACGCCGACTTCTGCGTGAGCGTGCTGCGCCGCTAGCTAGCGGTCGATGTCGCCGACGACGAAGAACATCGACCCCAGGATCGCCACCATGTCGGCGACCACCGTGCCGGGCAGCATCTCCCGGAGCACCTGGACGTTGTTGAAGGACGCCGAGCGCAGCTTGAGCCGGTGCGGGGCCTTGTCGCCGCGGCTGACCAGGAAGTAGCCGTTGTGGCCGAGGGGGTTCTCGGTGTGCAGGTAGGCGTCGCCCTCGGGCACCTTGAGGACCTTGGGCAGCTTGGTGTCGTAGGGCCCGGGGCCGATCTCGCGCAGCCGCTCGGTGCAGGAGCGGGCGAGGTCGAGCGAGACGTGCACCTGCTCGGCCAGCACCTCGAGGCGGGCGTGGCAGTCGCCGGCCTCGCGGGTCACGACCCGGCCCGGACCGCCCTCGGCGAAGAGCTCGCCGTAGGCCAGGTAGGGCTCGTCGCGCCGCAGGTCGAGGTCGAGCCCCGACGCCCGGGCGATCGGACCGGTGACGCCGTGGGCCAGCACCCGCTCGACGTCGAGCACCCCGACCCCGCGGGTGCGGGCCTCGACGATCTCGTTGCCCAGCAGCAGCGACTCCAGCTCCGGCATCCGGGAGCGGACCTTCTCCACGGCGGCGTCCACGCGGTCGAGCCAGCCGTCGGGCAGGTCGTGCAGCAGACCCCCGACCCGCGTGCACATGTAGTGCATGCGACCGCCGGAGAACTCCTCCATCACGGCCTGCAGCTCCTCGCGCTCGCGGAAGGAGTAGAACATCGGCGTGATCGCGCCCAGCTCCAGCGGGTAGGAGCCGAGGAACATCAGGTGGTTGAGCACCCGGTTGAGCTCGCTGAGCAGGGTGCGCGTCCAGGTGGCGCGCTCGGGCACCTCCATGCCGAGCATCTGCTCGACGACCAGCGCTGCACCGACCTCGTTGCTGAAGGCGGAGAGCCAGTCGTGCCGGTTGGAGAGCACGAGGATCTGCCGGTAGTCGCGCGCCTCGAAGAGCTTCTCCGCCCCGCGGTGCATGTAGCCGATGACCGGCTCGGCCCGCACGATCTGCTCGCCGTCCACCGTGATGCGCAGCCGCAGCACGCCGTGCGTGGCCGGGTGCTGCGGCCCGATGTTGAGCACCATCTCGGTCGTGCTCAGGCCGCTGACGCCCGAGCCGGCTCCGAGGGACACGTCGAGGTCGCGGGTGCTCACCCGGCCCACCCTACTGAGCGGCCCCGCCGGGCGGCGGCACCACGACGGTGACCCACCCGAAGTCGCCCAGCCCGCCGGGGGCGCTGAGCGCGCCCAGGGCGGCACGACGCGCCAGCGCCCGCAGGTATGCCGTGGGCCGGCTCCGCGCGAGCTCGTGCGGCACCGGCGCGTCGGCCCCGGGCAGCAGGTCGGCCAGCGCGTCCCGCTGGCTGGTGAGCTCCACCCGTCGGCCCTCCCCGCGCAGGCCGTCGACCAGGCTGTCGAGGGCGACGTGCGCGGTGACGTCGCAGGAGCCGTCGGGGACCGGGGCGACCTGCCGCCCGTCGCGATAGCCGGTGAGGCTGCCGCCGGGAGGGCGGGCCTCCCGCTCGTGCCCGTAGTCGACGAGCAGCAGCACGCCGTCGCCGAGGCGGGCCAGCAGGTCGGCGGCGGCCCGGTCGCGCGGCAGCCCGACCTCGGCGCGGGCGACGTCCTCGGGCACCCAGCGCTCCAGCCAGCCGAGGTCGTCGCCCGCGACGGCGGGCCCGAGGACCTCGACGCCGTCGCGGCGGACCAGGACCTCGCGCCAGCTCCCCGACGCGTCGCGCTCGACCACCGGGCAGGGCACGACGTCGAGCCACTCGTGGCCGACGGCGAGCGTGCGGCCCGGCCCGGCCAGCCCGTCGGGGAGGGCGGCGCCGCCGGGGGAGACGAGCCACGGCATACCCGTGCCGGGCGGAGCCCGGTCGACGACGTCGACGCCGACGAGCGCGAGCTCGGGATCGATCTCGTGCACCGCCGCGAGCAGCTCGCCCCCGCCCGCCCCGACGTCCACCACGCGGGTGCAGCCGTGCCGGTGGGCGAGCTCGGCCACGGCGGCCGCGAGCACCTCGCCGCCGCCGGGGATGCCCTGGGCCGAGGTGGCGAAGTGCCGGGCCGGAGGCGCCGAGCGGTAGAAGCCGCCGGAGCCGTAGAGCGCGTCGTGCCAGGCGCCCGGCCAGGGCCGGGGGACGTCGTCGCTGCTTGGCTCGGGACCCACGTGCCGATTCTGGCCCATGGGTCGTGATGTCGCATTCTTGCTAGACCAGGACGGGGTCGTGCCGCAGCATGGAGGGGTGCACCTCGACCACGACCGTTGCGCCGCCGCCGTGCGGAGCAAGGACTCCCGCTTCGACGGGTGGTTCGTCACGGGCGTGCTGTCGACCGGCATCTACTGCCGGCCCAGCTGCCCGGCGATCACCCCGAAGGTGGTCAACATGCGCTTCTACCCCTCCGCCGCCGCGGCGCAGGGGGCGGGCTTCCGGGCCTGCAAGCGCTGCCGGCCCGACGCGACACCGGGCTCGCCGGAGTGGCGCACCCGCGGCGACGTCGCAGCCCGGGCCGTGCGGCTGGTCGCCGACGGCGTCGTCGACCGGGAGGGCGTCGCGGGCCTGGCCTCGCGGCTGGGCTACTCGGTGCGACAGGTCGAGCGGCTGGTGGCCGCCGAGCTCGGCGCCGGGCCGCTCGCCCTCGCCCGGGCCCAGCGCGCGCAGACGGCCCGCCTCCTGGTCGAGGGGACCGACCTGAGCATGGCCGACGTCGCCTTCGCCGCCGGCTTCTCGAGCATCCGCTCCTTCAACGACACGGTCCGCGCGGTCTACGCCACCACGCCCCGCGAGCTGCGGACGGCCGCACGGCGGCGCGACGGGACCCCGCCGTCCCTGCCCGGCCGGTCGGGCGGGACGGTCGGCGGTGGTGCCCACCCCGCCCTGCTGCACCTGCGCCTGCCCTTCCGCCCTCCGCTGTCGGCCGCCGGCCTCTTCGGTCATCTCGCGGCCACCCGGGCGCCCGGCGTGGAGGTCTGGCGGGACGACGGCCTCGAGCGCGCGCTCCGCCTGCCGCACGGGCCCGCCGTCGTCCGGCTCGGCCCGCCCCGCCCTGACGACCGGCACGTCCCCGTCGTGCTGCGGCTGCTGGACGTGCGCGACCTCTCGGCCGCCATCGACCGCTGCCGCCGCCTGCTCGACCTCGACGCCGACCCGCAGGCCGTCGACGAGCACCTCGCGCTCGACCCCGCCCTGCGACCCCTCGTCGCGCGCACGCCGGGCGTGCGGCTCCCGGGCAGCGTCGACGCCGGAGAGCTGGCGCTCCGCGCCGTCCTGGGGCAGCAGGTCTCGACCGTCCGGGCCGGAGCCCTGGCGGCCGCGCTGGTCGCCGCGCTGGGGGAGCCGCTGCCCGCGGGGCTCGTCGATCCCGGCGGTCCCACCTCGCTCTTCCCGACGCCGGAGGCCCTGGCCGGGGCGCCGGACGCGGCCTACCCCGGGATGCCGGGCGCCCGGCGCGGCGCGCTGCGGGCCCTGGCCCTCGCCCTGGCCACGGGCGACCTCGACCTCTCGCCGGGCGCCTCCTGGTCGACCGCCCGCGCCGGCCTGCTGGCGCTGCCCGGCATCGGGCCGTGGACCGCCGAGATCGTCGCCCTCCGCGGTCTGGGCGATCCCGACGCCCTGCCGGTCGGCGACGTCGGGCTCCGGGCCGCGGCCCGCGCCGTCGGTCTCGACGACGCCCCACGAGCCCTGGAACGCCGGGCGGAGGCCTGGCGGCCGTGGCGCTCCTACGCCGTCCAGCTGCTGTGGTCCTCGCTCGACCATCCTGCCGCCCGGCTGCCCCCGCCCGACCCGCACCACGCCACCGGCCGCCCCCGGCCGCCCGCCCCCGCACCGCTCCGACCCCAGGAGGCCTCATGACCACCGCCACCCGCTCCGCCCTGGAGCACCTCGTCGTCGACTCGCCCGTCGGCCCGCTCACGCTGGTCACCGACGGCACCGCCCTGGTGGGGCTCTACTTCGCCGAGCACCGGCACGCCCCCGGCGACGTCGGGCGCGCCGTGGACCGCCAGGACGCGCCCGCCGTGCTCGTCGAGACCGCGCAGCAGCTGGAGGAGTACTTCGCCGGCACGCGCACCGACTTCGACCTGCCCGTGGCGGCCACCGGCACGGACTTCCAGCACCGCGTCTGGGCCAGGCTGCGGGAGATCCCCTACGGGCAGACCCGCTCCTACGGCCAGCTGGCCGCCGAGCTCGGCAGCCCGGGCGCCTCCCGCGCCGTGGGTCTGGCCAACGGTCGCAATCCCGTCTCGATCGTCGTGCCCTGCCACCGCGTGGTCGGCTCGACCGGCGCCATCACCGGCTACGGCGGCGGCGTCGAGCGCAAGCAGCAGCTGCTCGACCTCGAGCGGCGCACGGCCGGCGCCGCGCTGTTCTGAGCGGGGACGGGCCGAGGGGGCACGACCCGTCCCCGGCCGGGGGCGGGTCGGTGCCCCGACCGCCGGTTCGGGCGGCCGCGGCCCCGGCGGATACCCTGTCGGGGTGAGCCAGACCCCCCAGAACGCTGCCGCCGCGGACCCCGGGGCGGGCGACGCCCCCGACACCGACCTGCCCGAGCAGGTCCGGGTGCGGCGCGCCAAGCGCGAGGCGATGCTGGCCGCCGGGGTCGACCCCTATCCGGTCACCGTCCCGATCACCCACACCCTCGCCGAGGTCCGCGAGCGGTGGGGCTCGCTGGAGACGGGCGAGGAGACCCAGGACGTCGTCGGCGTCGCCGGCCGCGTGGTCTTCGTCCGCAACACCGGCAAGCTCTGCTTCGCCACGCTGCAGGCCGGTGATGGCACCCGCCTGCAGGCGATGCTCTCCCTCGCCGAGGTGGGCGAGGAGGCGCTCGCGCGCTGGAAGGCCTGGGTGGACCTGGGCGACCACGTCTTCGTGCACGGCCGCGTGATCTGCTCCCGCCGCGGCGAGCTGTCCGTCATGGCCGACTCCTGGGCGATGGCGTCCAAGGCGCTGCGGCCGCTGCCCGTCCTCCACAAGGAGATGTCCGAGGAGCAGCGTGTCCGCCAGCGCTACGTCGATCTCGTGGTCCGTGACGCGGCGCGGCAGATGGTCCTCGACCGCGCCGCGGTCACCCGCGCGCTGCGCTCGGTGCTCGAGGCGGACGGCTACGTCGAGATCGAGACGCCCGTCCTGCAGACCGTCCACGGCGGCGCCGCGGCCCGGCCGTTCAGGACCCACCTCAACGCCTTCGACCTGCCGATGACGCTGCGCATCGCGCTCGAGCTGCACCTCAAGCGCGCGGTCGTGGGCGGCGTCGAGCGGGTCTACGAGATCGGGCGCATCTTCCGCAACGAGGGCATCGACTCCTCGCACAGCCCCGAGTTCACGATGGTCGAGGCCTACCAGGCCTACGGCGACCAGTACACGATGGCCGAGCTCATCAGGCGCCTGATCCTGGCGGCCGCCGACGCCGTCGGGAGCCGCCAGGTCGAGACGCCGATGGGCACCGTCGACCTGGACGGCGAGTGGGTCTGGCTGCCCTTCTACGAGGGCCTCTCCCGTGCCGTCGGCCGGACGGTCGACGTCACCACCTCGCGCGAGGAGCTCGTCGAGCTGGCGGAGGCGCACGGCGTGCCGGTCAAGCCGGAGTGGAACGCCGGCAAGATCGCGATGGAGATCTTCGGCGACGTCGTCGAGCCGACGCTGCTCCAGCCGACCTACGTGTGCGACTACCCCGAGATCGCCCAGCCGCTCGCCCGCACCCACCGCGAGACCGAGGGCCTCGTCGAGGCCTGGGACCTCATCATCGCCGGCGTCGAGCGCGGCACGGCCTTCAGCGAGCTCATCGACCCCGAGATCCAGCGCGCCCGCCTCGTCGAGCAGTCGCTGCTCGCGGCCGGTGGTGACCCGGAGGCGATGGTCGTCGACGAGGACTTCCTGCGGGCGCTCGAGTATGCCGCGCCCCCGATGGGCGGTCTCGGTCTCGGGCTGGACCGGCTGCTCATGCTGCTGACGGGCACCGGCATCCGCGAGACGATCCTCTTCCCCTTCCTCAAGCCGGAGGCGTGATGGGTGACCTGCTCCACGAGGGCTGGATGATCCTGGCGGCGCTGATCCCCTCGATCGGCCTGCTCTTCCTCTTCTGGGTGATCCTCAAGCACCTCATCGAGGGCGACCGGCGCGAGCGCGCCGCGATCCGCCGCTGGGAGGCCGAGCAGGACGCCGCCGAGCGCGCCGCCGCGGCCGACCGCGGCACGTCCGCGACGGGTTCCGGCGCCGCGGACGACGACCGCGTCTGACCCGCGCGTGCAGGACGGTGCAGGAATTCCTGAGAATGCTCTGAAGGCATTCCTCCGGATCACGAATCGTTTCTCGAAGAGTGAATCCCCGCAGAGTTGTGCATTCCTCCGCCGAGTATGGTTTCCTGTTCCGTAGCACGAACCATTTACCTAGAGGGTCGTGTACGGGACAAACAATCTGGAGGCATGCATGGTTCAGCGTGTTCAGGTCATCCTTGAGGATGACATGACCGGTGGCGAGGCCAGCGAGACCGTGGAGTTCGCGCTCGACGGCGTCAGCTATGAAATCGACCTGAACGACGAGAACGCCACCAAGCTGCGCGAGACCCTTGCGCCGTGGATCGCCGAGGCCCGCCGCTCCGGTGGTCGCCGCCAGACCCGCCGCCGCAGCGGTGGGTCGTCGTCCTCGAACGGCGGCGGCGCCGGTCGCTCGGACGAGCTGGCCCAGATCCGCGAGTGGGGCCGTGCCAACGGCTTCAAGGTGAGCTCCCGCGGTCGCGTCTCGCAGGAGCTGCGCGACGCCTACGCCGCCGCGCACTGATCTCCCGCCCTCCGGGGCGCGCACGACGGGCCGGTCCTTCGGGGCCGGCCCGTCGTGCGCTCAGACCTCGTCGATCGTGCGCTGGGTGAGGGGCTCCTCGCCCTCCGCGGCCGCCTCGACCTCGTCCCAGGTGCGCGGCAGCGCGACCTGCGGCCGCTCCCGGCCGCGCAGCGACCACGGGCAGATCGTGGTCTTGGCGGCGTTGTTCTGGCTCCAGTCGAGGAAGATCTTGCCCGGCCGCAGCGCCTTGGTCATGCGCGAGGTGATCAGGGAGGGATGATCCTCCTCGAGCCGCTCGGCCAGCGACTTCGCCACGGCGCTCACCTCGTCGGAGGTGCGGATGCCCTCGAGCGGCGCGTAGAGCTGCATACCCTTGCTGCCGCTGGTGACCGGGCGGGTCTCCAGCCCCACGGCGGCCAGCCGCTCGCGCACCAGCAGCGCCACCCGGGCACATTCCTCCAGGCCCGCTCCGGGGCCGGGATCGAGGTCGACGACCAGGCGGTCGGGCGGCAGCGGATTTCCGTCGTCGTCCACGCGCCACTGCGGCACGTGCAATTCCAGGCTGCCGAGGTTGACGAGGTAGACGAGGGCCGCGAGATCGGGGACCAACGGAAAGGTGAGGGTGTCCCGGCCGCGCGAAGAGCCGGGCGTGGGAACCGTCACCCGTGGCAGCCACGACGGGGCGCCGGGAGGAAGGTTCTTCTCGAAGAAGGAATTGGCGGCGACACCCTCGGGAAAGCGGATACGGGTCACCGGTCGGTCGCGCAGCTCGGGCAGGATCTGGTCGGCGTGGGTGACGTAGTAGTTGAGCACCTCACCCTTCGTCGTGCCTGTCGCAGGATAGAGCACCTTGTCCAGGTTGCTCACCTTCAGGGTGCGTCCGGCGACGCTCACGGACTGGCTGCTCACACGTCCTCCAGGAGGTCCTCGGGGGTCAGGTCGGGCCGCACGCCCTGGTAGGAGGGCTGGCGCAGGCGGCCGTCCGCGGTGACGCCGAGCGCGGCGACGTCGAGGACGACCCGCGGCTCGACCCACGTGGAGCCGGCCGCCTCCGGGCGGGGGATGTCGGTGGTGAACGGGTAGGGGACGACCGGCAGGGCCTCGAGACGCTCCAGCAGCGCAACGCCGGCCCGCCCGGCCAGCCCGCTGCCCACCCGCCCGCGGTAGGCCAGCACCAGCCGGCCCGAGCCGTCGACCAGGGGGCGCCCGCTCCCGTCGTCCACGGGGACGCCGACGTGCACCGCGCCCAGTCGCGAGCCGGACCCGGCCTGGGGCCGCCAGCCGCCGACGACCACGCTGCGGACGTCGCGGTGCGGGAACTTCAGCCAGTCGCCGCTGCGGACGCCCGGTGCGTAGGGGGCCGAGCGCCGTTTGCTGACCACGCCCTCCAGGCCCTGGTCGGCGGTCGCCGCCAGCAGCCCGCGGCCGTCCTCGTAGACGGGGGAGACCTGCACCCCCGGGACCCCGTCGACGAGGTCCTCGAGCGCGGCCCGCCGGGCCGACCAGGGCAGCCCCGTCAGGTCGAGGCCGTCCAGACGCAGCAGGTCGAAGGCCAGGTAGGTCACGGGCCGGGTGCGCGCGAGCCGCTCCGCCGCGGCGGCCGAGGCGGTGTGGACCCGGTCGACGACGTGCGAGAAGGACGGGCGGCCGCCGACCATGGCGACGGCCTCGCCGTCCAGCAGCACGTCCGCGCCGAGGTCCGCGAGGGCCCGCAGCTCGGGGAGCGCCACCGCGATGTCGCGCCCGCTGCGCGTGAGCAGCCGGAGCCGGCCGTCGACGACGTCGGCCAGCAGCCGGATGCCGTCCCACTTGATCTCGTGCGCCCACGCGGGACCGACCGGCGGGCCGGACCTCGGGTCGCCGTGGGTGGCGAGCATGGGGCGCATGGGTCCATCCTTGTCCAATGCGAGCGATCTGGAAGGGCGCGGTGTCGTTCGGGCTGGTCAACGTGCCGGTCC
Source organism: Ornithinimicrobium humiphilum (assembly GCF_006716885.1). NCBI lineage: Bacteria > Bacillati > Actinomycetota > Actinomycetes > Micrococcales > Ornithinimicrobiaceae > Ornithinimicrobium > Ornithinimicrobium humiphilum. Next base: position 466,169 of record NZ_VFPU01000001.1, read on the forward strand.
GGCTCTACTCCGCGACCGAGAACCACGACGTCAGCCTGCACCAGGTGCGGGCCAGCGACGGCAGCCGGATCCGCTACAAGCGTGTCGCGCAGGCCGACGGCGAGGAGGTCCCCTACAAGGAGATCGCCAAGGCCTACGAGACCGAGGACGGCAAGACCGTGGTCCTCACCGACGAGGACCTGGCCAGCCTGCCCAACCGCTCCAGCAAGGAGATCGAGGTCGAGCGCTTCGTCCCGGTCGACCAGATCGACCCGATCCTCTACGACAAGGCCTACTTCGTGGAGCCCGACGCCATGGGTGCCAAGGCCTACGGCCTGCTCCGCGAGGCGCTGCGCGAGTCCGAGCGCGTCGCCGTGGTCACGGTCTCGCTGCGCACCCGCATGACCATGGCCGTGCTGCGCGTCGTCGACGACGTCATCGTCCTGCAGACCCTCCTGTGGCCCGACGAGGTGCGCGACGCCTCCCGCCTGGACAACCTCGACCAGGTGAGCGAGCCCAAGAAGGCCGAGATCTCCATGGCCAAGATGCTCGTGGAGTCGATGGCCGGCGACTTCGAGCCGGAGGGCCACGTGGACGACTTCAAGGAAGCCCTCGACGCGCTGGTGCAGAGCAAGATCGAGGGCGGCGACGTCACCGAGGCCCCCGAGTCCGAGGAGGAGGCCGACTCCGGCGAGGTCGTCGACCTGCTGGCGGCCCTCCAGCGCTCGGTCGACCGGGCGAAGAAGGGCCGCGGCGAGAAGACCGACGACGACGCCGAGGACGCCGACGACCCGAAGAAGAGCACCGCGAAGAGCTCGGGGTCGTCGAAGAGCTCGTCGACGTCCTCGGGCTCGAAGGGCACGGCGAAGAAGGCGGCGAGCAAGACCGCCGCCAAGAAGACGGCCGCGAAGAAGACCGCCTCGAGCCGGACGGCGAAGAAGGCCGGCTGACCGGCCGTCGTCGCCCGGCCGTTCCCCGGTCAGGGGGCGGAGGTGGCTCCGGCGTCCTCGGAGACGGCCATGCGCGGGCTGCAGCCGACGCTGCCGTCCAGGCCCTTGGCGGTCTCGGTCAGGGCCCGCTGCAGGTGCTCGGTCGTCTCGGCGTCCGTCTCGCCGAGGGACTCGATGACCAGCGAGTAGGGGATCTTGTCGTTGGCCGTCGTCGCGTTCGGGGCGGTGCACATGGTCAGGCCGGTGACCAGGCCCGGGGAGACGAAGGAGACCCCGAGGTGATCGGGCCCGGGCTCGACGCCCTCGGCCGCCTCGGCGCGGGCGCGGGCCTCGTCGCGGGCCTCCTCGCCGAGGTGGATGCCGAGCCGGATCACCGGCTCCTGGGCGCCCTTGCCGCCGACGAGGACGTCGCAGGTCCAGGTGTCCTCGTCGTCCTCGGTCACGAGGGAGCGTGGGGTCTCGGGCTCGCCACCGTTCGCGAGCTCGACGGCGGTGGGGCTGACGTACTGGCACATCCAGCCGTTGTTGCCCTCCTCGCCCTCCAGCCCGTCGTCCGGCGTCGAGGCCGCGGCGTCGTCGCCGGGCACGGGGTCGGCCGACTCGGAGGTGCAGGCGCTCAGGGAGAGTGCCAGCCCGGCGATCAGGGCCGGGACGGTCAGGGTGCGGGTGCGCATGGCGGGAATGGTAGGTGCGCTTGCTGGAGAACTCCTAGACGGCGCCGCCCGGCAGGCGACCGGCCCGCGGGTCGGTCGCGCCGGCTAGCACACGACCCCCGCGCGCGGGGGTCGTTATGCCGGGGGCGAACACGTCTCCGGAGCGGAACACCGGGGGCGCTCGGGCGCGTTGGCCCTCTCAGACGCACCGTAGAGTGGATGTACGCCCGCGCGCACGTGGGCACGGACGTGCAGGCCCACCGACCGCGTGCCACGACGGAAGTCAAGGAGTGACGATGTTCGAACGGTTCACCGACCGCGCAAGGCGGGTGGTGGTGCTCGCCCAGGAAGAGGCGCGCCTGCTCAACCACAACTACATCGGGACCGAGCACCTCCTGCTCGGCCTCATCCACGAGGGCGAGGGCGTCGCCGCGAAGGCGCTGGAGTCCCTGGGGATCTCGCTGGACGCCGTGCGCGAGCAGGTCCAGGAGATCATCGGCCAGGGCCAGCAGTCGCCGACCGGCCACATCCCCTTCACCCCGCGAGCGAAGAAGGTCCTCGAGCTCTCGCTGCGCGAGGGGCTGCAGTTGGGCCACAACTACATCGGCACCGAGCACCTGCTCCTCGGCCTCATCCGTGAGGGCGAGGGCGTGGCGGCCCAGGTGCTGGTCAAGCTGGGCGCCGACCTCAACCGGGTCCGCCAGCAGGTCATCCAGCTGCTCTCGGGCTACCAGGGCAAGGAGACCGCCGCCGCCGGCGTCGGTCCCAGCGCCACCGAGGGCCAGCAGGCCGGCTCGCTGGTGCTCGACCAGTTCGGCCGCAACCTGACCCAGGCCGCCCGCGAGGGCAAGCTCGACCCGGTCATCGGGCGCGAGAAGGAGATCGAGCGGGTCATGCAGGTGCTGTCCCGCCGCACCAAGAACAACCCCGTGCTGATCGGCGAGCCCGGCGTCGGCAAGACCGCCGTCGTCGAGGGCCTGGCCCAGGACATCGTCCGCGGCGAGGTCCCCGAGACGCTCAAGGACAAGCAGCTCTACACCCTCGACCTCGGCGCGCTGGTCGCCGGCAGCCGCTACCGCGGTGACTTCGAGGAGCGCCTGAAGAAGGTCCTCAAGGAGATCCGCACCCGCGGCGACATCATCCTGTTCATCGACGAGATCCACACCCTCGTCGGGGCGGGTGCCGCCGAGGGCGCGATCGACGCGGCGAGCATCCTCAAGCCGATGCTGGCCCGTGGCGAGCTGCAGACGATCGGTGCGACGACCCTCGACGAGTACCGCAAGCACATCGAGAAGGACGCCGCGCTCGAGCGCCGCTTCCAGCCGATCCAGGTCAACGAGCCCACGCTCGCCCACGCGATCGAGATCCTCAAGGGCCTGCGCGACCGCTACGAGGCCCACCACCGGGTGTCCATCACCGACGGGGCCCTCGTGGCCGCGGCGACGATGGCCGACCGCTACATCAACGACCGCTTCCTCCCGGACAAGGCGATCGACCTCATCGACGAGGCGGGCGCGCGACTGCGCATCCGCCGGATGACGGCTCCGCCGGACCTGCGCGAGTTCGACGAGAAGATCGCGCACGCCAAGCGCGAGAAGGAGTCCGCGATCGACGCGCAGGACTTCGAGAAGGCGGCCCGGCTGCGCGACGAGGAGCACAAGCTCACCCAGGCGCGCGCCGAGCGGGAGAAGGAGTGGAAGAACGGTGACATGGACGTCGTCGCCGAGGTGGACGACGAGCTGATCGCCGAGGTCCTGGCCGCGGCGACCGGCATCCCGGTCTTCAAGCTCACCGAGGAGGAGTCCCAGCGGCTGCTCCACATGGAGGACGAGCTGCACAAGCGGATCATCGGCATGGACGACGCCATCTCGGCGCTGTCCCAGGCGATCCGTCGCACCCGCGCCGGCCTCAAGGACCCGCGTCGTCCGGGCGGCTCGTTCATCTTCGCCGGCCCCACGGGCGTCGGCAAGACCGAGCTGGCCAAGACGCTCGCGGAGTTCCTCTTCGGCGACGAGGACGCGCTCATCACGCTCGACATGTCCGAGTTCTCCGAGAAGCACACCGTCTCGCGGATGTTCGGCTCGCCCCCCGGCTACGTCGGCTACGAGGAGGGCGGCCAGCTGACCGAGAAGGTGCGGCGCAAGCCGTTCTCGGTCGTGCTCTTCGACGAGGTCGAGAAGGCCCACCCCGACATCTTCAACAGCCTGCTGCAGATCCTGGAGGACGGTCGCCTGACCGACTCCCAGGGTCGGGTCGTGGACTTCAAGAACACCGTCATCATCATGACGACCAACCTGGGCACCCGGGACATCTCCAAGGGCGTCTCGCTCGGCTTCTCGGCCGGGCCGGACACCCAGAGCAGCTACGAGCGCATGAAGAACAAGGTGCAGGACGAGCTCAAGCAGCACTTCCGCCCCGAGTTCCTCAACCGCGTGGACGACGTCATCGTCTTCCCGCAGCTGTCCCAGGACGAGATCGTCCAGATCGTCGACCTGATGGTCGCCCGCCTGGACGAGCGCCTCAAGGACAAGGACATGGCCATCGAGCTCACGCCCGCGGCCAAGGAGCTCCTCGCCAAGCGGGGCTACGACCCCGTGCTGGGCGCCCGACCGCTGCGCCGCGCGATCCAGCGCGAGATCGAGGACCAGCTCTCCGAGAAGATCCTCTTCGGCGAGATCGGCCCGGGCCAGATCATCCTCGTGGACGTGGAGGACACCGGCGGCCAGGGCCGGACCGGCGACAAGGTGTTCACCTTCCGCGGCCAGCCCAAGCCGTCCGAGGTGCCCGACACCCTGCCGATCGCCGAGGCCGGCGTCGCCGGCACCGGCACGCAGGAGGGCGGCGAGCAGGCCGGCTGATCCCGGCCCGCGCCACCGAGCGCACCCGACCAGAGGGCGCCCACCGATCTCGGTGGGCGCCCTCTCGGCGGTTAGGGTTCGGGTATGACGCTGCGCGAGGCCACCCCTGACGAACGCTCCGCCTGGGACGACCTGGTGTGGGGCAACCCGGGCGGCCCGGAGCTCTACCAGCTGCAGTCCTACGCCGACATCAAGGCGCCGGTCTGGCGGGCCCGCCACCTCGTCCACGAGCACGAGGGTCGTCCTCCGGTCTACGCGCTCTACCTCTACCGGAAGGTGCCGCCCTTCGGGGAGCTCTGGTACTGCCCGATGGGCCCCCGCGTGGCCGACGCCGACCACGCCCGGGCGTGCATGGAGGACCTGCGGGCCGACGGCCGCGCCTTCGCGATCGTGCTCGAGCCGTCGGTGCCCGCCCAGGGGCCGGAGGATCGCGAGCAGCTGCTCGCCTCGGTGCCGGGTCTGCGCGACCACCCCGACCTCCAGCAGGGCCAGCACACGGTGCTGGTCGACCTGCGGCCGGAGGAGGACGAGATCTTCGCCTCCTTCCGCCAGCGCGCCCGCCGGCACATCCGCAAGACCGCCGACGCCGTGGTCGAGCACCGCACCGACGACGAGGCCTTCGAGACCATGTGGGGCCTCTACGCCGAGACCATGGAGCGCGCCGGTGTCGAGCGCCGTTCGAAGGAGTACCACCAGGGCATCTGGCGCCGCTACGTCGACGCCGGCCAGGGCCACTTCGTGCTGGCCCGCCCACGCGAGGGCGGCGGCGTCGAGGCCGGCGCGTTCATCATCCACCGGGGAGAGCTCGGCTACTACAAGGACGGCGGCTCGCTGCGCACCCGCGACAGCAACGGCCTGCAGTACCGCGTCCAGTGGGAGGCGATGCGCTGGTGCAAGGAGCACGGCGCCACCACCTACGACATGTACGGCGCCCCGCCGAGCTGGGCCGCCGAGGACGAATCGCACAAGCTCCACCCGCTCGTGCAGTTCAAGACCGCCTTCGCCCCGATCGTCGACCAGGTCGGCACGGTCCAGCTCGTGCTGCGGCCGCGCGTCTTCCGGGCCTGGGACCGCGTCGGCATGCCGGTCTACCGCCGGCTGACCGCGAAGGCCAACCCGCTCTTCTACTGAGCGGACGCCCCAGCAGGCTCGCGCGCGCATGCTCGACCTCGCCCGGATCGGCGCCGGACTGCCCTTCGCCGACGCCCTCCCCGAGCTCCGGCGCCGGCTGGAGGAGCGTGGGACCGCCGTCGTGCAGGCGGCCCCGGGCACCGGCAAGACCACCCTCGTGCCGCCGCTGGTCGCGGACCTGGTCGAGGGCCGGGTGGTGGTCACAGCCCCCCGTCGCGTCGTCGTGCAGGCGGCGGCCCGCCGGTTGGCGTCGCTGGCCGGCACCCGGGTCGGCGACCTCGTCGGGAGCACGGTCCGCGGCGAGCGGCACGTCAGCCCGAGGACGCGGGTGGAGTTCGTGACCGCCGGCGTGCTCGTCCGGCGCCTGCTCGCCGACCCCGAGCTGGCCGGGACCGGTGCCGTGGTGCTCGACGAGGTGCACGAGCGTGGTCTCGACACCGACCTGCTCGTCGGCATGCTGGGCGAGGCGAGGGCGCTGCGCCCCGACCTGGTCCTCGTCGCGATGTCGGCGACCCTCGACGTGCCCGCGCTCACCGAGGTCCTGGGTGGCGAGGACGGCCCCGCCCCGCTGGTCGAGCACACCGCCGCCCACCACCCCCTCGAGGTGGTCTGGGCGCCGTCCGCCGGCCCGCGGCTGGACGCCCGCGGGGTGACCGACGAGCTGCTCGCCCACGCCGCCCGGACCACGGCCGCCCACCACGCCGAGGCGCTCGCCGCCGACCGCTCCGCCGACGCCCTCGTCTTCCTGCCGGGCGCCCGCGAGGTCGACCGCGTCGTCGAGCAGCTGGCGCGGCTGGCGCCCGGCACCGAGGTGCTGCCCCTGCACGGGCGCCTCGACCTGCGCACCCAGGAGCGCGCCGTCTCCGGCCGCGGCCCCGGCGATCCGCCCCGGGTCGTCGTCTCGACCTCGCTCGCGGAGTCCTCGCTGACGGTCCCCGGGGTCCGTCTCGTCGTCGACGCCGGGCTGTCGCGCGAGCCTCGGCGCGACCTGCGCCGCGACATGTCCGGGCTGGTCACGGTGCAGGCGTCGCGGGCGGCGATGACGCAGCGGGCGGGCCGCGCGGCGCGCACCGGGCCGGGCACCGTCGTCCGCCTGCTCGACGAGGCGGCCTGGGCGGGTGCCCCGCAGCACGCCCCCGCGGAGATCACCTCGGCCGACCTCGCGGGTGCCCTGCTCACGCTCGCGGCCTGGGGCTCGCCCCGCGGGGAGGGTATGGCGCTCCTCACCGCGCCGCCGCCCGCGGCGGTCCGTGCGGCCGAGACGGCGTTGCACGACCTGGGCCTGGTCGACGACGACGGACGCATCACCCACCTCGGCGTGCGGGTGGCCGCGGTCCCCGCCGACCCCCGGGAGGCTCGCGCCCTGCTGGCGGGCGCCCCGCTCGTCGGCGCCCGTGCCGCGGCCGAGGTGGTCGCGGCGCTCGCCGGCGACCACCGCGCCCCGGACGGCGACCTCGCCGGCCTGCTCGCCGGGTTGCGGGCCGGGCGGGTTCCGGGCGCGGAGCGGTGGCGCTCGGAGGTCCGCCGCCTGGAGCGTCTGGTGGCCGGCGACGGCGGGGGCACGGGCACCCGCGACGACACCGGGGGCCGCAGGAGCGGTGCGGAGGCCCACGTGCCGGGCCGGCACATCCCGGTGTCGGCGTCCTCCGTGGCCGGCCTCGTCACCGCCCTGGCCCACCCCTCCCGCGTCGCCCGCCGCGACGGGGACACCTGGCTGCTCGCGTCCGGGACGAGGGCCGCGCTGCCGCCGGGCAGCCCGCTGCGCTCCGCCCGCTGGATCGCCGTGGCCGACGTCACGCGCGCCGAGGGCCGTGCCGCCGCCGGCACCGGCGCCGTGGTGCGGCTGGCCGCGGCGCTCGACGACGACGCGGTCGAGATCGCGACCGCGTCGCTGCGGACCCGCGAGGTGCGGGCGACCTTCTCCGGCGGCCGGGTCGTGGCGCGCGAGGTCGACGCCGTCGGAGCCATCGAGCTGTCGGCCACACCCGTGCGTCCCTCGCCGGAGGCCGGTGCGCGTGCCGTCGCGCAGGCCCTCGCCCGGGAGGGGACCGGCCTCCTGCCCTGGTCGGGCGCCCCCGACCTGCTGCGGCGACGCCTGGCCCTGCTGCACCGGGTGCTCGGCGACCCGTGGCCCGACGTCTCCGACGCCGCCCTGGCCTCCCGGGCCGAGGAGTGGCTCGGGCCCGAGCTGCGGGCCCTGGCCTCCGGGACCCCCGTGGACCGGCTGGACGTCGCCCCGGCCCTCCGCCGGCTGCTGCCCTGGCCCGAGGCCGTCCGCCTCGACGAGCTGGTGCCGGAGCGGCTCCCCGTGCCCAGCGGGTCGCGGGTGCAGGTCGACTACCCGCCCCACGACGATCCGGACGCCCGGCCCGTGGTGCCGGTCAAGCTCCAGGAGTGCTTCGGGCTCGCCGAGACGCCCCGGCTCGTCGACGGGCGCGTGCCGGTGCTCTTCCACCTGCTCAGCCCGGCCCGCCGCCCCCTCGCGGTGACCGACGACCTGGCGTCCTTCTGGTCAGGCCCCTACGCCCAGGTGCGGGCCGAGATGCGCGGCCGCTACCCGAGGCACCCGTGGCCCGAGGACCCGTGGACCGCCCCGGCGACCGCGCGCACCAACCGGCGCGCCTGACCGGGGCTCACCAGAAGGCGTCGCCCGGCTCCCGGCGCTGGATCCGGCCGACGACGCGCTCGCCGACCCGCTGCCACACGGCATACCGGCGGGGGCGCAGCACGAGGTCCCAGGCGCCCACCCAGTCGGTGACCTCCTTGGTGAACCCGCGCTTGAACTTGCCGATCCCGTGCCGGGGGTGGCTGGTGTCGTCGAGCTGGCTGGAGTGGGGCACACCGACGAGGTCGTAGGTGCGGGCGCCGCGCTCGAGCGCCCAGCGCATGCCCTCGTACTGCACGAGCTGGCTGGCGCCGGGGACCGGGCGGTCGCGCAGGCTGGCGCCCTCCTTGTATTCCGCGTGGTCGCCGATGCAGCTGACCAGCGCCGAGGCCACCGGCGTGCCGTCGGCGGTGCGGGCGATGAGCACCTGCGCGTGGCCGCCGCGCGCCAGGATCCGCCAGTTGTTGACGTGGTAGTCCTTGCTGCGCACGCCCAGCCCCTGGTCGCGCACGACGTCCTGCCACAGCTCCCACATGGTCTCGTAGGTCTCCGGGGCGTCCGGGGCGCGCTCGATCGTCACGCCGTCGCGCATCGCGCGGCGCACCATGTTGCGCGTCTTCGAGGGATAGGCCGGGAGCAGCCCGTCCTCGTCCTCGGGGAGCGGGAAGACGACCGTGGAGGTGTGCGGCTGGACCGCCGTGGAGGCGACCAGACCCAGGCCGCGCAGGGCGGCGAGGTTGTCCTCGGTCTCGACGATCTCGGGCTCCATGCGCACGAAGAGCACGCCCTCGGCGCGGGCGCTCTCGCGCAGGTGCGGCAGCAGGGGAGCCAGCTGGTCGACGGCGTCGACGCACGGGCCCTTGGGGACGTACCAGACCTTGCCGAAGCCCGGGGCGGACTTCTCGTGGATCGTCATCGCCACCCCCTCGGCCTCGGCGTAGCGCGGCACCCAGCGGGCCATCCGCTTGACCTCGCCGAGCTCGTGGCTCTGGAAGATGTTGCCGCCGGCGGGGGTCGCGGCGATGCGGTCGTCCCACTCCTCGGAGGTGGGCGAGGTCACGAACGTCAGGGCCATGGCGCTCACCTTACGGTCAGTCACCCGGCCCCCCAACTGGACCGACGCCTAGACTCGGGAGCCGTGAGCGCACCTCCTTCCGGGACCCCGACCTCCGAGGACGCCGCCGTCCGCGGCGCCCTCGCCCGGGTCTCCGGCACCGACGCCGACGACTGGTTCCTCGTGAGCAAGGCGCGGCACGCGCTGCTCGTGGTGCTCCGCGCGGTGGCCCGCCACGCCGGTCCCGGCGAGGTCGTGACCCAGCCGTTCACCTGCGCCACCGCGGTCGCCCCGATCGTCACCGCCGGGCTGCGGCCGCGCTACGCCGACCTCGACCCCGACACGATGGCCCTCGACCCGGCCAGCGTCCACGCGGCGCTGTCCGACCGCACGCGGGCCGTCATCGCCCAGCACACCTTCGGACGGGCCGCCCGCGTGGCCCGGCTGCGCGACCTCACGCCCGAGGGTGCGCTCCTCGTCGAGGACTCGGCGCACTGCCTGGGCGAGCTGGGTCGCGACGCCGACGGCGTGCCCGCGGCCGACGTCTCCGTCCACAGCTTCGGTGTGGAGAAGATGCTGCCGACCCGCTCCGGCGGGGCGGTCTGGGTCAATCCCGCCCTGCGCGGCACCGACCGGCACGCCGTGCTCGTCGCGGCGCTCGCGGGCCTGCCCGCCCCCGGTCGCCGCGAAGGCTTCGCGCGCACGGCCGGCATGCCCGCCCGGCGGGTCGCCGGCCGGCTCGGCGGTCCCGGCGCCCGGGCGCTCGACGTCGCCGCCAACCTCGGCCTCGTCGACCTCGCGATCATGCCGTCGGAGCGGGCCGGACGGGTGGCGGGCGAGCCGACCGCGCTCGCCCGGGCCGCCCTGCGCGACGTGGCGCGCGCCCTGCCCGATCTGGAGCGGATCGCCGAGCACCGCCGGCGGACGGCCGCGATCTACCGGTCGGGGCTGGCGGGCGTCGCGGAGGTCACCGTGCCGCGTCTGCTCGACGACCCCGCCCTGACGCTGGTGCGCTACCCGATGCTGCTCTCGACCCCCGGCCGGGCCGAGGCGGCCTTCGCCGCGCTGCAGGCGCAGGGCCTGGTGCCGGGCCGGTGGTACCGCCCGGTGCTCTTCCCCGGCGCGCGCGACCCGCGCGACTTCGCCTACGAGCCGGGGACCAGCCCGGTGGCCGAGGACGCGGCGGCCCGCGTGCTCAACCTGCAGACCGCGACCTTCGTCACTGCGGAGGCCGCGCAGCGGGCCGTCGACGTGGTCCGGGGCTGCCTGTGAGCCGGGTACGGTAACGACCGTGCCCGTCCTCGACCTCGCCGACCCCGCCGCCGTCGACCGCTACAGCGCGTTCGTGCGCAGCCACCCGCACCGGTCCATCACCCAGGACCTGCGGTGGGGCATCGTCAAGGACGACTGGGGCCAGGAGGCCGTCTACGTCGAGGAGGGCGGGCAGATCGTCGCCGCCATGACGCTGCTCGTCCGCCGGCTCCCCGGGGGCTTCTCGGTGCTCTACGCCCCGCGCGGGCCGCTCGTCGACTGGTCCGACCCCGCGATGGTCCACCGCCTGCTCGAGGAGGCGCGCCCGCTCGTGCGCAGGCACCGGGCCGTGATGACGAAGTTCGACCCGGAGGTGCCTTTCACCCCCGAGCTCGACCGCTGGCTGCGCGACCAGCCCGGCTGGGTCGTCAAGAACGTCGGCGCCGGCAAGGACGACCTCGTCCAGCCGCGCTACTGCATGATCGTCTCGCTGCGGGACGCCGACGGCGCCCAGCTCGAGGAGGAGGCGCTGCTCGCCAAGTACGACGGCAAGGCCCGCAACCGGGTGCGCACCGGTCGCAAGAAGGGGGTCGTCACCTACGCGGACGACACCGAGCAGGGCCTGCGCACCTTCCACGAGATCTACTCCTACATGGCGCGACGCAACGAGATCACGGCGCGGCAGCTGCCCTACTTCCACCGGATGCGCGAGGCCTTCGGCGACCGGATGCGGGTCACGCTGGCCCGCCACGAGGACGACGTGCTGGCGGCGTCGGTCACGGTCGACTACGAGGGCAAGCTCTACTACCTCTACGCCGGCTCCAACGACCTCAAGCGCAACCTGGCGCCCAACCAGGTCATGAACCACGAGCTCATGGTGTGGGGGCTGGAGCGCGGCGCCGAGTCCTACGACATGGGCGGCGTCTTCGAGCTCGACAACTCCGACGGGCTCTACCTCTTCAAGAAGGCCTTCTGCAAGGCCGACGGCGGGGCGACGGAGTTCATCGGCGAGGTGGATGTGGTCCACAACCAGGCCCTGTATGCCGTGCTCGCGCGGCTCGTGCCCCGCGTCCAGCGCGCCCGCCGCGACGTCGCCGGTCGCCTCTCGCGGCTGCGCAAGCGCCGCTCCTCCCAGGAGGGCTGACCGGCCGCCGCCCGCCGGGAGGCCGACCGGGACGCGCCAGGAGAGCTAGACCGGCAGCCGGTAGCGGTCGCCCTCGAGGGGCTCGACCAGTCCGTCGGCCACGAGGGCGTCCAGGCAGCGGTCGCGCTGCGCCTCGTCGGGCCAGACCGCCCGCAGCCGCTCGCCCTCGACCGGTCCCGGAGCCTCGCGCAGCAGCTGCACCATCCGCCCGCGGCACTGCCGGTCGGTGCCCTCCCAGCGCTGCCCCCGACGCGGCGGGCCGTCGTGGGCGGGGGAGCCGGCCAGGCGCCAGGCGCAGACCGTCGCCACCGGGCACGCGCCGCAGCGCGGGGCCCGCGCGGTGCAGACCAGTGCGCCGAGCTCCATGACCGCGACGTGCCAGACCGCCGCCTCCGCGTCGTCGTCCGGCAGCAGCGAGGTCGCGAGCGCCACCTCGGCCCGGGTGAGCGAGGGTGCGGGGAGCGCCGCACCGGTGACGGCCCGGGCGTGGACCCGGCGCACGTTCGTGTCGACGACGGTGGCGCGGCGGCCGAAGGCGAAGGCGGCGACGGCGGCCGCGGTGTAGTCGCCGACGCCCGGCAGGGTGCGCAGCGTCTCCTCCGCGTCGGGGACCGCGCCGCCGTGGAGGTCGCGGATCGCGGTGGCCGCGGCGTGCAGCCGCAGCGCCCGGCGCGGGTAGCCCAGGCGGCCCCACTCGCGGACGGCGTCGCCGGGGGAGGCTGCGGCGAGGTCGGCGGGGGCGGGCCACAGCTCCATCCAGCGCTCCCAGACGGGCAGCACGCGCGCGACCGGGGTCTGCTGGAGCATCACCTCGGAGACGAGCACGCCCCACGGGGAGCGGTCGGGGCGGCGCCAGGGGAGGTCGCGCTGCTGCTCGGCGTACCAGGGCAGCACGAGCTCGTGCAGCACCCCGGCCGTCGGGGCGGGCCGCACTAGGAGTAGCGCTCCAGGATCGAGGACTCGGCGAGCCGCGACAGGCCCTCGCGGACCGCCTTGGCACGGGCCTCGCCGACGCCGTCGACCTCCATGAGCTCGTCGAGCCCGGCCGACAGGAGCGCCTGGAAGTTGCCGAAGTGCTCGACGAGCCGGTCGACGATCGCCCCCGGCAGGCGGGGGATGCGGTGCAGCAGCCGGTAGCCCGAGGGGGTGAGGCTGTGGTGGTCCATGCCGTCGCCGATGACCGTGATGCCCAGGCAGCGGGCGACCGCGCCGAGGTCGAGCAGCTCGGCTCCGTCGAGGGCCGCCAGGGAGTCGAGGACATCGGCGGGGTCGCGGGTCGCGTCGGCCGCCGCCGCGTAGTCGCGGATGACGAGCTCGCGGTCGCGGCCGATGCCGCCGGTGAGCTCCTCGAGCTGCAGGTTGACCAGGCGTCCGTCGACGCCGAGCTCGACGACGTACTGCTCGATCTCGCCGCTGATCCGGCGCACCATCTCGAGGCGCTGCAGGACGGCGGCGACCTCGCGGATGGTGACCAGGTCCTCGATCTCGAGGGCGGACAGCGAGGAGGTGACCTCGTCGAGGCGGGCGCGGTAGCGCTCCAGCGTCTGCAGCGCCTGGTTGGCCTGGGCCAGCACCTGGGTGCGCGGCTGGAGGACGTGGCGGATCGAGCGGACGTAGACGGCGATGATCGCCATCGACTGGCTCACCGAGATCACCGGCATACCGGTCTGCTTGGCCACGCGCTCGGCGGTGCGGTGCCGGGTGCCGCTCTCGACGGTCTCGATCGTGGGGTCGGGCACCAGCTGGGTCGCGGCCCGCAGGATGCGGGTGCCCTCGCGGTTGAGGACGATGGCGCCGTCCATCTTGGCCAGCTCGCGCAGCCGGGTGGCGGAGAACTCGACGTCGAGCTCGAAGCCGCCGGTGCAGATCGACTCGACCGTGCGGTCGCTGCCCAGGACGACGAGGGCGCCGGTGCGCCCGCGCAGGATGCGTTCGAGCCCGTCGTGGAGGTCGGTGCCGGGAGCCACAGCGGCCAGCGTGCCGCGCAGCATCTCCTCGTCGGAGCGTTCGACCACGTGAGTTCCGGCCTTCCTCCCGGCGGCCGTCGACGGCCCGCCTAGTTCCCTTGGGGGTGATCGTAGGGGACGAGGCGGGGAGCCCCACGGCCTCCCGGAGATCTTTACGCGTTCGTGACCACGGGCGCGGCGCCGCGGGCCTCGGTGGCCTGCACCACGACCAGGACGGCGTCGGCAAGGGTCGGCACCTCGTGCACCCGCATGCCCCTCGGGGGCGCGCCCTCGCTCAGGGAGCCGCTGGGCACGATCGCTTCGGTGAAGCCGATCCGGGCGGCCTCGGCGAGCCGGCGCGGCAGCCCCGTCACGGGCCGCAGGTCACCGGCCAGCCCCACCTCGCCGACGGCGATCGTGCCCGTCCGCAGGGCCACGCCCGCGCGGGCGCTCGTCAGGGCGAGGGCGAGCGCCAGGTCGGCGGCCGGCTCGGTCAGCCGCACCCCGCCGACGGTGGAGGCGTAGCAGTCCTGGTCGGCCACCGGCACCCCGGCGCGCTGGCCGAGCACCGCGAGCACCATGGCCAGCCGGGAGGAGTCGAGCCCGCTCGTCGTCCGCCGGGCCGAGCCGGCGGAGGACTGCGTCACGAGCGCCTGCAGCTCGGCCACGAGCGGGCGACGCCCCTCCAGGGTCACCGTCACGCAGGTGCCCGGCACCGGCCGGTCGCGGCTGGTGAGGAAGAGCCCGCTGGGGTCGGCCAGCCCGTTGATGCCGGAGTCGCCGAGGTCGAAGCAGCCGACCTCGTCGGTCGGGCCGAAGCGGTTCTTCACCGCCCGCACCAGCCGCAGCCGCGAGTGGCGCTCGCCCTCGAACTGCACGACGACGTCGACCAGGTGCTCGAGCACCCGCGGCCCGGCGATCGCGCCGTCCTTGGTGACGTGGCCGATGAGGATCGCGGCGGTGCTGCGCGACTTGGCGGCCTGGATGAGCGCCCCGGCGACCTCGCGCACCTGGCCGACGTTGCCGGGGGCGCCCTCGACGTCGGCCGAGGCGATGGTCTGCACGGAGTCGACGACGAGCAGGTCGGGACCGGTCTGCTCGATCTGGCCCAGCACGGTGCCGAGGTCGGTCTCGGACGCGAGGTAGAGGGTGTCCGCCACCGCGCCGATCCGCTCGGCCCGCAGCTTGACCTGGGCCGCCGACTCCTCGCCCGAGACGTAGAGGACCGACCGGCCGGTGCGGGCCGCGCGCGCCGCCACGTCGAGGGCCAGCGTGGACTTGCCGATGCCCGGCTCGCCGGCCATGAGCACGACCGCGCCGGGGACGATGCCGCCGCCCAGCACCCGGTCGAACTCGGCCACCCCGGTGGAGCGGGCGCGGGCGGTCTGGGCGTCGACCTCGCCGATCGGCACCGCGGGGCGCGCGGGGGACACGGCGCTGGTGCGCACCGCGGACGCCCCACCGACCTCCTCGACCGTGCCCCACGCCTGGCACTCGCCGCAGCGGCCGACCCACTTGACGGTCGTCCAGCCGCACTCGCTGCACCGGTAGGCCGGTCTGCTCCCGTTCTTCGCCACGGCCCCGAGGGTATGCCGTGCCACCGACAGCGGGGACCGGGTCCGCGGGGGGAGGGGCGGGCCGAAGGAGGTCTAGCCGCCCGCCGCGCGCGTGGCCGGGTGCACGAGCAGCGGCAGCAGCGGCCGGCCGCCCGGCCCGGCACCGCCCGTCAGCGCCGCGACCGCGGCCAGGTGCTCCTCGCAGAGCCGCACCAGCACGGCATACCCCTGCGGCCCGAGGAGCTCGACGAGCTCGGCGCGCATCGAGAGGTAGACCGGCTCGGCCCCGGTGTGGGCCTCGGGCGCGCCGGTGCAGTACCAGTCGAGGTCGTGCCCGCCGGGGCCCCAGGCGCGGCGGTCGTACTCGGTGATCGTCACCTCGAGGTAGGAGGTGCCGTCGGGCAGCTCGACGTCGCGGTAGGTGCGCCGCAGCGGCAGCTGCCAGCAGACGTCGGGCTTGGTCGTGAGCGGCTCGAGGCCCTCGGCGAGCGCGTGGCGGTGCAGGGCGCAGCCCTCCCCGGCCGGGAAGCCCGGGCGGTTGAGGAAGATGCAGGCCCCGTCGACGACCCGCGTGGCCCGGGCCGTGCCGCTCTCCGCGTCGTCGTCCTCGAGCTCCACGATCCACCCCTCGGCCCGCCCCTCGTCGTGCTGCTGCCACTCGTCCGGCCCGAGGCGCTCGACGACGGCCGCGACCCGCTCCACGTCGTCGTCGTCGGTGAAGTGCGCCCCCAGGACGCAGCAGCCCGCGTCGGGCTCGGCGGCGTCGATCCCCGGGCACCCGGCACCGAAGATGCACCGCCAGCGCGAGGTCAGCCAGGTCAGGTCCAGGCGCAGCCGCTGGCCGGGCTCGGCGGGGTCGACCACCTCGGCCCAGGCCCGGGGGATGTCGAGCGGCGTCTCGGTCACGGGCGCCAGCGTAGGTGGGATACTTGATGACATGCGCCTCGGTGTGATCGACGTCGGCTCCAACACCGTGCACCTGCTGGTGGTCGACGCGCACCCGGGCGCCCACCCGCGGCCTGACTACTCACACAGCGTGACGCTCCGGCTCGCCGAGCACCTGACCCCGGAGGGCGACATCTCGTCCGAGGGTGCCGACATCCTCGCCCGCTTCGTCACCGACTGCACGGAGGTCGCGGAGAGCCGCGGGGTGGCCGAGCTCATGGGCTTCGCGACCAGCGCGATCCGCGACGCGGGCAACACCGAGGAGGTCCTGGCCCAGGTGGCCTCCCGTTCCGGGGTCGACCTGCAGGTGCTGCCCGGCGACGACGAGGCGCGGGTGACCTTCCTCGCCGCCCGCCGCTGGTTCGGCTGGTCGGCCGGGCGCCTGCTCCTGGTCGACATCGGCGGCGGCTCCCTGGAGATGGCGGTGGGCCTGGACGAGGAGCCCGACGTGGCGGTGTCCCTGCCGCTGGGCGCCGGCCGTCTCACGCGCGAGCTGCGCGGCGACCCGCCGGACGCGGCCCAGCTCAAGGACCTGCGCCGCCGGGTCCGCTCCGAGATCGCGACCGTCCAGCCCACGCTGGCCCGCGCCGGGGAGCCGCAGCTGGCGGTCGGCACCAGCAAGACGATCCGCTCGCTGGCCCGCATCTGCGGCGCGGCCCCGCGGGCCGAGGGGCCCTATGCGCCCCGCACCCTGAGCCGGGAGGACCTGACCGACCTCGTGCCCCGCCTGTCACGCATGGGTGCGGCTGAGCGGGCGGACCTTCCGGGGGTCTCGGAGGCGCGCGCTCCGCAGCTGCTGGCCGGGGCCGTCGTCGTCGAGGCTGCGCTCGACCTCCTCGGGGTGGACACTCTCACCATCTGCCCGTGGGCCCTCCGGGAGGGCCTCATCCTGCGTTTCCTGGACGGACTACCCGAATGACAGACAGCACTTCCATCCCGGTGCACCTCTCCTCGTCCTCGGTCTACCCCGAGAACGCCGCCTACTGCTTCGACCTCGCCCAGCGCCTCGGCTACGACGGCGTCGAGGTCATGGTGTGGACCGACCCGGTCACCCAGGAGGCCGGTGCGCTCAAGGCGCTCGCCGAGCTGCACGAGCTGCAGATCGGCGCCATCCACGCCCCCACCCTGCTGCTCGCCCAGCGGCTCTGGGGGTGGGACCCGTGGGGCAAGATCGAGCGTGCGCTCGACCTCGCCGGGGAGGTGGGCGCGCAGTGCGTCGTCGTCCACCCGCCGTTCCGGTGGCAGCGCGGCTACGCGGAGGGCTTCGTCGAGGGCGTCGCCGAGCGGCAGGCCCGCTGGGGCATCCCGCTCGCGGTCGAGAACATGTTCCCGTGGCGCTCCGGCGCCCGGGCCATGCAGGCCTACCTGCCCGGGCCCGACCCCCGCGACTTCCCCTACACCTCGGTCACGCTCGACATCTCCCACGCCGCGACCGCGGGCGTCGACGCCGTGCAGCTGGCGGAGGACCTCGGCGACCGCGTCACGCACGTGCACCTGGGCGACTCCTTCGGCTCGTTCATGGACGAGCACCTCGTGCCCGGCCGCGGCAGCCAGCCCTGCGCGGAGGTGCTCCAGCACCTCGTGCGGAGCAACTTCGGCGGCGTCGTCACCCTCGAGGTCGGCACGCGCAAGATGCGCACCGACGACCGGGAGGAGGCGCTCGCCGAGTCGCTGGCCTTCGCCCGCGAGCACCTGGGCCAGCACGACCGCCCGGGCGCCCGCTCACGCGTCTGAGCCGGCCCCGGGGACGGTCGGGCACGCGCGACCGTCTCGGTCGCGGGCCGCGGACCGGACCGGCGTAGCCTTGCCCCCATGGATCTTGCCGACCTCAACCCGTCCGCCCTCATGCGGCAGACCCTGCTCGGGATGAGCCGAAACGACCAGCTGCGGCAGGTCATCGAGAAGGCGCCGTTCAGCCGTGACGTGGTGCACCGCTTCGTGGGCGGCGCCACCACCGAGGAGGCCCTGCGCGTGGCCACCGAGCTGGTCGACACCCACCGCCTGGTCACCGTCGACTACCTGGGCGAGGACACCGTCGACCCCCAGATGGCCGAGCACACCCGGGACGCCTACCTCGAGATCCTCGCCCGGATGGCCGAGGCCGGCCTGACCCAGGACGGCACCGTCGAGGTCAGCCTCAAGCTCAGCGCCCTCGGCCAGGCCCTCGGGCGCGACGGCAACAAGATCGCCCTCGACAACGCCCGCGCCATCTGCCAGGCGGCGGCCAACGTCGGCACCACGGTCACCCTCGACATGGAGGACCACACCACCACCGACCTGACGCTGTCGGTGCTGCACGACCTGCGCCAGGACTGGCCGTGGGTCGGCGCCGTGCTCCAGAGCTACCTCTACCGGACCGAGCAGGACTGCCGCGACCTCGCCACCGAAGGCTCGCGCGTGCGTCTCTGCAAGGGCACCTACAAGGAGCCCGAGTCGGTCGCCTTCCAGGACAAGACCGACGTCGACAAGTCCTACGTGCGCTGCCTCAAGATCCTCATGGAGGGCGACGGCTACCCGATGGTGGCCACCCACGACCCCCGTCTGGTCGAGATCGCCACCGTGCTGGCCGACAAGGCCGACCGCGACGCGGACTCCTTCGAGTTCCAGATGCTGCTGGGCATCCGCCCCGAGGAGCAGCTGCGGCTGGCCGCCATCGGCGCGAAGATGCGCGTCTACGTGCCCTACGGCGACGAGTGGTACGGCTACCTCATGCGCCGGATGGCCGAGCGCCCGGCCAACCTCGGCTTCTTCCTCCGCGGCCTGGCGACCAAGGGATGAGCGGTATGACGATCGCGCTCCTGGGCGCAGGGGTCATGGGCAGCACGCTGCTGGCCGCCCTCGCGCGCTCCGGCCACGACCCCGCCGACCTCGTGGTGGCCGACAAGTCGCCCGAGCGGGCCGGGCAGGTCGCCGACCAGCACGGCGCCCGTGCCGCCTCCGCGCCGGACGCCGTGGCCGCGGCCGACGTCGTCGTGCTCGCGGTGAAGCCGCAGGACATGGCCGAGCTCATCGAGCAGATCCACGACCACGTCCGGCCCGGGACGCTGGTGGTCTCGATCGCGGCCGCGATCACCACCGACTGGCTGGAGCGGCGCCTGCCCGAGGGCACCTCCGTCGTGCGGGTCATGCCCAACACCCCCGCGCTGGTCGACCAGGGCATGTCGGGCATGAGCCCGGGCAGCCACTGCACCCCCGAGCAGCTCGAGCAGGCGCGCACCCTGATGGCCAGCGTCGGGCGGGTCATCGTCCTCGACGAGTCCCACCAGGACGCCGTGACCGCGATCAGCGGCAGCGGCCCGGCCTACATCTTCTACGTGGTCGAGGCGATGATCGAGGCCGGCGTCCTGCTGGGGCTGCCGCGCGACACCGCCACCGAGCTGGTCGTCCAGACGCTCTACGGCGCCGCCACGATGATCCGCGAGACCGGGGCCCATCCCACCGTCCTGCGCGAGCAGGTCTCCAGCCCCGGTGGCACGAGCGTCTCGGCGCTGCGCGCGCTGGAGGACCACAAGGTGCGGGCCGCCTTCCTCACCGCGATGGAGGCCGCCGCGACGCGTTCGCGCCAGCTGACCCCGCCCTCGGACTGACCGGAGGACCACCCCGGGGCGACCCGACGCCGTCGCCATGATCGCCCGAGAGTGCCTCGCAACGGTTCCCGCCCGTGTGACAGAGTAGGGGCATGAGCGAGATTCACGTGCGCGTCCTCGACCAGGACGAGTGGGCCACCTACCGGGACGTCCGCCTCAGGGCCCTGCGTGAATCACCGGAAGCCTTCGTCGCCTCGGCCGAGGAGGAGGAGGCCTTCGCGGACGAGGTCTGGCAGGAGCGCATGAAGCGGTCCCGTCGGGTGCTGGCGCTGGACGGCGACGAGGTCGTCGGCGTCGTGAGCGTGGGCACCGGCCACCGCACCGGCATCCCGGGCGCCGGTGAGCTCTTCGGTCTCTGGGTCGACCCGCCCCGCCGCGGCACCGGCGTGGCCCGCAAGCTCATGGAGAAGGCCGCCAAGGTCGGCCGTGAGGTGGGCCTCAAGCAACTCGTCTACTGGGTGGGCACCGACAACGGCCGCGCCGTGGCGTTCGCCTCGAGCTTCGGCTTCCGCCCGACCGACGACCGCCGCCCGATGCGCATCCGCGGCGTCGACGAGGAGGACGCCGACGGCGAGGAGATGATGATGGTCTACCCGTTGACCGACACCGGCGGCGTCCCGACCTCCCTCTGACCGTCGGGCACGACCTTCCCGGCCCCGCAGGCAGCGCCCGCGGGGCCGGACCCCTGTCCACGACAGGCCGTCGCACGGATACCGTGGCCTCATGACCGCCACCTGGGTGATGTGGGACGAGCGCTACACGGCCTACGACTTCGGGCCGGGGCACCCCATGCACCCCTCGCGTCTGGACCTCACGCACCGGCTGGCCGACGCCCTGGGGCTGCTCGACCACGACGACGTCGAGGTCCGTCCGGTGGAGCCCGCGACCGACGAGCAGCTGCTCACGGTCCACAGCCCGGAGATGATCGAGGCCGTGAAGGCCGCCTCCGCCGATCCCGCCGCGGCCACCGGCCGGCACGGCGTGGGCACCGAGGACACCCCCGCCTTCCGGGGCATGCACGAGGCCTCGGCGCTGGCGGTCGGCGGCACGCTCGTGGCCGCCGAGGCGGTGTGGGCGGGCCGCGCCCGCCACGCGGTCAACATCGGTGGCGGCCTGCACCACGCGATGCCCACCTCCGCCAGCGGGTTCTGCGTCTACAACGACGCCGCCGTGGCGATCCACCGGCTCCTCGAGCTCGGCGCCCGCAAGGTGCTCTACCTCGACCTGGACGTCCACCACGGCGACGGGGTGGAGCGCGCCTTCTGGGACGAGGAGCGCGTCATGACGGTCTCCCTGCACGAGACCGGCCGCGCCCTCTTCCCCGGCACCGGCTTCCCGGGCGACACCGGGGGCCCTCGCGCGGCCGACTCCGCCGTCAACGTGGCGCTGCCGCCCGGCACCGGTGACGAGGGGTGGCTGCGCGCCTACCAGGCCGTGGTCCCCACGATCGCCCGCACCTTCGGCCCCGACGTGGTCGTGAGCCAGCACGGCTGCGACTGCCACTACTCCGACCCGCTGGCCCACCTGAGCGTGTCCATGGAGGCGATGGCCACCACCTACGCCTGGGTCCGCGACCTGGCCGAGGACGTCGCGGGCGGTCGCTGGGTCGCCCTCGGGGGCGGTGGCTACGAGCTCGTCGACGTCGTGCCCCGCGCCTGGACCCACCTCATCGGTGTCGCGACCGGTCGGCCGGTCGACCCGGCCACGCCCGTGCCGCAGGAGTGGCTCGACCACGTGCTGCGCACCTACGGCCGTGCGGGGCCCGAGCTCATGGGCGACCGTGACGGCCGCCCCATCCGCTACGGCGACTGGGCCGACGGCTACCAGCCCGAGGACCCCGTGGACTCGGCGATCATGGCCACCCGCCGCGCCATCTTCCCGGGATGGGGGCTCGACCCCTACCTCGACTAGGTGTCTGAGCAGGGGCGATGCGGGGCCGTACGGCACAGGAACCACATCCGTCCCACCCGTCCAGCTCGTCCCGTTCCGCGTGTCGCGCTGGACAATTCGTCGTCACCGCTTTCGCAAACACCCCAACTGCCCCTAGTGTTGCCCCGACAACAGAAGGTGGAGACGGGCCGGAGGGGAAGCCGCGACCGTCTCCAGCGCAACGAGAGACGGGATGCGTCCTATGGCAGAAGAGCGCCAGCTCGCCGAGATGACGTTCATGACCGTGGCCGAGGTGGCCGCGGTGATGCGCGTGTCCAAGATGACCGTGTACCGCCTGGTGCACTCCGGCGAGCTTCCGGCCGTCCGTGTCGGCCGGTCGTTCAGGGTCCCCGAGAAGGCCGTGCACGACTACCTCGACGAGTCCTACCACGGCACTGCCTGACCGGCCCCGGGGCGGCCCAGCCCGTGAGGGCCGGCCACGGACGACCTGCTTCCGTTTGGGCGACGACGCGCGACCGCGCTAGTCTTGGCGGGTTCGTCGTGCTCGAGAGGCGTGGCAGCGATGCCGCGGAGAGCGCCCCCGGGCCACCCGCAGGTGATCCGTCCAGCGCGGTCACCGTGCGCCTGCACGACGCCTGAGCACGACCACGACCAACGAGACGAAGGGCAGCCCATGGGCTCTGTGATCAAGAAGCGCCGCAAGCGGATGGCCAAGAAGAAGCACCGCAAGCTGCTGCGCAAGACGCGTCACCAGCGTCGCAACAAGAAGTGACCGGCTGAGCCGGAGCACCGCGGAAGGCGCCGACCCGACCGGGGATCGGCGCCTTCGGCGCGTCCGGGACCCGTGGGGGCGGGTCCGGGTCGGTGCGCAGGCTCCCACGAAGGAGCGGGTATGACGTGGCTGTCCCGGCTGCGCGGAGCGTCCCGGCGGGACGTCCCCGAGGCCGACGTCGTCGTCGTGTCCCGGCGGGGCTGCCACCTGTGCTCCGAGATGGAGCAGGTGGTCGCCGGCGTGCTCGCCTCGCCCGCCCGCGGGGCGCGCGCCGGACGGCTGCGCGTCCTCGACCTGGACGAGCTCGGCCGGGAGGACCCGCAGGCCCTGCAGCGGTGGACGACGCAGGTCCCGGTGCTGCTCGTCGACGGCCGCGAGGTCGCCCGCTGGCGGGTGTCCGCGGACGAGGTCCGCGAGGCCCTGCGGAGGTGACGCCCGGCGTCCGGGCGGACGCTGCGTCAACTGGTGACCGAGGTCACCCACCGCCGTTTTGGTTGAAACGGGAACTGATGCCTACAGTGTGGGGGTCCGCGTCGTGCCCGGTAGCGCGTCTGATATAAGGCCGCCCCCTCGACGCTCGCCGATGGAAGGAGCCGGTCCCGCGATGATGGCCGAGTCGACCCGACGCGGGGTGCCGGACGCCACCGTCGGACGGCTCCCCGGCTACCTCCGGGCTCTCACGGAGCTGGCGGAGCGCGGACGCGCCTCGGTCTCCAGCGACGAGCTCGCCGACCTCCTCGGCATCCGCTCGGCCCAGGTGCGCAAGGACCTCTCCACGCTCGGCTCCTACGGCGTGCGCGGCGTCGGCTACGACGTCGCCCGGGTCTCCGAGCAGATCGCGGCCGAGCTCGGTCTGGCCCAGGAGCGCCCCGTCGTCATCGTCGGGATGGGCAACCTGGGTCGCGCCCTCGCCGCCTACGACGGGCTCGCGCCCCGCGGCTTCCAGGTCGTCGCCCTCGTCGACAACGACCCGCGCCTGGTCGGCACCGAGATCGAGGGCCTGACCGTCGGCACGCTCGAGGGGCTCGACCCCGTCCGCACCCCGGTCGCGGTGGGCGTCATCACCACGCCCGCGTCCGCGGCGCAGGAGGTCGCCGACACCCTCGTCGGCCTCGGCGTGCGGTCCATCCTCAACTTCGCACCGGTGGTGCTCCGGGTCCCCGAGGACGTCCACGTCCGCGCGGTCGACCTGGCCACCGAGCTGCAGATCCTGGCATTCCACGAGCACCAGCGGCTGCTGGCAGACGCAAGGGGGAACGAGGTCGGATGAGTGTCCTGGTCGTCGGGCTGTCGCACCACACGGCACCTCTCGAGCTCCTCGAGCGCGCCGCGCTCGGGGCCGAGGGTGCCCGCGACCTCGCGGCCCGCGTGCACGCCCGGGAGCACGTCGCCGAGTCCCTCGTCCTGGCCACCTGCAACCGCCTCGAGGTGGTCGTGGAGGCCGAGACCTTCCACGGTGCCGTGTCGGCGGTCGGCGAGGCCCTGTGCGAGGTCACGGGGCTGACGCGGGACGACCTCTCCTCCCACCTCTACGTGCACTACGACGAGCGCGCCGTGGCCCACCTCTTCGAGCTGGCCTGCGGCCTCGACTCCCTCGCGGTGGGGGAGAGCCAGATCCTCGGCCAGCTGCGCGACGCCCTCGCCGCGGCCCAGCAGGACGGCCGGCTGGGCGCCAGCCTCAACCCGCTGCTGCAGCAGGCTCTGCGCGTGGGCAAGCGCGCGCACTCCGAGACCGCGATCGACCACGTCTCCCGCTCCCTCGTGTCGGCCGGGCTCGACCTCGCCCGCGGCGTGCTGCCCGACCTGGGCAGGGTGAAGGCGGTCGTCGTCGGGGCCGGGGCGATGTCCGGCCTGGCCGTCGCCACCCTGGCCCGCGCCGGCGTGAGCGACCTGACGATCGTCAACCGCACCCGTGAGAAGGCCGACCGGCTCGCCGAGCAGCACGGCGCCCGCGCCGGCGACTGGGTCGACCTGCCGCGCCTCGTGGGCACCGCCGACCTGGTGCTGACCTGCACCGGCGCGCTCGGCCACGTCGTCGAGGCCGACCTGCTCGCCCGCGCGCGGACCGAGCAGGGCCGCAGCGGTGCCCCGATGGTGCTCCTCGACCTCGCGCTGCCCCGCGACGTCGCCCCCGAGGTCACCAGCCTCGCCGGCGTGCACCTGTGGGGCCTCGCCGAGCTGCGTGACGAGATCGAGGCCACCGAGCGGGCCTCCCGCACCGACGGGCGGCGCACCGCCCAGGACGACGCCGTCGACGCGGTCCGCGGTCTCGTCGGCGCAGAGGTGGCCGGCTTCCTCGCGGAGCGCCGCGCCGCCCGTCTCGGCCCGACCCTCGCCGCGCTGCGCGCCCAGGCGGCCCGCGTGGTGGACGCCGAGATGGCCCGCCTCGACCAGCGCGTCCCGCACCTGCCCGACGACGAGCGCGTCGAGGTCCGGCGGACCGTGCAGCGGGTCGTCGACAAGCTGCTCCACACCCCGACCGTCCGCGTCAAGGAGCTGCAGAGGGGCGAGGTCCGCGAGCCCGGCGACTACGCCACCGCGCTGCGCGAGCTCTTCGACCTCGACCCCCATGACGTCGCGGCCGCGCAGGCTCCGCCGCTCGACGTGCCCGGTGTCGCCGCGGTCTCCGACCCCGCCCCGGCCGGAGGTGCGCGATGAGCGTCGGCTCGCTGCGTCCCGACGCCACCCCCGAGCGCATGCCGTGGGTGGCCCACGTCGGGCGTCCGCTGCGCCTGGGCACCCGGGCCAGCGCGCTGGCCACCAGCCAGTCGGAGTGGGTGGCCGACCGCCTCCGCGCCGCCGGGCACGAGGTCGAGCTCGTCCTGGTGCGCACCGAGGGCGACGTCTCGCGCGCCAGCCTCTCCGAGATCGGGGGCACCGGTGTCTTCGCCTCGGCGCTGCGCGACGCGCTCCACGAGGGCCGCATCGACCTGGCCGTCCACTCCCTCAAGGACCTCCCCACCGCCCCGGCCCCCGGCCTGGTCGTGGCCGCGGTCCCCGAGCGGGAGGACCCGCGCGACGCCCTCGTCGCCCGCGACGGCCTCACCCTGGCCGAGTTGCCCGCCGGCTCGGTCGTCGGCACCGGGTCGCCCCGCCGCGCCGCCCAGCTCGCCGAGCTGCGTCCCGACCTCGAGGTGCGTGACATCCGCGGCAACGTCGGCACCCGCATCGACTACGTCCGCAACGGCGAGCTCGACGCCGTCGTCCTCGCCTGCGCGGGGCTGTCCCGCCTCGGGCGGCTCGACGAGGCCACCGACCGGCTCGAGCTCACCACCATGCTGCCCGCCGCCGGCCAGGGCGCCCTGGCCGTCGAGTGCCGCGACGGCGACCGACCGTTCCCCGACCTCGACCCCGCGGCGGAGTTCACCGACGCCGACCTGGCACGCCTGCTGGTCGAGACCCTCGAGCACGCCCCGACCCGGGCGGCCGTCACGGCCGAGCGTGCCGTGCTGGCCCGGCTGGAGGCCGGCTGCACGGCCCCCATCGGCGCCTACGCCGCCCCGGCGTCGCCCTACCCCGCCCCCACGGGCGACCCCTTCACGGCGGAGCCCCACGTCCCGCCGCTGACCCTCGCTGTCTTCGTGGCGCTGCAGGACTCCCCGCAGCGCATGGAGCGGACCGGGACCGACCCGGTCCACCTGGGCCACACCGTGGCCGACACCCTGTTGAACCGTCTCGACCCCGGGAACCCCGCGCGCGCCGTCGCCGTGGACGACCCCGGGTCACACACCACCGGAGCGTGATCCCCGTGAGCACCCACGTCGCGTCCCTGCCCCTGCCCCCTCCCGCCACCACCGCGAGGGTGGCCTTCGTCGGGGCGGGCCCCGGCGACCCGGGGTTGCTCACCGTCCGAGCGCGCGACTACCTCCTGGCGGCCGACGCCGTGGTGGTCGACTCCGCCGACCAGGCCGAGCACCTCCGCGCCTGGACCCGCGAGGACGTCCACCTGGTCGTCGCCTCCGCGCCCGCCGGCCCCGACGAGGACGCCTCGGCCGACCCGGTCGTGCGGGCCGCGCGCCGGTTCGCCGCCCCCTCGCACCTGGTCGTCCGCCTCGTCGACGGCGACCCGACCGGCTTCGGCGGGCTCGCCACCGAGGCGCTGTCCTGCCGCGAGGCCGGCGTCCCCTTCGAGATCGTGCCCGGCGTCTCGACCGCCTGGTCCGTGCCCGCCTACGCCGGTGTCCCGCTGAGCGCCACCGAGAGCACCGGATCGCTGCACATGGTCTCCTCCCTCGACCCGCAGGTCGACTGGAGCCTCTCGGCCCGCGACGACGTGACCGTCGTGGTGCTCGGCTCCGGAGAGCACCTGGTGCGCGCCCTCCGCTCGCTCGCCGAGGCCGGTCGCGCCCCGCAGACGCCCGTCGCGCTCACCCAGCACGGCACCACGATCGCCCAGCACACCTCCGTCACCACGCTCGAGGCCGCCATCGCCGCGCTCGCCTCGGGCCGCAGCGAGTGCCCCGAGGCCTCGGTGGCCGTCGTCGGGCCGCAGGTCGAGCGCCGCGCCGAGCTGTCCTGGTTCGAGACCAAGCCGCTCTTCGGCTGGTCGATCCTGGTGCCCCGCACCAAGGAGCAGGCCGAGCCGATGACCGAGCGGATCGCCTCCTACGGCGCGACCGCCTCCGTGGTCCCGACCATCTCGGTCGAGCCGCCGCGCACCCCGCAGCAGATGGACCGCGCGGTCAAGGGGCTGGTCACCGGTCGCTACGAGTGGGTCGGCTTCACCTCGGTCAACGCCGTCAAGGCCGTCCGCGAGAAGTTCGAGGCCCTCGGTCTCGACGCCCGCGCCTTCTCCGGCCTCAAGATCGCCGCCGTGGGCGGCGTCACCGCCGAGGCGCTGCGCGCCTGGGGCCTGGAGCCCGACCTGGTCCCGACCGGCGAGCAGTCGGCGCTCGGGCTGCTCGAGGTCTGGCCGCCCTTCGACGAGGTCCTCGACCCGATCAACCGCGTACTGCTGCCCCGCGCCGACATCGCCACCGACACCCTCGTCGCGGGCCTGCAGGAGAACGGCTGGGAGGTCGACGACGTCACGGCCTACCGCACCGTCCGCGCCGCCCCGCCGCCCGCCCCGGTCCGCGAGGCCATCAAGGGCGGTGCCTTCGACGCGGTGTGCTTCACCTCCTCGTCCACGGTGCGCAACCTCGTCGGCATCGCGGGCAAGCCGCACCCGACGACCGTGGTGGCCTGCATCGGCCCGGCTACGGCCCGCACCGCCGAGGAGCACGGGCTCCGGGTCGACGTCGTCGCACCGGAGGCCAGCGCGCTGGCCGTCGTCGACGCGCTGGCCCAGCACGCCCGCGCCGTCGCCGCGGCCGCCCAGGCCGAGGGCCGGCCCGTCCTGCGTCCCAGCCAGCAGCGCGCCGCCGGGCGTCGGGCCCGGGCACGACGATGAGCGCGGACGGCGCCCGGGGACCGGTCGTCGCCGTCCCGCACGAGCGGCCCCGGCGCCTGCGCACCACCCCCGCGGTCCGGCGCCTCGTGGCGCAGACCCGGCTGCACCCGGCCGACCTCGTGCTGCCGGTCTTCGTCCGCGACGGCATCGACGAGCCGCAGCCCATCGGCTCGATGCCGGGCGTGGTCCAGCACACCCTCGACAGCCTCGTCGTCGCCGCGCGCGAGGCGGTGGCCGCCGGGGTGGGCGGGATCATGGTCTTCGGCGTGCCGCGCGACGAGGACAAGGACGCCGACGGGAGCGCTGGCACCGACCCCGACGGCATCCTCAACCGGGCGCTGGCCCGGCTGCGCGAGGAGCTCGGGAGCACCACGGTGCTCATGAGCGACCTGTGCCTCGACGAGTTCACCGACCACGGCCACTGCGGCGCCCTCGACGCCGCGGGGACCGTGGACAACGACGCCACCCTCGCGCGCTACGCCGAGATGGCGGTCGCCCAGGCCCGGGCCGGGGCCCACGTGGTCGGCCCGAGCGGCATGATGGACGGCCAGGTCCGCGTCGTGCGCGAGGCGCTCGACGGCGCCGGGCACGAGGACGTCGCCGTGCTCGCCTACACCGCCAAGTACGCCTCCGCCTTCTACGGCCCGTTCCGCGAGGCGGTCGCCTCCACCCTGCAGGGCGACCGGGCGACCTACCAGCAGGACCCCGCGAACCGGACCGAGAGCCTGCGCGAGCTGCGTCTGGACCTCGCCGAGGGCGCGGACATGGTCATGGTCAAGCCCGCCCTGCCCTACCTCGACGTCCTCTCGGACGTCGCGGAGGTCGCCGACGTGCCCGTCGCCGCCTACCAGGTCAGCGGCGAGTACTCCATGATCGAGGCCGCTGTCGAGCGAGGATGGCTCGACAGGGACCGCACCGTCCTGGAGACCCTCACCTCGATCCGTCGGGCCGGGGCCCAGGTGGTGCTCACCTACTACGCGGTGCACGCCGCACGCCTTCTCGGGGAGGGCCGATGAGCACGGACGAGGTCCGGTGGTTGGACGAGGAGGAGCAGCAGGCCTGGCGCTCGGTCCTGCGCGCCTCCCACCTGCTGCGGGTCGCGATGGAGAACGCCCTCGACGAGCACGGGGTCAGCATGGGCGAGTACGAGCTGCTCTCCATGGTCTCCGAGGCGCCCGGGGCCCGGATGCGGATGTCGGCGCTCGCCGACCTCGTCGTGCAGTCGCGCAGCCGGGTCAGCCACACCGCGACCCGCCTGGAGCAGCGTGGCTGGGCGCGCCGCGACCGCTCGACCGACGACGGCCGCGGGGTCGTCCTCGTCCTCACCGACGAGGGCCGGCGGATGATCGCCGAGCTGGCCCCGGTGCACGTGGAGAGCGTGCGCACGGCGCTGCTCGACCACATCACCCGCGACGAGTTCCTGGCCTACGGCCGGCTCATGGCGCGCGTCGTCCGGGCCACCCGTGGGCAGGACCAGGCCTCCGACGTCCGCTGACGCCTACCCGCGAGGTCCCACGAGGGCGGCCCGGCCGGCCTCGTAGCGGGACCGTCCGACCAGGCGCCAGAGCAGGCGGACCGGCGCCGGCAGGTGCTTGCGCTGCCACTGGGCCCCGCCGTCGGGCTGGGCGGCGAGGATGGCGCCCAGCTGGGCCCACGTCTTGCCCCTCGGGGTGGCGGCGCGCCCGTGCCGGCTGCCCTCGTCGATCTCGTCCTGGGTGAGCACCCGCTCCATCACCGGCACGATGTGCTCCTCCTCGTCGGGGAGGTGCTCGGCCAGCGCGGCGTCGATGCCCTCGAGGGCCGTCGTCACGGCGGCCGCGTCGGACGCGCGTCCGCCCGCCCGCCAGGCCGGCAGCGCCGCGTCGAGCTCCTCGAGGTGCACGAGCATGCGGGCGTGCTGCTCCTTCATGCGCCCGACGTGCAGCGCGCAGGCCGGGGCGCGCGCGTCGAGGGTGTCCCACAGCCGCGAGTCCTCGAACTCGTGGTGGGCGTGCAGGCTCGTCGACAGCATGGCGAGGTGGTCGCCGACGGTGTCCGCGTGGGCGGCGTCGCCGTCGGCCACCCCGGCGACCAGCGCCGGTCCCTCGCCGAAGCCGGCCCGGAACATCCGATGGATCTCGATCATGCCGCTGGCGTCGCACAGCCCGGGCCCACGCCCGCCGCCCGCCCCCGGGCTGCCGCGTCCTGGTGCCTCCCGATCAGGTGCCCCGCCCATGTCTGCTCCGTCCTGGAGAGGAGTGCCGCTCCTGCGACCGTAGGGCCGGGGCGGGCCGCGTGGCAAGAGGCCCCGCGTGGCAGGCTGGAGGACATGACCTCCGATGCCGCGCAGCCGTTCCCCGCCGACGCCCCCGCCTCCGCCGCCCTGCTCGAGCGGGCCCGGGCGGTCGTGCCGGGAGGGGTCAACTCCCCGGTGCGGGCCTACGGGTCGGTCGGGGGGACGCCGCGCTTCATCGCGCGCGGGGAGGGTCCTTACGTCGTCGACGCCGACGGACGGCGCTACGTCGACCTCGTCTGCTCCTGGGGGCCGATGATCCTCGGGCACGGGCACCCGCAGGTGCGCGAGGCCGTCGCCGGGGCGGCGGCGGAGGGCTTCTCCTTCGGCATGCCGACCGAGCGCGAGGTGCTCCTCGCCGAGGAGATCGTCTCCCGGGTGGAGCCGGTCGAGAGGGTCCGCCTCGTCAGCTCCGGCACCGAGGCCACGATGAGCGCGATCCGCCTGGCCCGCGGCTACACCGGCCGCTCGGTCGTCGTGAAGTTCGCCGGCTGCTACCACGGCCACGTCGACGCCCTGCTGGCCTCGGCCGGCTCGGGCGTGGCCACCTTCGGGCTGCCCGACAGCCCCGGGGTGCCGGCCAGCGCCGCCGCCGAGACGATCGTGCTGCCCTACAACGACCTGGCCGCCGTGGAGCGCGCCTTCGCCGAGCGGGGATCGGAGATCGCCGCCGTCATCACCGAGGCGGCCCCGGGCAACATGGGCGTCGTCCCGCCCGCGCCGGGCTTCACCGAGGGCCTGCGGCGGATCACCGCCGAGCACGGGGCGCTGCTGGTCAGCGACGAGGTCATGACCGGCTTCCGCGCCTCCGCGGCCGGGTGGCTGGGGCTCGAGGGCGTGCCGGCCTCCGGGGCCCCCGACCTGTTCACCTTCGGCAAGGTCATGGGCGGCGGCTTCCCGGCCGCGGCCTTCGGCGGCCGGGCCGACGTGATGGCGATGCTCGCCCCCGAGGGCCCCGTATACCAGGCCGGCACCCTGTCCGGGAACCCCGTGGCGGCCGCCGCCGGCCTGGCGACCCTGCGGGCCTGCACCCCCGAGGTCTACGCGCGCCTCGACGTCGTCGCCGACGCCCTGACCGCAGCGGTGACCGAGTCCTTCGGGCGACACGGCATCGCCCACCGCGTCCAGCGCGTGGGCTCGATGTTCAGCGTCTTCTTCCGCGAGGGCGAGGTGCGCGACTACGACGACGCCCGGCAGCAGGACGCCGAGCGGTTCGGCCGCTTCTTCCACGCGATGCTGCGTCGCGGCGTGCACCTGCCGCCCTCCTGCTACGAGGTGTGGTTCGTCTCCGCCGCGCACGACGACGCGGCCGTGGAGGCCACGGTGCGGGCCATCGAGGAGTCGGCCGCCGAGATCGCCTGAGGTGCCCCGGGGGCCCAGGACGGCCCAGGGAGGTCACAGCCGGCGCATGGGACAATCGAGGGCATGTCCCCCGCCCGTGAGCCGCAGGCCCTCCCGGACGGCACCCCGGTGACCGTCGTGCACGTCATCCGGCACGGGGAGGTCCACAACCCCGGCGGCGTGCTCTACGGCCGCCTGCCCGGCTACCGCCTCTCCGAGCGCGGCCGTCAGATGGCGCAGGCCACCGCCGACTCCCTCACCGACCGTGACATCGTCGCCGTCGTGGCCTCGCCGCTCGAGCGTGCCCAGGAGACCGCGGCCCCCATCGCGGCCGCCCACGGTCTCGAGGTCGGCGTCGACGACCGCCTCGTCGAGTCCGCCAACCACTTCGAGGGCCTGTCGGTCGGCCAGGGGGAGGGGGCGCTGTGGCGTCCCCGCCACTGGAAGGCCTACACCAACCCCTTCACCCCCTCCTGGGGCGAGCCCTACGCGCAGATCGCCGAGCGCATGCTCGCGGCGCTCGAGGACGCCCGGGCCGGCGCCGAGGGGCACGAGGCCGTGCTCGTCAGCCACCAGCTGCCGGTCTGGACGCTGCGCCGTGCCCTGGAGCGCAAGCGGCTCTGGCACCACCCCCGCCACCGCGAGTGCACCCTCGCGTCGGTGACCAGCGTGCTCTTCCACGGCCCCACCCCGGTCGACATCTCCTACGCCGAGCCCGCCGCGCACCTGCTGCCCGGCGCCCTCGACGTCACCGGCACCTCCACCGAGGTGATCGGGTGACCACCTCCGCGTGGCGCCGCACCGTCGGCGCGCTCGCCGCCTCCGCGCTGCTCCTCGCCGGCTGCGGCGGCGACGGCGACTCCATCAACGACCAGATGCGCTCGGGCGACCAGAAGGGCTACGTCGCGGGTGACGGCACCGTCCAGGCGCTCGCCCCGGACGAACGCACGACCGTCCTCACCCTCGAGGGCACGACGCTCGAGGACGAGCCCTGGTCCTCCACCGACCACCTCGGCGAGGTCGTCGTCATCAACGTCTGGGGCTCCTGGTGCGGGCCCTGCATCCAGGAGACGCCCGACCTGGAGGAGGTCGCCACCGCCTTCGCCGAGGCCGGCGAGCCGGTGCAGTTCATCGGCGTCAACAGCCGCGACTCGGTGCCCAGCGCGCTGGCCTTCCAGCAGAAGTACGACGTCTCCTACCCCTCCCTCCAGGACGACGGCGGCCGCACCCGCGCCCAGCTGGAGGGGCTCGCGGTCGCGACGCCGACGACGATGGTGCTCGATCCCGAGGGCCGCCTGGCCGCGCGCGTGAGCGGCCCGGTCGAGGCCTCGACGCTGCGTGGGCTCGTCGAGGACGTGCTCGCCGGGGACGGGGCCCGGTGAGCGAGCTCGTCCTCTCGGGGCCGCTGCTCGGGGCGGTCCTCGTCGCCGCCCTCGCGGGGCTGGTCTCCTTCGCATCCCCGTGCGTGCTGCCCCTCGTGCCGGGCTTCCTCGGCTACGTCGGGGGTATGACGTCCACCGGCACCTCCTCGCGCCGCCGCCTCGTCGGGGGCGCGTTGCTGTTCGTGCTCGGCTTCACCGTCGTCTTCCTGCTCATGAGCGTGGCCATCTCCTCCGTCGGCCTGGCGCTGACCGAGCACCAGGGCCTGCTGCTGCGCGTCGCCGGCGGCGTCGTGATCGCCCTGGGCCTGGTCATGCTCCTGCAGCCCGGTGCCCGGTGGCAGGTGCGCTGGCGCCCCGCCGCCGGCCTGGCCGGGGCCCCGCTGCTCGGGGTCGCCTTCGGCCTCGGCTTCAGCGCCTGCACCGGCCCGGCGCTCGCCGCGATCCAGACGCTGGGCACCTCGATCCTGCCGGGCGACGACCAGCTGTGGCGGGCGCTCGTGCTGGGCACGGCATACAGCCTGGGCCTGGGGCTCCCCTTCCTCCTCGTGGCCGCCGGGCTGGGCTGGGTGACCCGCGCCTCGCGCTGGCTGCGCGACCACTACCTCGTCGTGCAGCGCGTCGGGGGCGGCCTGCTCGTGCTCCTCGGCCTGCTCATGCTGCTCGGCGTGTGGGCCGAGGCGACCGCGTGGGTGCAGACCCGCCTGACCGACAACTTCACGACGGTGATCTGACATGGCCGAGACCCGCACGCCCGAGCGCATCGAGCCCAGCTATCCCAAGGACCGCACCGCCCTCGGCGGGCCGCGGCTCGGCCTCGTCGGCTGGCTCCGCTGGATCTGGCGCCAGCTCACCAGCATGCGCACCGCGCTCGCCCTCCTCCTGCTGCTGGCGGTCGCGGCGATCCCCGGCTCGATCTTCCCGCAGCGCGGCGTCGACCCCGTGCGCGTGCGGCGCTACCTCGAGGACAACCCCGACGTCGGGCCGTGGCTCGACCGGATCGGGATGTTCGACGTCTACTCCTCGCCGTGGTTCGCCTCCATCTACCTGCTGCTGATGATCAGCCTCGTCGGCTGCATCCTGCCCCGCAGCCGCCAGCACCTGGACGCGATGCGGGCCGAGCCGCCGAAGGCCCCCTCCCGGCTGACGCGGATGCCGGTGCACCGCACCGCCGTCGTCGACGCCGACCCGGCGGAGGTGGTGGCCGCGGCCCGCGCCGAGCTGGGCCGCCGCCGCTTCCGGTTGCGGGCCGAGGACGACGGCGAGCTGGTCGTCTCGGGGGAGAAGGGCTACCTCAAGGAGACCGGCAACCTGCTCTTCCACCTGGCGATCCTCGGCGTGATCGTCTCGGTCGCGGTCGGCCACCTCTTCGGCTGGCGCGGCGAGATCATCGTCAAGGAGGGCGAGACCGTCACCACCGGGGCCAGCGCCTTCGACACCCTGCACCTCGGCCCGCTCGTCGACCCCGACGACATCCCGGTCTTCTCCCTCCGCCTGAACGACCTCGACGTGCAGTTCGAGGCCGTGGCCGAGGGCGCGCAGTTCGGCCAGCCGCGGGTCTTCGAGGGCGTCGCCACCGTGCAGGAGGGCCTCGACGGCGCGGTCCGCACCGTCGACTTCGCGGTCAACGACCCGCTGCACGTCGGCGGCACCTCGATCTTCCTGCTCGGCAACGGCTACGCGCCCGTGGTCACCGTGCGCGACGCCGAGGGCGAGATCCTCTTCAGCGACGCCGTCACCTTCCTGCCGCAGGACAACGTCTACTCCTCCGAGGGCGTCATCAAGGTGCCGGGCGCCGACCCCTCGCTGGGCTTCGTCGGCGGCTTCCTGCCCACGCTGACCTTCGACCCCGAGATCGGCCCGACCTCCTCCTTCCCCGGCCTCGTCGACCCGGCCCTCGTGCTGGCGGTCTTCGAGGGCGACCTCTACCCCGAGGGCCGGCCGCAGTCGGTCTTCTCGCTCGACACCGACTCGATGGAGCAGGTGATGCAGGACGACGGCACCCCGGTCAGCCTGCTCATCCGTCCCGGCGACGAGCTGGAGCTCGCGGGCGACCGCGGCTCGATCGAGCTCGAGACCGTGATCCGCTGGGGCGGCCTGATGGTCCGCCACGACCCTGGCCGGTTGCCGGCGCTCGCCTTCGCCGGCATCGCGCTGCTCGGCCTGGGCCTCATGCTCGGCGTCCGTCGCCGCCGCGTCTTCGTCCGGGTGGCCCCGGGCACCGCGGACGCGGACGGCGCCGGCGCACGTCATACTGAAGTGACCGTCGCAGGCCTGCCCAAGGGCACCGACCCCGGGCTCGAGGAGCTCGTCGAGCAGGTCCTCGCACGGACGGCGGCCGCCTGCGGCGGGCGCACCGGAACAGACAAGGACGACGAATGACGAACACCACGCTCGCCATGGCCTCCGACTACTTCGCCTGGGCCGCGATGGTCGTGCTGGCCCTCGCCATGGTGGCCTTCTCGGCGCACCTGGCGGTCACGGGTGCCACGCGCGAACGCCGCGTCGACCGCGAGCGCACCCCGGTGGCGGTCGGCGCCGGCGCTCCTGCTCCTGCGACGGACGACCCGTCCGTCGACGACGTGCCGGCCGGTCGCACCCCGACCCGGCGCTGGGGTGTGATCGGGCTGCAGCTGACCTGGCTGGCCACCCTGGCGGTCGTCGGGGCCACGGCGCTGCGCGGCCTGTCCGTCGGGCGCGCGCCGCTGGGCAACATGTACGAGTTCACGCTCTTCACCGTGTCCTTCGTGCTCGTCGTCTTCTCGGTGTGGAGCCTGCGCAAGGACCGGCTGTGGCTGGGTGCCTTCGTGGTGCTGCCCTCCCTCGTCTTCCTCGGCGCCGCCAAGCTGGCGTGGTACACCGAGGCCTCGCAGCTCATGCCGGCGCTCAACAGCATCTGGCTGGTCATCCACGTCGTCGTCGCCACGCTCTCCGTCGCGCTCTTCACCATCGGCGCCGCGATCGGTGTCGCCTACCTGGCCAAGGACAGCTCCGAGCAGGGCGGCCGCGAGCTGCGCTGGTTGCGGGCCCTGCCGCCGGCCCGCAGCCTGGAGCAGCTGACCTACGGCATCCACATCGTGGCCTTCCCGCTGTGGACCTTCACGGTCATCGCGGGCGCCATCTGGGCCGAGCAGGCCTGGGGCCGCTACTGGGGCTGGGACCCCAAGGAGACCTGGAGCTTCGTCATCTGGGCCGTCTACGCCGGCTACCTGCACGCCCGCGCCACGACCGGCTGGTCGACCCGTCGTTCCACGTGGGTCGCGCTGGCGGGCTTCGCCTGCATCATCATCAACTACACCGTCGTCAACCTGCTCATGACCGGCCTGCACAGCTACTCCGGGGTCAGCTCGTGATCGCGTTCCGCTACACCGTGATGCGGCTGATGATCTTCGCCGGCTTCGTCGCGGTCCTCATGCTGGTCCGGGTGCCGGTGCCGTGGGCGGTCGTCGGCGGCGCGCTGCTGTCGATGGTCGTCTCCTACTTCCTGCTCGCGCGCGACCGCGACCAGATCGCCGCGGGGTTGGAGCGCCGGGTCGAGGCCCGCACCGCCCGCCGCCGCGCGCGGCTGGAGGAGGAGCGGATCGCCGAGGAGGAGTAAGGGGGCCCGTCAGGCGACGGCCGGCGCGACCGCCAGGCCCACCGACAGGAGGACGCCGAAGGCGAGCTGCAGCAGGCCGGTCTGCACGAGCGCCGGGATGAGCGCGCGCCCCATGGCTCCGCCACGGACGACCTTGAGCGGGCGCAGCGCGAGCGGGGCGGCCAGCAGGCCGAGCAGCGCGGTCCAGTGCGCGATCGCGGCCACGAGCACGAGGACGAACGCGCCGACGACCAGCCCGGTGTAGAGCGCGCGGGTCCGCTGCGCACCCAGCCGCACGGCCAGCGTGCGCTTGCCGACCTCGCGGTCGCCGTCGATGTCACGCAGGTTGTTGGTCACGAGGATCGCGCAGGGCAGCAGGCCCATGGCCACCGCGCCGGCGATCGTGGCGAGGTCCACGGCGTGCGCCTGGGTCCACGTCGTGCCGAGCACGGCGACCAGGCCGAAGAAGACGAAGACCATGACCTCGCCGAGGCCCCGGTAGCCGTAGGGGTTCTCGCCGCCGGTGTAGTGCCAGGCCGCCCACAGCGAGGCGAGACCGACGAGCAGCAGGAGCCAGGTGCCCGAGAGCGCCACCAGCGCCAGACCCGCCACCGAGGCCGCGAAGAAGCAGGCGAAGGCCGCGGCCTTGACGTTGGCCGGATCGGCCAGCTGCTGCCCGACGAGCCGCACCGGCCCGACGCGGTCCTCGTCGGTGCCGCGGATGCCGTCGGAGTAGTCGTTGGCGTAGTTGACCCCGACCTGGAAGCCCAGCGCCACGACGAGCGCGAGGAGGCCGAGGGCGAGGTTGGAGCGGCCGAGGGCGTGCGCGGAGGCGGTGCCCACGAGCACGGGGGTGACGGCGGCGGGGAGCGTGCGGGGACGCGCCCCCTCGATCCACTGGGCGAGGGTTGCCAAGTCGTGAGTCCTTTACAGGCCCTTGAGGA
Organism: Ornithinimicrobium humiphilum; assembly: GCF_006716885.1. Classification (NCBI taxonomy): domain Bacteria; kingdom Bacillati; phylum Actinomycetota; class Actinomycetes; order Micrococcales; family Ornithinimicrobiaceae; genus Ornithinimicrobium; species Ornithinimicrobium humiphilum. The sequence continues at coordinate 503,395 of NZ_VFPU01000001.1, forward strand.
AGTCCGGGTCGTCGTCCGGGCCGAGCGGCCCGCGCGGGGGACCGCCGCGACGGGGACGGAAGATGGTCTCCAGGATGCTGACGGGCCGCCCGGCGATGAGCCACGCCCCGCCTCCCACGAGCGGGAAGAGCAGGATCATGACGAGCCAGAGCGGCTTCGGGATGCCCCGGACCTCGGAGTCGTCCGTCTGCACGGCGTCGACGACGCAGTAGATCGTGAAGGCGAGCAGCGCGACGGCAGCGATCACGCGGGGCACGGGCACTCCTCCTCCGGACGGGGCGGCTGCGTCCATTCTGCCACCGTCGAGGGGGTGGTCCGGCCCGCGTCGTCCCCGGTCATCGCGTCGGCTCCGCCCGGCAGGCCGGCCGCCGTCACCGGGCCAGCTCGGCGCGGGCGGCGGCGCGGTCGGGCTTGCCCGGCCCGAGCAGGGGTATGGCGTCGCGCCAGACGAGCCGGCGCGGCCGGGCGTGCGCGGGGATCAGGTCGGTCAGGGCCGAGCGGACCTCCGCCAGCGAGGGCGTGACGGCGGGGTCGCGGGGGACGAGCACGGCGGCCACGACCGAGCCCCACTCCGGGTCAGGCACCCCGACGACGAGCGCGTCGGCGACCGCGTCGAGGCGGCGCAGGGCGTGCTCCACGTCGCGCGGCTCCACCTTGTGGCCACCGGTGTTGATCACGTCGTCGACCCGGCCGAGCACGTGCAGCCGGTCGTCGCGCCACGCGCCGCGGTCGTCGGTGAGGAACCACCGGTCTCCACCGTCGGGGGAGAAGCGGGACGCGGTGAGCCCCTCGTCGCCCACGTAGCCCTCGGCCACGACCGGGCCGCCGAGGCTCAACCGGCCGTCGTCGGGGTCGAGCCGCACCCGGACGCCCGGCAGCGGGACGCCGTCGTAGACGCAGCCGCCCGCGGTCTCGCTCATCCCGTAGGTCGTCACCACCCGGGTGACCTCCCGGGCGCGCTCGAGCAGGCCGGGGTCGGCGGCCGCACCGCCGAGCAGCACCACGTCCAGCGTGCGCAGCGCCGCGACCCCGACGGGGTCGTCCAGCAGGCGCGACAGCATGGTCGGCACGAGCGAGGTGAGCCGCAGCCCGCTGCCGGCGCCGAGCCGCGCGACGGCCTCGGCGAAGGCCGGCGCGGCGAACGGCATACCCGGGGCGGTGGTGACGACCGCCGGCTCGGTGCCGGCGAGGGCCGAGCGTGCCAGCACCTGCAGGCCCGCGACGTGATGGGTGGGCAGTGCGAGGACCCAGCGGCCGGAGCCGCCGAGGACCTGGGCGGTCGCCTCGCCGGACGCCCGGAGCGCGGCGGCGCCGATCCGCACCCGCTTGGGGGTGCCGGACGAGCCCGAGGTCGCCAGCACCACGGCCGACGGCCCGCCCTCCGTGCCCCTCAGCAGCGCGGTGAGCTCCGGAGCCAGCTGCTGCCAGGTCGCGCCGGGAGGCACGACCAGGTCGTCGGGCCGGATCCCGGCCGCGGGGACCGGCCCGCTCACGGGGCGGTCGGGACCACGAAGGAGTTGTCGAGGTCGACGTACCAGCCGTCGTCGACGCGCTTGAGCGTGATCGCCGCGTCGCCCATCGAGCTCGCCAGGTCGGGCGGGTAGTTGTCGGCGTCGACGACCGCGGTGTCGCCGTCGACGTCGGCGCCGTTGATGACCAGACCCTCGAGCTGCGCCAGCGTGGCCTCGTCGATGCCCTGGGCCTCGGTCTCGGCCCTGAGCACCTCGGGCAGCAGCTCGGTGCACATCTCGTGGTCGGAGGCGACGGCGGTCATGGGCCGCTCGAGGTCGGTGAAGGAGAGCAGGTGGTCGCAGGCCTCCGGGTCAGCGTGGACCATCGCGACCAGGAAGGCGGCGGCCACGTCGGCGGCGGCCTGCCCGTCCTCGCCGCCCTCGACCTCGTCCTCCACCGGCTCGTCGGCAGCCGCGACGTCGACGTCCCCCTGGGCGCCGGTCGTCGGCGCCGCGTCGGCCGTGGCCGCGACGTCGTCGCCCGCCCCGGTCCGGAGGGCGTCGTCGGGCGCGGCCTGCCCGGTGGCGCCGGTGGCGGGGGTCTGGGTCGAGGACGTGGCGTCGCCCCCGCAGCCGGCGAGCGCGAGCCCGGCGCCGGCGACGGCCGCGACAAGTGTGTGTCTCATGCTGTCCTCCCCGTGCGGTGCTCCCAGGGCCAGTCTCGCACGGCCCGCCCGTCGTGGGCGGGGGTGCGGGTGCTCAGAAGTACCAGGGGTAGGGCGACCAGTCGGGGTCGCGCTTCTCCAGGAAGGCCTCCTTGCCCTCGACCGCCTCGTCGGTCATGTAGGCCAGGCGGGTCGCCTCGCCGGCGAACACCTGCTGGCCCATGAGCCCGTCGTCGGTGAGGTTGAAGGCGAACTTGAGCATGCGCTGCGCCGTCGGGCTCTTGCCGAGGATCTCCCGTGCGACCTGGATCGCCTCGGTCTCGAGCTCGGCGTGGTCGGCCACGATGTTGACCGCGCCCATCCGCTGCATGGTCTCGGCGTCGTAGGGTCGGCCGAGGAAGAAGATCTCGCGCGCGAACTTCTGCCCGACCTGCTTGGCGAGGTAGGCCGAGCCGTAGCCGGCGTCGAAGGAGCCCACGTCGGCGTCGGTCTGCTTGAAGCGCGCGTGCTGGCGCGAGGCGATGGTCATGTCGCAGATCACGTGGAGGCTGTGCCCGCCGCCCGCGGCCCAGCCGTTGACGACGGCGATGACGACCTTGGGCATGGTGCGGATGAGGCGCTGCACCTCGAGGATGTGGAGCCGGCCGCCCTCGGCCTTCACGCGTGCGGTGTCGACGGTGTCGGAGGTCTCGCCCTGGGCGTACTGGTAGCCGCTGCGGCCCCGGATGCGCTGGTCGCCGCCGGAGCAGAAGGCCCAGCCGCCGTCCTTGGGGGACGGGCCGTTGCCGGTGAGCAGCACGACACCGACGTCGGGGGTCATCCGCGCGTGGTCGAGCGTGCGGTAGAGCTCGTCGACCGTGTGCGGCCGGAAGGCGTTGCGCACCTCGGGCCGGTCGAAGGCGATCCGCACGCAGCCCAGCTCGACGTGCCGGTGGTAGGTGATGTCGGTGAGGTCGAAGCCCTCCACCTCGCGCCACTGTGCGGGGTCGAACGGGTCGGGCGACGGCTCTGCGGTCCGGTGCTGCTCGCTCACGCGGTCAGCCTAGGTGAGGCGGGTATGCCGTGCGCCCGGTGGTCGGGCGCACGGCCCCCCGTCCTACTGGTCGCGGCTGGACAGCACGCAGAACTCGTTGCCCTCGGGGTCGGTGAGCACGGTCCAGGAGACCTCCTCGCCCTGGCCCACGTCGGCGCGGGTGGCCCCGAGGTCGAGCAGCCGCTGGATCTCGGCGTCCCGGTCCTGGGAGGTGTGGGGCGCGAGGTCGAGGTGCAGCCGGTTCTTACCGGACCTGCGCTCGGGGACGGAGACGAAGACCAGCCCCTGCCCGCGGCGCATCCACTCCTCGAGGGACGCCGCGCGCTCCGGCCCCTCGAGCGCCTCGCGGGGGACGATGACCGCCTCCTCCGGGGTGTCGTAGACGCTGACCCAGTCGAGCACCTCCGCCCACCAGCGCGCCTGGGCCTGCGGGTCGATGCTGTCGACGACGACGGTGTACCACTTGAGTGCCATGCGGCCACCCTGGCGGACCCGACGGGTCCGGCGCAGCGTCCCGCGGCCCGTCGAGGACAGCTCCCGTCCGCAGGGATCCGGTCTCCTACCCTGGCCGGATGACGCCCGACCTGCCCGAGCTGCTCGACGCCGCCTCCGTCGTGACCCTGCCGATGCGGGTCCGCTTCCGCGGGGTGACCGCCCGGGAGGCCGTGCTGCTGCACGGGCCCTCCGGCTGGGCGGAGTGGGCGCCCTTCGTCGAGTACGACGACGCCGACGCCGCCCGGTGGCTCGCCGCGGCCGTCGAGGCGGGCTGGGGGAGGCTGCCGTCGCCGGTGCGGGGCGCGGTCGGGGTCAACGCCACGGTCCCCGCGGTGCCGGCGGAGCAGGTCGGGTCCGTCCTCGCCCGCTACGACGTCACGCGCACCGCCAAGATCAAGGTCGCCGAGCGCGGCCAGACGCTGGCCGACGACCTCGCCCGCGTGACCGAGGTGCGCCGGGTGCTCGGCCCGGGCGCCCGCCTCCGCGTCGACGCCAACGGAGCCTGGTCGCAGGACGACGCGCTCGAGGCCCTCCGCACCCTCGCGCCCCTGGGCCTGGAGTACGCCGAGCAGCCGTGCGCCACCGTGGAGGAGCTCGCGGCCCTGCGCGTCGCCCTGGCCCGGGCCGGCGTCGACGTGCCCGTCGCCGCCGACGAGTCGGTGCGCCGGGCGGAGGACCCGCTGCGCGTCGCCCGCGAGCACGCCGCCGACCTCGTCGTGGTCAAGGTGGCCCCCCTCGGCGGGGTGGCCCGGGCGGTCGAGATCGTGCAGGAGTGCGGTCTGCCCGCGGTCGTCTCCTCCGCCCTGGACACCTCCGTCGGCCTCGCCGTGGGCGTCCGCCTCGCCGCTGCGCTGCCCGACCTCGACCACGACTGCGGCCTCGGCACCGCCGCGCTGCTGGCCGCCGACGTCGTCGCCGACCCGCTCGTGCCGCGGGCCGGCGGGCTGACGACCGACCGTGCCGACGCGGCCCGCGAGGCGGTCGACCCCGCCCTGCTGACGGCACACCGGAGCGACCCGGAGCGCGAGACCTGGTGGCGCGAGCGTCTGACCAGGGCTTTTGCCCACCTCAGCGGGATTTAACCGAGCCGTAACACCCGGCAACGAGGAATTAACACCCAGGCGACGTCTCCCGAAACATCCCTGCCGTTGACTCGACCCCACGATCCGCTCCTCGCCCCGAGGGCGTGGTGCGGAGCGGATCGCCAGGAGGCACTCACAAGGAGGCAGGAAATGGAACTCACCGCAGGTGACGTCTGGGTGATGGTGTCAGCGGCGCTGGTGCTGCTGATGACGCCCGGACTGGCGTTCTTCTACGGCGGCATGGCGCGGGCCAAGGCGGCCCTCAACATGATCATGATGAGCTTCGTGGCCGTCGGCATCGTCGGCGTCGTCTGGGTCCTCTGGGGCTACGGCATGACGGCGGCACCCGGGATCCTCGGCGGGCTCGTCGGCAACCCGGTGGCGGACTTCGGCCTGATGGAGCACGTGGGCTCCGGCGACCTGGTCGGCATCGGCTTCGGCGCCACCTTCGCGATCATCACCGTGGCGCTCATCTCGGGCGCGGTCGCCGACCGCACCAAGTTCGGCGCCTGGACGCTCTTCGTCACGATCTGGGTGACCCTGGTCTACTGCCCCCTGGCCTTCATGGTGTGGGGCGGCGGCCTCCTCTCCGCGGACGGCGCGATCGGCAAGGTCTTCGGCGAGGCGATCGACTTCGCCGGTGGCACGGTCGTGCACATCAATGCCGGCCTCGCCGCCCTGGTGCTCGTCTACATCATCGGCTCCCGCGCCGACTTCGGTAAGACCAAGGGCTACCACCGCCCGCACAACGTGCCGCTGGTCATGCTGGGCACCGCGATGCTGTGGTTCGGCTGGTTCGGCTTCAACGGCGGCGCCGCCGGCTCCGTCGAGGAGGGTGGCCTGATCTGGGTCAACACCCTGGCCGCCCCGGCCGCCGCGATGCTGGCCTGGATGCTCGTCGAGCGCATCCGTGACGGCCGCCCGACCTCCATCGGTGCCGCCTCCGGCGTCGTCGCCGGTCTGGTCGCGATCACCCCGGCCTGCGCCAACGTCTCGCCGATCGGCGCCCTGGTCATCGGTGTCCTCGCCGGTCTCGGCTCCGCCGTCGCGGTGGGCTGGAAGTACAAGTTCGGCTACGACGACGCCCTCGACGTGGTCGGTGTCCACCTGGTCGCCGGCATCATCGGCACCGTCGCCCTGGGTTTCCTGGCCCTGCCGGTCGACGGCGAGGGTGGCGGCCTCTTCTACGGCGGCGGCTTCTCCCAGCTGGTCGCCCAGATCGCGGCGACGGTCTTCACCGTGATCTTCACCGGCGTCATGACCGCCCTCATCGGGCTCGCGATCCACAAGACCCTGGGCTTCCGGGTCAGCCCCGAGGACGAGGCGCGCGGCGTCGACCTCTCGGAGCACAGCGAGTCCGCCTACACCTTCGGCGAGGAGTCTGCCTCCTACGAATCCCTCGCCGAGGACGCTCGCGTCTGAGCTGGTCGGCTCGGTGGCCGGCTGCCCGTGGCGCGGCCGGACGAGAGCCAACGCGAGCAGGGGCGGGGTGCCTCCCAGGACGGTCCACGGGAGGTGCCCCGCCCCAACAGCAGCACGAAGAGCTCAGGGCCGTCGTCCCACGGCCCTGGCAGGGGAGGAAAGCGCCCCGGGAGACGGAGACCCGTCTCCCGGGGCGTTCTGCCGTGCCGGGGCCGCGCGGCCCGGCCGGGTCAGGCGTCGAGCAGCAGCTCGAGCAGCCGGCGCAGCTCGGCGCGGTCGGCGGGGGAGAGGGTGCGGACCGCGGCGTCCGCGGCGGCGCGACGACGCTCGCGCACGGCGGCGACGGTATGGCGTCCGCGCTCGGTCAGTGAGAGCAGCACCGCCCGGCGGTCGGTCGGGTCGGGCGCCCGGGTGAGCAGGCCGGCCGCCTCCAGGGCGTCGGCGACCTCGGTCGCCGAGCGGGGCGCGATACCGAGATGGGCGGCCAGCGCGGAGACGCGGACGCCCGAGGGCCCGGTGGCGTCGTCCGTGCCGGTGGGACCCCCGGCGGCGCCGGCCGTGACTCGCTGGCCGACCCCGCGGGACAACCGGGCGACGGCGAGCAGCGCCCGCTGTTGGTGGGGCGACAGCGGCGGGTCGCCCTCCTCGTCGGCCCCGAGGGAGCGCCAGCGGCGCGCCAGGCGGAGCAGCAGGTCGACCTCGGTGGCCCCGTCGCCGGTGCCGGGCGCGGGGGTGGCGGGAGACGTCATACCCCCATCTTAGCGAGGTGCCGGAATAAAGAGGTAACCTCCGCAAGTTGAAGCGTTCGACAGACACAAGACTTCGGCCGGCTCGACCGGCCGCCCCCTGGAAGGAGAACCGCATGGACGGCTTCTCGAACCTCTCGCACGGCGGCGACCGTGGCGACCGCGGGTCCCGCGGCGCCGGCGCCCGGCCGGACCCCAAGGACCGCGCCCAGCTCGCCGCCCACCCCGTCAGCGCCCGCCGCGTGCTCGCGCTCTTCCGCGCGCACCGCTGGTCCATCGCGACCGTGCTGGCGCTCATCGTCACCAGCTCGGCCCTCGGCCTGGTGTCGCCCTTCCTCGTCCGCGAGATCGTCGACGTGGCGATCCCCGACCAGGACGTCCGCCTGCTGCTGATGCTCGTCGGCGCCATGGTCGGCGTCGCGGTGGTGAGCGCGGTCCTCGGCGTGGTCCAGACCTGGATCAGCACCGCCATGGGCCAGCGCATCATGCACCGGCTCCGGACCGACCTCTTCACCCACCTGCAGCGCCAGCCGCTGTCCTTCTTCACCCGCACCCGCTCCGGCGAGGTGCAGTCCCGCCTGACCCACGACGTCTCCGGCCTGCAGGGCGTGGTCACCTCGACCGCGACCTCGCTCGCGGGCAACGTCGCCACCGTCATCGGCACGCTCGTCGCGATGCTCGCCCTGAGCCCGACGCTCGCCCTGCTCTCGCTGGTGGTCATCCCGCCGGCGGTCCTCGTGACCCGCTCCGTCGCCCGCCTGCGCCGCGACGCCACCGACAAGCGCCAGAAGGCGCTCGCCGGCCTCCACGCCCAGGTCGAGGAGTCGCTGTCCGTCAGCGGCGCCCGGCTGAGCAAGACGCTCGGCGCGAGCCAGCAGCTGGCCGACCGGTTCACCGGCTCCAGCGCCGGCCTGCTCGACCTCGAGGTCGCCGCCCAGATCGCCGGTCGCTGGCGCACCGCCACGATGGGCATCGTCTTCGCGATCGTCCCGGCCGCCCTCTACCTCGTCGCGGGCCTGCCCGTCACCGGCGCCGGCATCTCGATCGGCACGCTCGTCGCCTTCACCGCCCTGCAGGCCGGTATCTTCCGCCCGGTCATGGGCCTGCTCTCCGTCGGCGTCCAGGTCACGGCCTCGATGGCGCTCTTCAGCCGGATCTTCGAGTACCTCGACCTGCCGGTCGAGGTCGCCGAGCCCGAGCCGGAGCGGGCGCGCCACCTCGACCCCGCCACCGCCCGTGGCGAGCTGCGGCTCGAGGGTGTGAGCTACCGCTACCCCGACGCCGACCGCGACGCCCTGAGCGAGGTCGACCTCGAGATCCCCGCGGGTGCCACCGTCGCGCTCGTCGGTTCCACCGGCTCCGGCAAGAGCACCCTGGCCTCGCTCCTGACCCGCCTCGACGACCCCACCCGGGGTCGTGTCACCCTCGACGGGATCGACCTGCGCGAGCTGCCCTCGGCCGAGCGCGCCGCGGTCATCGGGGTCGTCTCCCAGGAGACCTACCTGCTGCACGCGACGATCCGCGAGAACCTGCGCTTCGCCAACCCGGACGCCACCGACGCCCAGATCGAGCAGGCGGCCCGTGACGCGCAGATCCACGACCTCGTCGCCTCGCTGCCCGACGGCTACGACACCATGGTCGGCGCCCGCGGCCACCGCTTCTCCGGTGGCGAGCAGCAGCGCCTGGCCCTGGCCCGCACGCTGCTGCGCGACCCCCGGGTGCTCGTCCTCGACGAGGCGACCAGCGCCCTCGACACCCGCACCGAGGCCGCCATCCAGCAGGCCCTCGAACGGGTCGGGGAGGGTCGGACGGTCGTGACGATCGCCCACCGCCTCTCCACCGTCCGCCACGCCGACCTCATCGTCGTGATGGACCAGGGCCGCGTCGTCGAGCAGGGCTCGCACGCCGAGCTGCTCGCCCGCGGTGGTCGCTACGCCGAGCTCGTCGCCGCCGGTGACCGGGCCCCGGTCGACGTGCAGGCCGACGCCCGGGTGGCGCTCGCCGCCTGAGCCGCGGCCCCCACCGACCCGTGCAGGGGCCGGTCCTCCCGTGGTGGACTGGCCCCGTGATGATCCGACCGCACGAGCTCGCCGCCATCCGTCGCGGCGAGCTCGATCTCGCGTTCCGGGCCTGGGACCGGCCTCGCGTGCGGGTCGGCACCCGCATGCGCACCGCGGTGGGTCTCGTCGAGGTCACCGAGGTCGAGCGGGTCGCGCTCTCGGCCCTGCGCGCCCAGGACGCCCGGCGGGCCGGGGCGGCCTCGGTCCAGGCGCTGCGGGAGGTCCTGTCGGGCCGCCCCGGCCGGGCCGTCTACCGGGTCGGGCTGCGCTGGGCCGGCCCGGACCCCCGCGAGCAGCTGCGCGAGCAGATCCCCGACGCCGCCGAGATCGCGCGGATCCGGGCCTGGCTGGACCGCCTCGACGCCGCCTCCCCGCACGGCCCGTGGACCCGCGCAACACTGGCGCTGATCGACCGCTCGCCCGGCGTGCGGGCGCCCGAGCTCGCCGCCGAGCTGGGCCGCGAGACCCTCTCGTGGAAGGCCGACGTGCGCAAGCTCAAGGAGAAGGGCCTGACCGAGTCGCTGGCGATCGGCTACCGGCTCTCGCCGCGCGGCGAAGCCGTGGTCGACGCGGGCGGACCGCCCCGCGAGCGGGCGCCACGCCCTTCCGGGACCGCCCTGCCGCGCACCATCGGGGCACCCGCCACCCGGGGCCTGCTGGCCGAGGGCATCACCACCCTGGAGCAGGTCGCGGAGCGGACCCCCGAGGAGCTGCGCGCGCTGCACGGTGTCGGCCCGATCGCCGTCGAGCGCCTGGGCGAGGCCCTCGCCGAGCGGGGTATGGCGTTCCGCCCGGGGTGAGGCCCCCGCCGGGAGCCGGGCGCCCCCCGGCGAACCGCATACCTGCGCGGGAAGAACGCGTTAGGCGCCGTCGGTGCGGGACGATATCCTCGTCGGACCGCACTACCCCTACTACTTCGTGAGGTGCCGCGTGCCGACCGGCAAGGTCAGGTTCTACGACGAGGACAAGGGCTTCGGCTTCCTGTCCAGCGACGAGGGACACGACGTCTACGTCCCGCGCTCCGCCCTGCCCCAGGGCGTCGAGTCGCTCAAGCGCGGCACCCGTGTGGAGTTCGACATCGTGGCCGGCAAGCGCGGCGACCAGGCCCTCTCGGTGCGCCTGCTCGACCCGCCTCCGTCGGTCAGCCGCGGCCTCTCGCTGCGCGACCGCAAGCCGGCCGAGGAGATGGTGGTCGTGGTCGAGGACCTCATCGCCCTGCTCGACAGCGCCTCCACCTCGCTGCGCAAGGGGCACTACCCCGACCGTCGCCAGGGTGCCGCCGTGGCCAAGGCCCTGCGCGCCGTCGCCGACCAGTTCGAGGCGGGGAGCTGACCCCGGTGGCGACCCTCAAGCCCGACGCCGTCCTCACCCCCGCGGTCGAGGTGGCGCGTGCTGCCGCGATGGAGATCGCCGAGCCCGGCACGGTCGGCGAGCACCTCGGTGCCGTCACCGAGGCCGACCGGCTGACGACCCACAGCTTCGCGTGCACCGCGCCCGCCTACCCGGGCTGGCGCTGGGCCGTCACGCTCTCCCGCGCGCCCCGGGCCCGTCGCGCCACCGTCAGCGAGGTGCACCTGCTGCCCGGCGAGGGCGCGCTGCTCTCCCCGGAGTGGGTCCCCTACGCCGAGCGGCTCGCCCCCGGCGACATCGGTCCCGAGGACCGCACCCCCTACGTCGAGGACGACCCCAACCTCGAGCCCGGCTTCGAGGCCACGGGCGAGGAGGAGGTCGACCGTCTCGCGATCTGGGAGCTCGGTCTGGGCCGCCCACGCGTGCTCTCGGCCGAGGGCCGGGACGCGGCCGCCAGGCGTTGGCACGACGGCGACCACGGTCCGCGCAGCGAGATCGCGCGCAAGGCTCCCGCCCCGTGCTCGACCTGCGGCTACTTCGTGCCGATGGCCGGTGCGCTGCGCTCGGTCTTCGGCGTCTGCGCCAACGAGTGGTCGCCGGCCGACGGCTCCGTCGTCGCGCTGGACTTCGGCTGCGGCGCGCACAGCGAGGTCGACGTCGAGCGTCGGGCTCCCGAGCGGGTGGACCCGCCGGTGCTCGACGACGAGGCCGAGATCGAGTTCGTCGACCGCTGACGGTCCCTCGCCACCGGGCGGGCGTCCCTAGGCGTCGCGGGCGTTGCCGCGACCCCGCGCGAGGTAGCCGTGGCCCAGCGCCCCCAGCAGCGCCCCGGCCACCGGCACCCAGACCCACCAGGCGCGGTCCCCGGTGCGCAGCGAGGGCACGGCGAGGACCACGGCCAGCACGACCAGCCAGGCGACGACGCCCCAGCGCACCAGGCCGATGGTGCGCAGGCCGGGGTCCGGCACGCTCACGGGAGCCGGTTCGGCCGGTTCCTGCGGGTCGGGGCGGGCATCGCTGGGCACGCCGCTACGCTACCGCGCATGTCCGCACCTGCCCCGTCCCGTGGTGACCTGACCGCCGTGGACCGCTACTTCCGGATCACCGAGCGTGGGTCGACGGTGACCCAGGAGATCCGTGGTGGTCTGGCCACCTTCTTCACGATGGCCTACATCGTGGTCCTCAACCCCCTGATCATCGGCACCGTCCCCGACGGCACCGGTGGCTTCCTCGCCGACGGCAACCTCCAGGTGATCGCCGCCTGCACCGCGCTCGTCGCCGGTCTGATGACGATCCTCATGGGTGCCGTCGCCAACTACCCGCTGGCGCTGGCGACCGGCCTCGGCCTCAACGCCTTCGTCGCCTACGGCATCGCCAGCCTCCCCGGCATGACGTGGGCCGACGCGATGGGTCTCGTGGTCCTCGAGGGCCTCATCATCCTCGTGCTCGTCCTCACCGGCTTCCGCGAGGCGGTCTTCAGGGCGATCCCGGCCCAGCTCAAGACCGCCATCAGCGTCGGAATCGGCCTCTTCATCACGATCATCGGTCTCGTCGACGCGGGCGTCGTCCGCCGCCCGGCCTCCGGTCCGGTGCCCGTGGAGCTCGGTGTCGGCGGCTTCCTCGCCGGCTGGCCGACGCTCGTCTTCGTGATCGGCCTGTTCCTCATCGCCGCGCTGCTCACGCTGCGCGTCAAGGGCGCGATCCTCTACGGCATCATCAGCGCGACCGTCCTGGCCATCATCGTGGAGGCGATCTTCAAGATCGGCCCGCAGGCGCAGGACGGCTCCAACCCGACCGGCTGGGGCCTCAACGTCCCGGCGCTGCCCGACCAGGTCGTCCAGGTCCCCGACTTCGGGCTGCTGGGCCACTTCAACCTGCTGGGCTCCTTCAGCGCGATCGGCGCCACCGCCGTCTTCCTGCTGATCTTCACGCTCATGCTGGCCGACTTCTTCGACACCATGGGCACCATGGTCGCCGTCGGTGCCGAGGCCGGCCTGCTCGACGAGGAGGGCAACCCGCCCAACACCCGCCGCATCCTCGTCGTCGACTCCATCGCGGCCGCCGCCGGTGGCGCCGCGGGCGTCAGCAGCAACACCTCCTACATCGAGTCGACCGCCGGTGTCGGCGAGGGTGCGCGCACCGGTCTGGCCTCGGTCGTCACCGGCGTCATGTTCCTGCTGGCGACCTTCCTCGCCCCGCTCGTGGCGATCGTGCCCCACGAGGCGGCGACCCCGGCGCTCATCATCGTCGGCTTCCTGATGATGCAGCAGGTCACCGGCATCGACTGGGAGGACCTCGAGATCGGCATCCCGGCATTCCTCACGATCGTCGTCATGCCGTTCACCTACTCGATCGCCGCGGGCATCGGCGCGGGCTTCGTCGCCTACGTCGCCCTCAAGATCGTGCGGGGCAAGGCCCGTGAGATCCACCTGCTGCTGTGGATCGTCGCCGTGCTCTTCGTCATCTACTTCGCGATCGACCCGATCAAGGGGTGGCTGGGCGCCTCCTGACCTCGCCACGGCAGACCTCGCACGACGGCCCGTCCCCGACCGGGGGCGGGCCGTCGACGTGCCCCGGGCGGGGGCGCTTCCGGAAAGTCGTTAGCCAAGGTAATGAGATAGACTAACGACCGATGCCTGCACCAGCCTCCGCCCCTCAGATCCCCGTCCCCGAGCTCGCGCACACCCTCCGTATGGCGTGCATGCGCGTCGCGCGCCGCGTCCGCTACGAGTCGGGCGGCACGGTCGCCCCCCACCTGTTCAGCGTGCTCGCCCAGCTCGGCTCCGAGGCCCGGACCGTCGGCGAGCTGGCGACCATCGAGCAGGTCAGCGCGCCGAGCATGAGCCGCACCGTGGCCCAGCTCTGCGAGGGCGGCTACGTCACCCGCATGGCCGACGAGCACGACGGCCGGCTGGTGCGTCTGGCCATCACCGAGCTGGGCGAGCAGACCGTGCGGGGCGAGCGGGAGCGCCGCGACCGCTGGTTCACCGAGCGCCTGGAGAAGCTGTCCGACGAGGACCAGGTCCTGCTGGCCCGGGCCGCCGAGCTCCTCGAGGAGCTGGTCGCCCGATGAGCGCGATGTTCAGCGCGCTCTCGGTCAAGAACTACCGGATCTACGCGGCGGGTGCCCTGGTCTCCAACACCGGCACCTGGATGGGCCGCGTCGCCCAGGACTGGGTGGTGCTCACCGAGCTCACCGACAACTCCGCCGCTGCCCTCGGCATCGTCACGGGCCTGCAGTTCCTGCCGACCGTGCTCCTGACCCCGCTGGCCGGCGCGCTCAGCGACGCCTTCTCCAAGCGCAAGGTCATGCTCGTCAGCCAGTCGTTCATGGCGTTCTTCGCGCTGCTCATGGGCGTGTGGGTGCTGCACGGCTCGATGGAGCTGTGGCACATGTACGTCCTGGCCACCCTCTCGGGCGTGGCCTCGGCCGTCGACGCCCCGGCGCGGCAGGCCTTCGTCTCGGAGATGGTGCCCAAGGAGAAGCTGACCAACGCGGTCGGCCTCAACAGTGCCTCCTTCCACTTCGGCCGGCTCCTCGGCCCGGCCACCGCCGGCCTGCTCATCGCGGCCTTCAGCACCGGTCCGACGCTGATCATCAACGCCTTCACCTTCATCGCGGTGATCATCGCCCTGCTGATGATGGACACCCGTCTGCTCGCCAAGCGCCCCGACCGGACGGGGAAGGGGCGGGCGAAGATCAGCGAGGGGGTCCGCTACGTCGCCCGGCGGCCGGACATCATCCTCATCATGATCGTGGCCTTCATGCACGGCACCTTCGGCATGAACTTCCAGATCACCAACGCGCTCATGGCCACCGAGATCTACGGCAAGGGCGTCGAGGAGTACGGCATCACGGGCTCGGTCATGGCGATCGGCTCGCTGGCGGGCGCCCTGATGGCGGCCCGGCGCGAGCGCCCCCGGTGGCGGCTGCTGCTCGGCTCGCTGGGGCTGTTCGCCATCTTCAGCTTCTTCCTCGCCATGGCGCCGACCTTCGCGGTCTACACCGTGCTGCTGGTGCCGACCGGCCTGACCGCGCTCACCGTCATGGTCAGCGCCAACGCGATGGTGCAGCTCTCCGTGGACCAGGAGGTCCGCGGCCGGGTCATGGCCCTCTACATGGCCGTCTTCTTCGGCGGCACCCCGATCGGCTCGCCGATCATCGGCTGGGTCGGCGAGACCTTCGGCGCCCGCTGGACCATCCTCATCGCCACGATCGCGTGCGGACTGACGGCCGCGGCTGCGATCATCTACCTGATGCGCCACGACAACCTGCGACTGCGCATCCGCGCCAGCTGGGCGCGCCCGCTCTACCTCGAGCGCGGTCCGGCCCTGACCGAGCCCATCCCCGAGAAGGTGACCTGATGATGACCGCCCGAACCCGACGCATCGTCGTCCTGGCCGCGCTGGCCGCGCTGATCCTCGTGCCGGTCCTGGCGACCCTCGGCTGAGGCGCGCGTGACGTTCACGACGCGACCGACCCTCACCGGCACCTACGGCATGGTGTCGAGCACCCACTGGCTGGCCTCCTCGGCCGCGATGCGCGTGCTCGAGCTCGGCGGCAACGCCGCCGACGGCGCGGTGGCCGCCGGACTGGTCCTGCAGGTGGTCGAGCCCCACCTCAACGGCCCCGGCGGCGACCTCCCGCTGATCGTCGCCTCCGCCGACGACCCGACCCCGCGGGTGCTCTGCGGGCAGGGCCCGGCGCCCGCCGGCGCCACCCCGGAGCACTTCGCGGCCGCGGGCCTCGACCGCATCCCCGGCTCCGGCCCGCTCGCGACCGCCGTGCCCGGGGCCTTCGACGCCTGGATGGTGCTGCTCCGTGACCGGGGCACGATGTCCGCGGCCGAGGTGGCCGGGCCGGCGCTGCACTACGCCCGGCACGGTCACCCCGTCCTGGAGCGGGTCTCGCGCACGATCGAGGCCGTCGCCGAGCTCTTCACCCAGGACTGGACGACCTCGGCCGACCATTGGCTGGTCGACGGTGCGCCGCCCGAGCCGGGCAGCCTGGTGACCAACCCCGCCTGGGCCGACACGCTCGAGCGGCTGCTCGTCGAGGAGGCCTCCGCCGGCGGCACCCGCGAGCAGGGCATCGACGCGCTGCGCCGCGCGTGGTCCCAGGGCTTCGTCGCCGAGGCCGTCGACGCCTTCGCGCGCCGACCCTTCCGGCACTCCGGCGGCCAGGTGCTGCCGGGCGTCCTGACGGGCGCCGACCTCGCTGCCTTCGAGGCGACCTGGGAGGACGCCGTCACCCTCGACTGGCGCGGCGTCACGGTCGCCAAGACCGGTGCCTGGGGGCAGGGCCCCGCGCTGCTGCAGGTGCTCCAGACGGTCGACGCGGCCGGGGCGGACGACCTCGGCACGGTGGAGGGGCTCCACACCCTCGTCGAGGCCTGGAAGCTGGCGATGGCCGACCGGGAGGCCTGGTACGGCGACAGCGCCGAGGTGGCGCTGGCCGACCTGCTCGACCCGGCCTACGCCGCCGGGCGCGCCGCGCTCATCACGGAGGAGGCCAGCCGTGAGCTGCGTCCGGGCTCGCCGGGAGGGCGCACCCCCCGCGTCGCCGCCCAGGCGCTCCTCGTCGAGGGCGCGGGCGACGCGGACGCGACGGTGGGGGAGCCCACCGTCGGGCGCGACCCGGCCGAGCCGCAGGTCACCGCCGAGGGGGAGACCCGCGGCGACACCTGCCACGTCGACGTCGTCGACCGCTGGGGCATGCTCGTCTCCGCCACCCCCAGCGGCGGCTGGCTGCAGTCCTCGCCCTTCATCCCCGAGGTCGGCTTCGCCCTCGGCAGCCGGCTGCAGATGATGTGGCTCGAGCAGGGCCTGCCGAGCTCGCTCGTGCCCGGCCGCCGCCCCCGCACCACCCTGACACCCACGCTCGTGCTGCGCGACGGCATACCCGTGCTCGCCTGCGGCAGCCCGGGGGGCGACCAGCAGGACCAGTGGCAGAGCACCTTCCTGCTGCGCCACCTCGTGGACGGGCTCGCGCTGCAGGAGGCGGTCGACGCCCCCCAGCTGCACACCACGAGCTTCCCCGGCAGCTTCCACCCGCGGGCGAGCGAGCCGGGCGTCGTGCTCGCCGAGTCCCGGTTCGGGGCCGAGCTGCTGGACGGGCTGCGCGCCCGCGGGCACGAGGTGCTGGAGCAGGGGCCGTGGACGCTCGGTCGCCTCTGCGCCGTCGGGCGCGATCCCGGCACGGGCATCGTGTCGGCGGCGGCCAACCCGCGCGGCATGCAGGGCTATGCCGTCGGCCGGTAGCCGCCGGGCATCGCCTACGGTGGTCCAGCAGCATCTCGAGCAGGAGGACGTGTGGCAGCCGCTACCAACTACACCAAGCTGGCGCTGAAGTACGGCCCGGTCGTCTACACGCTGGCGCAGAAGTACGGGCCGAAGCTCGTCGAGCAGATGCTCAAGAACCGCGAGCCCGCCAAGGCGTTCGTGAGCGAGCGCACGGACCGCGTCCGCAACAACCCGCGCAAGCGGGCCCTGGAGCACGCCGACTCCGTGATCGAGGGCACGCTGCAGCAGGTCTTCCACCGCGGTCAGCCCTACTGGGTCGTCTTCTCCCGCGGTGAGCCGGTGGGCACCCACCCGCACACCGACGCCTCCTTCGACGTGCTCCTGCTCAACGCCGACCCGTCCAAGCGCGTCTCGCCGGCCGAGCTGCGCCGCACGATCACCCTGCCCCGGCGCCCGAAGAAGTGAGCCGCGTGGACCCGCTGCGGAGGTTCCGCCAGGAGTACGACGGCGAGGGTCTGTCGGAGGACTCCGCCCCGGAGGCGCCGCTGGAGATCGTTGAGGCCTGGATCGAGGCGGCCGTCGAGCGCGCGGCGGAGCGGGGCGACGTGCCCGAGCCGACCGCGATGTCGGTCGCCACGGTCGACGCCGACGGCGTGCCCGACGTGCGCACCGTGCTGCTGCGCGGGCTGGACCACCGGGGTCCGGCCTTCTACACCAGCACCCGCTCGACCAAGGGGCGGCAGCTGGCGGCCAACCCCGGCGTCGCCGCCTCGCTGACGTGGCCCTCGATGTATCGCGCCGTGCGCTTCCGGGGGTATGCCGAGCTGCTCCCCGAGGACGAGGTGCTCGCCTACTTCCGCAGCCGGCCGTGGGGCGCCCGCATCGGCGCCCACGCTTCCGCGCAGTCCGAGCCGGTGCCCGACCGGGCCACGCTGGAGGCGGCCTACGCCGAGGCCGCGGCGCGCTATCCCGACACCGGCAGCCCTGACGACGTCCCCGTGCCGGAGGGCTGGGGCGGCTACCGCGTGGTGGCCGACCGGGTGGAGCTGTGGGCCGGTCGGCCCAGCCGCCTGCACGACCGGCTCGTGTGGGAACGGGTCGGCCCCGGGGCCCTCGACGACCCCACCGCCTGGCGTCGCGTCCGGCTCGCCCCGTGACCGCCCGGCCCGGGTGCGCTTTCCGCTACGTAGGATGGCGGTCGTGAGCGAGCTGATCGACACCACGGAGATGTACCTCAAGACCATCCTCGAGCTCGAGGAGGACGGGGTCGTCCCCATGCGTGCCCGGATCGCCGAGCGCCTGGCGCAGTCCGGCCCGACCGTCTCGCAGACGGTCGCCCGCATGGAGCGCGACGGGCTGCTCCACGTCGCGCCCGACCGCCACCTCGAGCTCACCCCCGACGGTCGCCTCGCCGCGGTGCGCGTCATGCGCAAGCACCGCCTGGCCGAGCGGCTCCTCACCGACGTCATCGGGCTGGACCCGGCCTACGTCCACGAGGAGGCGTGCCGCTGGGAGCACGTCATGAGCGAAGACGTCGAGCGGCGCATCCTGCACCTGGTGCAGGACGGCACCACCTCGCCCTACGGCAACCCGGTCCCGGGGCTCGAGGAGCTCGGGCACCCCGCCGCGCCCCCGGCCTCGGGCCGCCCCAGCCACGAGATCGCCGCCGCCGCCGGGGAGGGCGTGCGCACCTCCACCCGCGTCGTGCGGATCGGCGAGCCCGTGCAGGTCGACCCGGAGGTCCTGGGGCTCCTGCTGGAGTCCGGCGTGCGGCCCGGTGCCGAGGTCATCGTCTGGGGCGAGTCGGAGCGCACGATCGTCGAGGCCGTGGGCGGCGAGGCCGTCTCGCTGCCGGTCGACGTCGCCTCCCACATCTTCTGCGGCTGACGGCTGCGCCCGGGCCCTTCGGGCGGCCCACCGCCGCCCTGCGACCCCTCTCCGGACCCCTTGCGCACCCGGGCCCTGCCCGGGCCCGCCCCTGTGTCGTCCGGCAACTCGAGGTTGCACGTGTCGGATGTGACATCGGTCACGGAGGTGACTGCCGAGTAGATAGTGTCATCCCAGGTCAGCGGCTTTCTGGAGGCCACCTGGGAGCAGTCTGTCCACAGTTTCGTTACCTGACCGTGACATTGCTCCGGGCGGTTGTGTAGTCTTTCGAACCGTTCCTCTCCCCTGGAGGGACCCCCGTAGCGCTCTCTGCCGAGTCCTGTCAGCGCGCCCTGGGGACCAGCACGACATACCGCAGACAGGAGCGGGGGACCCACCTTCGGGCCGTTACCCGTGACGGCCCTTGGGGCTCACGGTGCCGGCGCCCACCGACACCGGCGGAAACTCCATCCGCAGCCCGACAGCTCACCCCGTAGGCATCTGGAGGACCCCAACGTGACCCTGCGCCCCCACGGCCGCCACCGCGCGCCGAGCCGCACCACAGCACTGTCCCGCTCCGCCGCCGTCGCCGCGACCTCGACCGGTCTGCTGGCCGGCACCGCCGTCGCCGCGTCGGCCGACCCCGCGACCGGCTCCTCGGAGTCCCTGTCGGGCGTCCCGGTCGCCGAGACCCTCGTCCGCGCCGTCGAGACCGTCGCCGCCGCCGAGAAGCCCGCCAAGGCCGTCCCTGCACCCGAGAAGGTCGACGAGGCCGCCAGCTTCGGCACCTCCGGCTTCACCGCCGTGCGCATCGTGACCGAGCCGACCCCGGCGGAGGCCGCCGTCGAGGCGCGCACCGAGGTCGCCGCGAGCCGCAGCAACGAGCGCGCCGCCGCCCCGGCCGCCGAGGCGCAGCCGGCCGCCGCCGAGGCCGCCCCGGCCCAGCAGGCCGCCCCGGCGCCCGAGCCCGCTCCGGCCCCGGCCCCGGCCGCCGCCCCGGCCCCGACCGGTGGCGTCCTGTCCGTCGCCGCCGCCTACACCGGCATCCCCTACGTCTACGGCGGCGCCACCCCAGCCGGCTTCGACTGCTCCGGCTACACCCAGTTCGTCTTCGCGCAGGTCGGCATCTCGCTGCCGCGCACGGCGGCCGCCCAGCAGGCCTCCGCGACCCCGGTGAGCAACCCGCAGCCGGGCGACCTGGTGTTCTTCGGCTACCCGGCCTACCACGTGGGCATCTACGCCGGCAACGGCATGATGTACGACTCGGGCCGCCCCGGCATCCCGACGCAGCTGCGCGCCGTCTTCAGCGGCGTCTCCGGCTACGGCCGCGTGGGCTGACCGACGCACGACCTTCACGAGGCCCCCTCCCGGATCCGGGAGGGGGCTTCGTCGTGCTCGGGGCCTGGGGCGGACGTCACCTCAGGCCGGGACACGCCCGGCCCTGTCGACCTGGAGGGTTCACGTGCACCCTCCAGGTCGACGACCTCGGGTGCGCCCCGACCTGCTCGCGCCCCCGTGGGGGCGCCGGCCGCCGGTGGGAGGCTCAGGCCGACGCGTGCTCGGTCGTCGCCTCGTCGGACTCGTCGTCGAACTCACCGAGGATCTGCTCGAGGATGTCCTCCATCGAGGACATGCCCACGACCCGGCCCTGCTCGTCGCGCACGAGCGCGAGCTGGGCGCGCTGCTGGCGCAGGCTCGTCACGGCGTCGATGAGCGGCATCGAGGAGGGGAGCGAGGCCACCGGCTGCAGGAAGGACAGCAGCGAGTCGTCCGCCCGTCCCTCGGCGGTCGCCATGATGGCGTCGCGCACGTGCACGATGCCGCGGATGCGCTGCTGGCCGGCCCGGCCCGCGGGCTCGACGACGAAGAGGCGGGAGCGGCCGCTGTCGCGGCTGATCCGCTCGACGTCGGCCGCCGTGGCCGTGCGGGGCACCGTGACGGCCGCCGTCGTCGGGAACATCACCTCGGCCACCGTCTTCTCCTCCAGGCGCAGGGCGCCGGAGAGGATCTGGTGGTCGGCGTCCCCGAGCACGCCGTGCTCGTAGGACTGGGCGAGCAGCAGCTGCAGGTCGGCCGGGGTCTGCGCGTTGGCCAGGGTATCGACGGGGTCGACGCGTACCAGCCGCAGGAGCACGTTGGCCAGCTCGTTCATCAGCCACAGCAGCGGGCGGGAGACCCAGGTGAAGGCCCGGAAGGGCAGGGCCAGCAGGATCGCCGAGCTCTCGGGGTGCGAGATCGCCCACGACTTGGGGGCCATCTCGCCGACGACCATGTGCAGGAAGACGACGACGGAGACGGCGAGCACGACCGCGACGGCGTGCACCGCGACGTCGGGGACGCCGACGGTCGAGATCACGGGCTCCAGCAGGTGGGCGACGGCCGGCTTGGCCAGCGCACCGAGGGCCAGCGTGCACAGCGTGATGCCGAGCTGCGCGCCGGCCAGCATGAGCGACAGCTCGCGTGAGGCCTCCACGGCGGCGCGGGCCGCGCGGCTGCCCTCCTCCGCACGCTCCTCGAGCCGGTGCCGCTTGGCCGCCACGATGGCGAACTCGGCGGCGACGAAGAAGCCGTTGGCGACGAGCAGCAGCACGCTGACCATCAGGGCGACGGGGGTGCTCATCGCGCCACCTCCGGGGTCTCGGCCGCCACGATGACGGGCGTCGCGTCGGAGGAGAGCTGCTCGCGCTCCTCCTCGGTCAGGGCCGCCCAGGCAGACATCGTCCGCGTCACCTGCGGGTGCATGACGACCGTCTCGGGCACGAACCGCTGCGTCGTGACGACGTCGAGGCGGGTCTGGTGGACGTACTCGTCGCCCTCGCCGTCGCGGCTGGTCCACCGCACGAGCACGGAGTCACCCTCCTCGGCGGTCCGACCGAGGCGGTCCAGGACCAGGCCGGAGAGGGTGTCGTAGTTCTCGCTCTCGGGCAGCTCGATGCCGGTGAGCTGGGCGACCTCGTCGATGCGCAGCCGCGCCGACAGGTCCCAGATGCCGTCGCCGCGGTCCTGGCTGGTGGACTCCTCGGCGTCGTCCTCGTCCCAGATCTCGCCGACCACCTCCTCGGCCACGTCCTCGAAGGTGACGATGCCGGCGAAGCCGCCGTACTCGTCGACGACGACGGCCAGCTGCTGGTGGTGGGTGCGCAGCGCCTCGAGCACCTTGGGCAGCGGCAGCGACTCGGGCAGGATGACGGCGTCCTCGCACAGGTCGCGGATGACCGTGGTCGCCCGGTCCTCGGGGTCGACCTGGAGCAGGCCGTGCAGGCCGATGACGCCCACGACGTCGTCGATGTCGCGGCCGACGACGGGGAAGCGGGCGTGCCCGGTGTGGAGCGCCTCCAGCACCGTGGCGGCCGTCTCGTCGGCCTGGACGGTGTGGACGGACGTGCGCGGGGTCATGACCTCCTGGGCCACCCGCTCACGGAAGGCCAGGCCCCGGCCCAGCAGCGTGGAGAGCTCCTCGTCGAGGGTGCCGCCGCTGTGCGACTCGGCGATGATCCGGGTCAGGTCCTCCGGGGTCGCCCCCTGGGGGAGCTCCTCGACCGGGTCGATGCCGACCGAGCGCAGCAGCGCGTTGGACGCCATGTCGAAGAGCCGGATGACCGGGCCGAGGATCGTCAGGTAGATCAGGGTGGTGCGCGACAGCGCCCGCGCCAGCGGCACCGGGCGGGCGATCGCGAGGTTCTTGGGGCCGAGCTCGCCGATCACCATCTGCAGCACGGTCGAGAACACCAGCGTGCCGATGGAGAAGAGGGAGATCATCGCGGCGCGGGCCAGCCAGCCGATGTCCGCATAGCTCTCGGTCAGGCCCCGGACGAGCAGCTCCTCGCCGAGGTAGCCGACCATCAGCGCCGTGACGGTGATGCCGAACTGCGCGCCGGAGAGGGTGAAGGAGAGCCGGGAGGTGATCCTCAGCGCGCGGGCGGCGGCCTGGTCGCCCTCGTCGGCCAGCTGGCGCAGCCGGCCGCGGTCGACGCTGACGTAGGCGAACTCCTGGGCGACGAAGTAGCCGGTGAAGAGGGTGAGGACGACGATGACCGCGATCCCGGTCGCGATCAGCACGAGGTGCCCCTGCCACCTCTGGGGAGCCGGGCACTGCCCGGCCTAGGACTGTCTGAGGAATCAGCACTCGAGGACGTCATCCGCCAAGTGTACGGCGCAACTAGGCTCGCACCGTGCTCCCCGACCCCCGGATCCTCTCCGCCGTCGCGTTGGGCGGGGCCGTCGGGAGCCTGCTGCGGTGGGGCGTCGAGGGCGTCCTCCCTGCCGCCGAGGGCGGGCTTCCGGTGGCGACGCTGCTCGTCAACGTGGTGGGGTCGCTCCTGATCGGCGCGCTCGCGGTCCTCCTCGCAGGGCCGTCGGTGGAGGCGTCCAGGAGGGCGTTCTGGACGACGGGTCTGCTCGGCGGGTTCACGACCTTCTCCACCTTCGCGGTCCAGGTGGCCGCGCTGGGGGCCGTCGCGCCGGCCACCGCCCTGCTCTACACCCTGCTCACCCCGGTCCTGTGCGTGGGGTGCGCCTGGCTGGGCGGCCGTGCGGTGCGGCGGGAGGCCGGCGCATGAGCGGCGGGGGTATGGCGTGGGGCTGGGCCGTCCTGGCCGTCGCCGTCGGCGGCGCCGCCGGGGCGGTGGTCCGTCAGCTGCTCTCGACCGCACCCTGGGGTCCGCTGCGGGGCGTGCTCGTCGCCAACACCACCGGCGCCGCCCTGCTCGGGGCCCTGGTCGCCCTCGTCGAGGACCCCGTCCTCCTCCTGCTCCTCGGGACCGGCCTGTGCGGGGCGCTGACCACGTGGAGCACCCTGGCCCTCCAGACCGCCGAGCTGGCGAGGCGCTCGCCCGGCCGGGCCGCGGCATACCTGGGCGTGACGCTGGTGCTCGGCCTGGGTGCCGCCCTGCTGACGCTGCACCTGCTGTCCTGACCGCCCGCCGCGCGCCCGCCGACCGAGCACGGGCGTGACCGACACAGCACCCCGGCCTCCCCGGGTCTGTCGGAGCGGTCTCCTACCGTGGTGGGCACGCAGACGATCCCCCAGCGCCGCTGGTCCGAGCGGAGGAAGGAGCGCCCCGTGGTCCGGTTCCTGCACACCGCCGACTGGCAGATCGGCATGACGCGGCGCTTCCTCGCGGGCGAGGCCCAGGCCCGCTTCGCGCAGTCGCGCGTCGACGCGATCCGGCGGCTCGGGCGGGTGGCCCGCGACCAGGGGTGCGCCTTCGTCGTCGTCTGCGGCGACGTCTTCGAGAGCAACCAGCTCACCCCGCAGACCGTGCGCCGCGCCCTCGACGCCCTCCGCGAGGTGCCCGTGCCCGTCTACCTGCTGCCAGGCAACCACGACCCGCTCGACGCCATGTCGGTCTGGACCTCCCCGGTGCTGCACGGCGAGGCGCCCGAGCACGTGCACGTCCTCGACGCCACGGGTCCCCGCGAGGTGGCGCCCGGGGTGGAGCTGGTCGCCGCGCCCTGGCGCAGCAAGCACCCGGGCCGCGACCTGGTGGCCGAGGCCCTCGCCACCGTTCCCGTCGGCCCTGCCCCGGAGGGGGTCGTGCGCGTCGTCGTGGGGCACGGCGCGGTCGACGAGCTCGACCCCGACCGCCGCAACCCCGCGACGATCGCCACCGGCCCGCTCCTCGCGGCGCTCGCCGAGGGGCGCATCCACTACGTCGCCCTGGGCGACCGGCACTCGCGCACCGAGGTGGCGGGCACCGCGGCGATCGGCTACCCCGGGGCGCCCGAGCCCACCTCCTGGCGCGAGGACCGGCCCGGCGACGTGCTGGTCGTCGAGGTCGCCCCCGGCGAGCCCGCCCGGGTCACCCCGCACCACGTCGGCACCTGGGCCTTCCACCTCGTCTCCGAGCGGCTGGGCTCGGACGCCGACCTCGACCGCCTCGACTCCGTGCTCACCGCGATCTCCGACAAGGACCGGGCCATCGTGCGGCTCGCGCTCACCGGCGAGCTGACCGTGGCCCAGCACGCCCGCCTCGAGGAGCTCTGCACCCGGCACCGCGACACCCTGGCCGTCCTCGACCGCTGGGGCAGGCACACCGACCTGGCCGTCCTCGACGACGACACCGAGTGGGCCGACCTCGGCCTCGGCGGCTTCCTGGCCACGGCGGTCGAGGAGATCCGTGCGTGGGCCCGGCCGGTGGCGCCCGTCGGCGGCGTCCGGGAGGGCGGGGTCGGTGCCGCGTCCGTCGCGGACGACCGCCGGGACGACCTCCTCGCCCCGACCGGCGAGGGCGATCCCACGGAGGACGAGCCCGTGACCGGGTCCGCCTTCGTTCCCGGCCGCGAGGACGACGCCGAGAGCGCCCGCGACGCGCTCGCCCTGCTCTACCGCCTCACCCGCGGGGGTGCCGCATGAGGGTGCACCGCATCACCGTGCGCGACGTCAAGGGCGTGCGCGAGCGCACGGTCGAGCTGCCCGAGACCGGGGTGGTCGTCGTCGAGGGGCCCAACGAGGTCGGCAAGTCGACGCTGCTCGAGGCTTTCGACAAGCTGCTCGACCCGCGCCTGAAGTCCACCTCCTCGAGCAAGGAGGTCCGCCGGCTGCAGCCCGTGGGCCGCGACGTCGGCCCCTACGTCGAGGCCGAGCTGACGATCGGCGGCCACCGGGTCCGCTACGCCAAGCGCTGGCTGCGCCAGCCCACGACGACCCTCGAGGTGCTCTCCCCGGTGCCGGAGCAGCTGTCGGGGGAGGCCGCCCACGCCCGGATGGAGCAGCTGCTGCGCGACTGTCTCGACCGCACCCTGTGGGACGCCCTGCGCCTGGCCCAGTCCGACGACGGCCGGGTCGCGCCGCTGGCCGACAGCGCCGTGCTCAGCGCTGCGCTCGACGCCGCCTCCGGCTCCGAGCTGCACGCCGAGGGCGGTGACCAGGTCCTCGACCTCGTGGAGCGCGAGTACCTCACCTACTTCACCCGCACCGGTCGCCCGACGAGTGACTACCGCCGGGCGATGACCGACCACACCGAGGCCCAGGACGCCGTCGGCGAGGCCCACCGCCGCCTCGAGGAGGCCGAGCGGCTGCTCGACCGCCGCGAGGCCGCCCGGGTCGAGCTCGAGGCCGCCGAGGAGCGGCTGGAGCAGGTCCGGGCCGAGCACGCGGCCGCCCTCGAGGCGCAGGCCCGCGCCGACGCCCTGCTGGAGGCGCACGCCACCGCCCGCGCCGTGCTCGGGCAGGCCCGCGAGCGCTCCCGCGCGATCGCGCACGACCGGTCGCAGCGCGCCGAGCAGGCCGCGCAGCTGGGGCGGCTCGCCGCCGAGCTGCACCAGACCGAGGAGCGCCGGGCCGACGACGCGGCTGCGCTGGAGCGGCTCGGCCCCGCCCTCGCCGAGGCAGAGGCCGCCGTCGCCCGCGCCGACGAGGAGCTGGAGCGGGCCGAGGCGGTCGCCGACCTCGCCCGTGCCGACGTCGACCACCTGCGCCAGCTCGAGGAGGTGCGCGGTCTGGAGACCCTCGTGGAGCGGGTCCGCGACGTCGTCGACCGGCTGGCCGCGGCGCGGGCGTCGGTGCCGGCGCGTGCTGTCGGTCCGCGGGAGGTCCGCCGGGCGCGCGAGCTGCACCAGCGTGCCGAGGTCCTCGCCGCGCGCCACGAGGCCGCCAGCGCCCGGGTCCGGGTCGAGTCGCTCGACGGCAGCGTCGAGGTGGGGTCCGAGGCCACCGGGACACCCACTGTGCTGCCGGCCGGTGAGGTGCTCGACCGGGCCCTGACCGACGAGCTGGTCCTCACCGTCCCCGGTGCCGTGCGTGTCGTCCTCGAGCCCGAGGCGGGTGGGCGCGAGCGCCGCGAGGAGCTGGCGGCCGTCCGCGCCGAGCTCGAGGAGCTGCTGGCGGAGGCGGGCGCCCGGAGCGTCGACGAGCTGGCTGCGGCCGCCGACGCCACCGCCGCCGCGGAGGGAGCCGTGCGCGACCTCGCCCGCGACCTCGAGACGCTGCTCGCCGGGCGCCCGGCGACCGTCCTGCGCCAGGCGCTCGCGGGGGCCGTCCCCGACGCCCTGGTGGCGGAGCTCGCGGAGGTCCGCGAGCTGGCCGCCGCGGGCGACCGGCCGGACCGCGACCATCCGCTGCCCGACGACGTCGCCACCGCCCGGGCCGTCGCCCGCGCGGCCGCCGCCGAGGTGCAGGTGCTCCGCGAGACACGCCGCGCCGCCGTCGAGGCCCATCGCGAGCGGCTGCGGGGAGTCGCGACGCTGCGGGCCCGGCTCGACCGGGCCGACGGCTCGCTGGAGTCGTTGCGCCGTCAGGAGCAGCAGGCCCGGGCCGACCTCGACCGGGCGCGCGAGACCATGCCCGACGAGGCGCTGGACGAGGAGCTGCAGCGTCGGTCCGCAGTCCTGGCCGAGGCCGAGCTGGCCGAGGCCCGGGCGCGGCGGGCACTCGCCGAGGCCGACGTCCAGGCCGTCGCCGACCGGCTGGCGTCTGCGGCGCGTCGCCTCGAGGAGGCCGAGCGGGCCTGCCAGGCCGCCGGCGTCACGCTGCACACGCTCTCCGGCCAGGTCGAGATGGCGCAGAGCGAGGGGCGCCGCGAGCTCTACGACCAGGCCGTCGCGGCCCTCGACGAGTGCGAGCGCCGGCTGGCCTCGGTCGACCGACGCGCGCGGGCGGCCCGCCACCTGTGGCGGACGCTGACCGAGCACCGGGACCGGGCCCACGCCACCTACGCCCGTCCGTTCACCCGGGCCCTCGAGGAGCTGGGCCGGCGGGTCTACGGCCCGACCTTCGGGGTCACGGTCGACGACCAGCTCGTGGTCCGGGCCCGCACCCTGGACGGGCGGACCGTCCCCTTCGAGGAGCTCTCCGGCGGCGCCAAGGAGCAGCTCGGCATCCTCGCCCGGCTCGCGGTGGCCCGGCTGGTCGACCCCGACCAGGGCGTGCCGGTCGTGCTCGACGACGCCCTCGGCTACACCGACCCGGACCGGCTGCGGCAGATGGGCGAGGTGCTCGGTGCCAGCGCCGCCGGGGCCGAGGTGCAGGTCATCCTGCTGACCTGCACCCCCGACCGCTACGCCGCGGTCCCGCAGGCCAGCACGGTCCGCCTCCCGGCCTGACCGGGCGTCCGGCGTAGCATCGGCAGCATGGTCGCCGCGGACCCGTCGGAGCGGGGGAGCGGCCGTGGCTGAGCGGTCGCACCCCGGGCACCCCCACGCCCACGCCGTCGAGGTCGGGCAGCACCGGGGCCGGCTGGCGGTCGTCCTCGCCGTGACCGTCGGGGTCCTCGTCGCGGAGCTCGTGGGCGCCGCCCTCACGGGCAGCCTGGCGCTCCTGGCGGACGCCGGGCACATGCTCACCGACGTCGCGGGGCTCGCCACCGCCCTCGTCGCGGCCCACCTCGCCACCCGCCCGGCCACCTCGTCGCGGACCTGGGGCTTCCGCCGGGCCGAGGTCCTCGGGGCCGCGCTGCAGGCGGCCGTGCTCCTGGTCGTCGGGGTCCTCATCCTCGTCGAGGGCGTGCGACGGCTGGTCGCGCCGCCGGAGGTCCCGTCGGGGCTGCTGCTCCTCTTCGGCGTCGTCGGCCTGGTCGGCAACCTCGTGGGCCTCGCGCTCCTGGCCGGGGCGCGGGGGAGCAACCTCAACCTGCGGGCGGCCTTCCTCGAGGTGCTGGCCGACGCGCTCGGCTCGGTGGCGGTGATCGTGGCCGCCGTCGTCATGGCCACGACCGGCTGGTGGCGCGCCGACGCCCTCGCCTCCCTGCTCATCGGGGCCCTCATCGTCCCCCGCACGGTCGCCCTGCTCCGTGAGACGGTCCACGTGCTGATGGAGTCGACCCCGCGCGGCCTGGACCTCGATCGGGTCCGGCAACGCATCCTCGGCGTCCCGCACGTGACCGACGTCCACGACCTGCACGCCACGCTGGTCGCGACGGGTCTGCCCGTGCTCACGGCGCACGTCGTCGTCGAGGAGTCCTGCTTCCACGACGGGCACCTCGCCTCGCTGCTCGACGAGCTGCAGGGGTGCCTGTCCGACGACTTCGACGTGACGCACTCGACGATCCAGTTCGAGGCGGCGGGGCACGCCGACCACGAGCACCCCACCCACGCCTGAGGGGCCGGCCTCAGGCCGCGCCGCGCGGCGGCATACCTGGCGCCGTCAGGCGGGGGCGACCAGCGTGGTCGGCTCGTGGTCGACGGGGAAGTTCATCGAGGAGGCGATGAAGCACGCCCTCCCCGCCTCCTCGTGCAGCCGCGGCATCAGGTCGACGTGCTCGGGGTCGGTGATCGTCACCTGCGGCCGCAGCAGCACCCGGGTGAACCGGCCGCCGATGCCCTCCTGCTCCATCCAT
Source organism: Ornithinimicrobium humiphilum (assembly GCF_006716885.1). Classification (NCBI taxonomy): domain Bacteria; kingdom Bacillati; phylum Actinomycetota; class Actinomycetes; order Micrococcales; family Ornithinimicrobiaceae; genus Ornithinimicrobium; species Ornithinimicrobium humiphilum. The sequence continues at coordinate 532,082 of NZ_VFPU01000001.1, forward strand.
CCCACGGGGGAGTCGGTATAGGCCGTCACCGTCACCCCGTGCATGACGGCCACGTGCAGCAGGGACAGCAGGTGGCACTCGCTCAACGACGCCAGCAGCAGCACCTCGGGGTTCCACCGCCGGGCGTCGCCGCGGAAGGTCGGGTCGGCCGAGAGCAGGAGGTCCGGCCGCCCCTCGCTGCGCGCCAGGACGTCGCGGGCGTAGGCCCGGTAGCCGGAGGTGCCGGTGCCGCGGTCGCCGGTCCACGTCACGTCGAGCTCGTAGGTGTGCGTCGCCATGGCGACACTCTCGCACCTGCGCGCGAGACCCCGCCGGCCGCCGGGGGCGCTTCGGCAGGAGACGGCGGGGGATCTGCCGTGAGAATGGTCCATGGCTGTCACCCTCAGGTCCCTGGAAGTCGCCGTGCCCGACACCGTGCTGCGCCAGGAGGAGGTGCGGGAGGTCTTCGCCGCGCAGCCCGGGCTCAGCCGGCTCGCCTCCCGGCTCGTCACCGCCGCCTTCGCCACGTCCGGCATCGAGCGACGGCACACCGCCGTCTCGGAGATGGATCTCTCCCGGACGGTCGAGGACCCCGTCTTCTTCGACGCGCGCACCCGCCAGATCCTCAACCCGAGCACGGCCACGCGCAACGACCTCTACGTCGAGGTCGCCACCGAGCTCTACACGAGGGCCGCCGCAGCCGCCCTCGCGTCCTGCGAGGGGGTGGAGGCGGCCGACGTCACCCACGTCATCACGGTGTCGTGCACCGGCTTCTTCTGCCCGGGGCCGGACTACCGCATCGTGCGCGCCCTCGGGCTGAACCCGGCCGTGCAGCGCTACCACCTGGGCTTCATGGGCTGCTACGCCGCCTTCCCGGCGCTGCGCCAGGCCACGGACATCTGCCGCGCCGACCCCGACGCGGTCGTGCTCGTCGTCAGCACCGAGCTGTGCTCGCTGCACGTGCGGGTGACCGACGACCCCGACACCATCCTCGGTGCGTCGCTCTTCGGCGACGGTGCGGGCGCCGCCGTCGTCACCGGTCGCGACCTGCCCTCCACGAGGCCGGTGCTCCGTCTCGACCACTTCGAGACGGTGCTCACCCCGGTCGGCGAGGAGGCGATGGCCTGGAACATCGGCGACCACGGCTTCGAGATGGTCCTGGGCACCTACGTGCCGCACATCATCGATGAGCACATCACCGGCGCCCTCGAGCCGTTGCTCGCACGCGACCCGTCGCTGGCGGGCCGCGCCTACGAGGAGATCGAGCACTGGGCGGTCCACCCCGGCGGACGCAGCATCGTCGACAAGGTCGAGGCCCGGCTCGAGCTGCGGCCCGAGCAGGTCACCGCGTCCCGGGAGACGCTGCGCGACTTCGGCAACATGAGCAGCGCGACCATCCTCTTCGTGCTCAGGAACATCCTCGAGCAGCCGCTCGGGGCGGGGTCGGAACGCGTCTGCGCCATGGCGTTCGGCCCCGGGCTGACCGTCGAGACCGCCCTGATGACCAAGCTCGCCGCCGACGTGGCACCCGAGGCGGACCTGCCGGAGGTGCAGCCCCGGGCGGTCGAGCCGGAGCCCGCCGGGGCGCGGTGATCCTGCCGCCCCTGGATGCGCGGGACCGGGACGCCCGCGAGCGAATGGACGACCCGGCCTGCGACGAGGCCGCGCTGCGGCGCACCTACGCCGCCTTCCGGGTCGTCAACGCCGTCGTCGCCGGGTGGCGCACCACCTACGCGACGCTGCTCCGGCCGCTGCTGCGCGACGGCTCGGCCACGACCCTCCTCGACGTGGGCAGCGGCGGGGGAGACCTCGCCCGCGCTCTGGCCGGCTGGGCGGCCCGGGACGGCCACGAGCTGCAGGTCACCGGCATCGACCCCGACCCGCGGGCGCACGCCTGGGCCACGTCGCGCCCGGCCCGCCCCGGGGTGACCTTCCGCCGGGCGACCACCGGAGACCTGGTCGCCGAGGGCGCCCGCTTCGACCTCGTCGTCTCCAACCACGTGCTGCACCACCTCGACGACCGGGAGCTGGCCGCGGTGCTCGACCACTCGCGCCGCCTCGCCGGGCGGCGGGTGGTGCACAGCGACATCCGGCGCAGCCGCACGGCATACCTGCTGTTCTCGGTGGGCACCCTGCCGTTCTTCCCCGGCTCCTTCATCCGCGCCGACGGGCTGGTGTCGATCCGCCGCAGCTACACGGTCGACGAGCTCGGCGCGGCGGCCCCACCCGGGTGGGAGGCACGCCCCCAGGCGCCCTGGCGCACGCTGCTCGTCCACGACGTGGGGGTATGACGTGGCGCCCCCGAGCGAGGACCGCACCTGCGACGTCGTCGTGGTGGGGGCGGGGCCGTGCGGTCTCTACCTGGCCTGCCTGCTGGCCCAGGAGGGGCTGGACGTCGTGGTGCTGGAGCGTCGCACCGAGCCCAGCTCCCACCCGCGGGCCATCGGGCTGCACCCGCCGGCCCTGGACGCGCTCGCCGTGCTGGACCTGGACGAGGAGGCGGTGGCCCGGGGCGTGGCGATCCGCGCGGGGACGGCCCGCTGCCGGGGTCGCCACCTGGGGACGCTGACCTTCGAGCGGGCCTGGCCGGACCGCCCGTTCGTGCTGTCCCTGCCGCAGGACCGCACCGAGGCGCTCCTGCGGGCCCGGCTCGCGGTCCTCGCGCCGGACGCGCTGCAGCAGGGGACCGAGGTGGTCGAGATCGACGTGGTGCCGGCGGGTGTCCGTCGTCTCGTCACCCGCGCCCCTGACGGCGAGGGGGCGTCGGGCACCCGGCGGTGGAGGGCCGCCCTCGTCGTCGGCGCGGACGGTGCCCGCAGCCTGGTGAGGCGGCGGGCCGGCATCCGGGTGGAGCAGCGGACCTACGGTCACACCTACCTCATGGGGGACTTCGCCGACGGCACCGACGACGGCAGCACGGCCGTCCTGCATCTCGAGCGCGAGGGCATCGTCGAGTCCTTCCCGCTGCCCGACGGGGTGCGCCGATGGGTGGTGCACACCGCCGGTGCCATGCTTCCCGAGCGTCCGGAGCTGCTCGCCGACCTCGTCGCCGGACGCACGGGGCACCGTCCCGACGTGCCGACCTCGACGATGGTCAGCGCGTTCGGGGTGAGGCGCCGGCTGGCGGAACGGATGGTCGCCGGGCGGTCCGTGGTGGTCGGCGACGCGGCCCACGAGATCAGCCCGATCGGGGGCCAGGGCATCACGCTCGGCTGGGCCGACGCCCGTGCGCTGGCACCGGCGGTGGTCGACGTCGTGCGGAGCGGGCGGACCGGTCCGCTCGAGGGGGTGGCGGCGCTGCGGGAGGTGGAGCGCGAGCGGCTGGCCGCCGCCCGGCGTGCTGCCCGCCGGGCCGAGCTCAACATGGAGGCGGGCCGGCCGATGGCCCTGCCGCTCGACACCACCCGGGCCGGCGTGGTGCGGGCCCTGCTGGCGACCCCCGCCCGGGACCGGCTCGCCCGGGCGTTCACGATGCACGCCGGCTGACGGAGGACAGCGGAAGGGCCCGCCTCCCCCGAGGGGGAGACGGGCCCTGCTGCGAACGACCGGGTCAGGTCACCTGGCCGCGGGCGCGCCGGTCGTCACGTCGACGATCGTGCGACCGACCTCCTCGCCACCGGTGAGGTAGGACACGAGGCCGAGGTAGCGGCGGGACGCGGTGAGACCGGTCCACGAGAGCGTGGCGTCGACCGGCTCGCCGGACACCGTGCTCACGCTCGACGGGTCGACCGTCAGGTTGCCCGCCGACGAGGACACCGCCCAGATGTGGGTCGGCACCGTCGCGCTGGCGCCGCGGGCACCGTTCCAGTAGTCGATCGCCACGAGGTAGGTGCCCGGGGTCGGGTCCTGGATCGTGATGCTCTCGTCCGAACCCTCGTTGGCGCTCTGGGCGATGATCGACCCAGCGCTCGTCGCGAGGTAGAGGTCCATGTCCGTGCCGGGCACGGAGATCTCCTCGTCGAAGAACCCGACCCGAAGGGTCTTGGTCCCGGCCGGAACCGTGATCTGGAAGATGTTGTCTCCCACGCCCGCTCCGCCTTCGGGACCGTCGGAGACGACCGTGCGGTCGGCGACCTGCGAGGCGACCAGCCCGGCGACCTGCAGGTCCAGTTCGCCGTCGAAGGCCGGCGTGAACGACAGGCCGGTCGAGCCCTCGACGCCCTCGCCGGTGACCTCGGTGGGGGCCGACATGTACACCGGCTGCACCGCGATCGGGCTCTCGACGACGATGTCGCCGTTCACCAGGCGCAGCTGCCCGAAGGTGTACTGACCGGGGGCCGCGGTGGTGACGGTGATCGTGACCTCGAAGGTCGCGGTGCCGTTCGCCGGGACCTCGATGACCTCGGGGGAGACGGACACGGTGGTGCCCTCGGGGGCCTCGACCTCGACCGCGTAGGTGCCGCCGACGCCGGTGACGTCGGTGACGGTACGGGTCACGGTCTGCGACCCGGCGAGGTCGCCGATCGCGATGCTCGGGTAGTTGAGGTCGCTGGCGTCCTCCCCGCCGGTGCACCCGTCGACCGCGGCCGGCGCGACGGCGCAGAGGTAGTCCAGCCAGTCGATCACACCGGCGTCGTAGACCAGGCCGGGGTTGTAGGAGGCACCCGGGCGGACCTCACCGGCGCCGTAGTCCAGCGGGGAGGCGTCGGAGCCGGCCCGCTGGATGGGTCCACCGTTGTCGTCGGTGTCGCGAGCGGTCGTCATCATGGCCGACTTGATCGCGGCGGGGCTCCAGCCGGGGAACTCCTGCTTCATCAGGGCAGCGAGGCCCGCGATGTGGGGCGACGACATGGAGGTACCGGAGATCTGGTCGAACGTCGGCGTGCCGGGGTCGTCCCAGTCGCCGTGGTAGGCGGCCGCGATGTCGACACCGGGGGCGGTGATGTCCGGCTTGAGGAGGTCACCACCACCGGCCAGGGCCGGGCCGTAGGACGAGAAGCCGGCCATCTCCGGGGCGTTCACCGGGTCGGTGGACTGGTCGGAGATGCGCGCGACCGGACGCGCCGAGCTCTCCTCGTAGGCCTTGACCGCCGCACCGTCGGTGCCGGTGAGGTGGATCGAGGGCACCGAGTGGAAGTCGGCGTTGAGCGACTCCGTGTCGTTGTTGTTGACCTGGATCATGCCGATGCCGCCGGACTCCAGGACCTCCTGGGACTTCTCCACGCGGGCGTTGGAGCCACGCGTGCAGATGACGATCTTGCCCGCGGCCGCGGCGTCGTCCACCGAGCCGAGCAGGCACAGGCGCGAGTCGGCTGCGGTGAAGCCGGCGGCCGGGATGTCCTCGGCGTCGACGAGCTCGCCGACCGTGCCGGAGCCGTTGCCGACACCGGAGAAGGTCTGGGCCTCCTCGCCGGGGAACATCTCGGTGAGGGTGGTCTCGACCGTGGTGCCGACGGCGATCTCGCCACCGGCCAGCGGGACGAGGGCCGGGTCGAGGCGCTCGAGCTCGGGCACCACGACGTTGGGCAGCGAGGACGACTTGGTCAGGACGACGGGCACGCCGCGGGAGCCGGCGAAGGCGGCCGCCGAGAGCGCGTCGGGGAAGTTCTCCCCGCTCGCGACCAGGGCCATGCTGACGCTGGCCTCGAAACGGGCCGCGATGGCGGCGGAGGTGGCGTAGCGGTCGGCGCCGGAGATGCGCTCGGTCGCGCCGAGCTCGGCGTAGGCCGCCTCGGAGACGGCGACCGGGCCGCCCAGGACGACGATGTTGCTCGGGGCGAGCTCCGCGATGGCCTCACGGGTCGCCGCGGGCACGTGGTCGCGACGGGTCAGGAGGATCGGGGCGCCGTCGACGCTGGCCAGCGGACCGCCGGACAGGGCGTCGGGGAAGGCGCCGGCCTCGCCGGTGGCGACGTAGACGGTGTCGACACCACCCTCACGCTGCAGCGCGAGCTCGGCCGCGGTCTCGTAGCGGTTGGCGCCGAAGACGCGACGCACGGTGTAGCCGGCGTCGACCAGCTGGTCCTCGACGTCCTGGCTGACGGCCACGGGGCCGCCGAGGATGACCACCTCCTGGGGCAGCAGCATGTCCAGCGCGTCAGCGGTGACCGCCGGGAGGCCGTCCTGCTTGGTCAGCAGGACGGGGCTCTCGGAGGTCTCCCAGAGCTCGGCGGCCGGGGAGAAGCCCCCCGCGGCACCGGCCGGGGCGGCCGCCAGGGCGTCCGCGAAGTCGCGACCGCTCGCGAGGTAGACGCGCTCCACCGGGGCGGTGTACTCGTCCGCGATGCGGGCGGCGGTGGCGTAGCGGTCGCTGCCCGACCAGCGCTCGACGGCGGGGCCACCCACGGTGACGTCCATCTCGGCACCGCGGGAGTGGGTGCTCGCCGCGACCGTGGTGGTCCACGGGGCGTTGTGCGCGACCGAGGACTCGCCCACCGTGTCACCGGAGTTTCCGGCGGAGGTGGCCACGAAGATGCCGGCAGCGGCCGCGTAGAAGAACGCGATCTCGTCCGGGCCGGTCACCGAGGTGCTCGAGCCGGAGATCGAGTAGTTGATCACGTCGACACCGTCGGCGACGGCGTCGTCGATGGCCTGGACGAGACCCGCGGTGGTGCCCGAGCCGTTGCCGTCGGCGGTCTGCCACAGGCCCTTGTAGACGGCCAGGTAGGCGGCCGGCGCCATGCCGGAGGCCTGCCCCAGCGGGATGCCGCCGATGCGCAGGTCGACGCCGTGGTTGCCGGCGGCGGTGCCGGCGGTGTGGCTGCCGTGGCCGTTGCGGTCACGGGCCGAGGTGTACTCGCCGTCGATGACGTTGTTGCCGTACTCGGCGCCGTACCAGCGTGCGCCGATGATCTTGCCGTTGCACTCGAACTCGCCGTACCAGTCGGTGCCGGCCTCGGCGCAGTCGCCGTTCCAGTCCGCGGGCGCGGGAGCGAAACCGTCGCCGGCGAAGCTCGGGTTGAGCGGGTCGATACCGGTGTCGATGACGCCGACGATGATGCCCTCACCGGCGTTCTCCGGGCCTTCGAAGTAGGAGTTCCAGACGCCGCCCTCGCCGCTCAGGCCGAGGTAGTCGGGGGTCTGGACGGTGTCCGCGTGGCGGACCTCGTCCTCCCAGACCTGGACCACGTTGCCCTGCTTGCGGAGGTGGGCGAGCTCGCTCTGCGTCAGCTCGACCGCCATGCCGTTGAAGACGGTGTCGTACTCGGCGACCACGCGGTCGCTCGCGATGCCCACCGCCTTCAGCGTGCTCTGACGCTGCTTGGACAGGTGGTCGGCGTAGGCCTGCGCCGAGCTGCTCTCGACGTCGACCTTGTCCCCGGTCTGCGGCTTCGTCGCGGACAGGCCGCGGATCCCACCCTCGTAGGCCGCGATGGGGGTGTCCTTCAGCTGGACGATGTAGGTCGCCTTCTCACTGCTCAGCTCGGTCGGCGCGGCCATCGCGGCCGTCGTGCCGTACGCAAGCGGAGTGGTGACCGCGACCGCGACCGCCGAGAGCGCAGCGATGCGCCTCGTCGGCCCGGTTGATCTGGAACGCACAGGATTACCTCTTCTACTCAGACGTAAGGAGTTGTCCCTGTGGCTGCCCGGAAAGATCCCGGACACATGGACGTCACCAGTCTCCCCTTCGGGGAAGGGCAAAGCCACGACATTGACCAAACCGTTACTGAGTCGTTGACAACGGTGACGTGCGGAGACGCGCCGGGCCCGGACCGGGATCGGTGCGACCCGGGCCCGACGGGCTCAGACGCGCCAGACCTCGGCCTCGGTGACGAAGGCCGACGACGAGGGGCGCTCGGGCGTCCCGCCGCGCGTGATCTGCCCGGGCAGACGGCGACCGCCCACCCGGACGGACCCCTCCGCGCAAGGACCGAGCACCAGGTGCAGGCTGTGCTCGGACCCGCCCAGGTCGAAGGTGTCCGTGGTGAAGCTGCGCACGTCGAGCACTCCCGAGGCACGCACCTCGATCGTGCCGGCGCGCGCGACCAGGCCGTCCGCGAGGCCCAGGTGCAGCAGCACCGGCCACGGCCGGTAGACGGGGTCGTGCCAGGGCAGCCCGTCCAGCTCCGGGAAGTGACGGGTGAAGTCCTCGGTCACCCACCGGGCGAGCTCGCGCCGGGACGAGCACACGGTCACGCCGTCCGGCTGCCAGAGGACTAGCGCGTCCCCGGTGCCGTGCGGGGACCAGTCCACCCGCCACACGGAGGCGTAGGCCGTGCACGCCCCGTCCTCGTCGAACAGCTGGAGCCCGGGGTTGGCCCCGACCAGGACCGGCTTCCTCGTGGCCGGGTCGGAGGCGGGGCTCTCTGCGGCGAGTGCCGCCCTCGGGCCCGCGAGGGTCACCGCCCCGGTCGCCGCGGCGCCGAGCAGCACGCTGCGGCGGCCGACGGCGCCCGGCCGGGAGGAGGGCTGGGTCGCGATACGGGAACGGGTCATGACTGCTGTTCCTCTCGTGCGAGAGCGTTCGGTAGGGGTACGGTGCGGCCGTGTCGCCGGCCGCCCGCCGAGGCGACCACGCGGGTGCCGCGACTGACAAGAGATTCGACGTGCTTCGAAAGGTGGGGTCGTGGCGATCCGGATCCGGATGGACGCCCGCGCGCTGGCCCGGTCGACCTTCGGCACCTCGCCGGCCCTCGAGGTGGTCGGCGTGGTGCGCAGCCGCGGGCGCTCTGGACTGCCCCACGTGCGCCGGTGGTACGCCGAGGCGGCCCGGCGGGTGCCGGGGGGCCACCTCGAGGTCCTGCACCTGCTGGTGCCCGCGGCCGAGGAGCACCCGCACGTCCCCGACTGGCTGACCCCGCCGCCGCTGGGCGTGGACGAGCCCGTCGGGTCCGTCGTGGAGCGGATCGCTGCGACGCCGGAGGAGGTCGTCTCCTACCAGCTCGACATCTCCGTCGACGGCCGCCCGGTGCGTCCCGAGGTGGCGGCCCAGTGGCCGGACGATGCGGCATACCGTCGGTGGCGCCGCACCCCGCCCCCGGCGCTCCGACGGCTCGTGGAGGAGGGGCACGGAGTCGTGGCGCGGCGGGCCGCGGACGCCGTGTCGGCACTCTTCGAGAACGTGCTGGCCCCCGACTGGGCTGACGTCCGCGCGGTCCTCGAGGCGGACATCGCCCACCGCGGGGACGTCGTCGTGAGGCAGGGCGCCGAGGCGCTGCTCACCGGACTGGGGGAGGGCTTCACCTGGACCGGGTCCGAGGCCGTCCTCGACCGGCCCTACGACGGCACCGTCGGCTGGGCCCGGGACGGGATGCTCCTCGTCCCGTCCACCGTGCACGTCGGGCCGGTGCGGTTCGCTGCCGAGGAGCCGGACCCGCCCGTCGTGATCTACGCCGCGCGCGGCGTGGCCCGGCTGTGGCAGCGCGACGTGCCCGAGCCGGACGGGGGGCTGGAGCAGCTGGTCGGGGCGACCCGGGCACGGGTGCTCCTCCTGCTCGACGAACCGCGCACGACCACCGAGCTGAGCCGGCGGGGCGGCTGGGCCGAGGCGACGACCTCTTACCACCTGGGGGTGCTGCTGCGGGCCGGGCTGGTGTCCCGGAGGCGGGAGGGTCGGCGCGTGCTCTACCGGCGGACGGAGCTGGGCGCGGCGCTCGCGTCAGGTGGAGGGCAGGGCAGGGGGTGACCCGAGGGCGCGCACCGCGGCGGGCCGGCTGGGCACTCCCCAGGACACCGCCGACCTGGCGGGCTCCTTGCTGAGCGTCAGGCCGCGGAATCACCGGCCAGGTGCTGCACTCCGACGGGGGTATCGCGGCGACGTAGGAGCAAGCGCTAGCAGCCGAGTGCCATCAACGTCAGGAAGACGTGGACCGCGATCCACCACCCCTTCTGCGGCTCTTCGTCTTTGAGGGTGGGGTCATAGGTTCAGCCCTCCGCCGATGAGGAGCATGCGGAGGCGGTAGTTCTCGAAGTTCGTCAGGCCGCGGGCGATGCGGCGGTGGAGCTCGATGAGGCCGTTGATGGCCTCGGTGCCGCCGTTGGTGGCGCCGGTGTCGAAGTAGGCCAGGAACGCCTCCTTCCACTTGCGAAGGGTCCGGCCGAGGCGTGCGATCTCGGGGATCGGGCAGGAGGGGAACGACGCGACGATGCGCTCGGCGATCTTGCGGCCCTCTGCCTTATCGACGTGCTTGTACGCCGAGCGCAGCTGCTGGGCGCACTGCCAGGTCAGGTCGACCTTCTCGTGCTCGGCGTGGGCGGCGAACGCTCGCTCGATCCGGGTGCGCTGCTTGTCGGTGAGGTTCTCCGCACCAGCGCGCAGGATGGTCTGGATGCCGTACAGCGGGTCGCCCTTGCGGCCACGGTGGCCGGTGGTGTCCTGCTGCACCCGCCGGCGGACCTCATCGACGCACTTGGTGCCGAGCGCGACGACGTGGAAGGCGTCCAGGACGGCGGTGGCGTCGGCGAGCTCGTCGTCGATCGCGTTCTTGTACCCCTGGAACGGGTCGAGGGTCGCGACGTCCACCCCGGCGGTGAACTCCTTGCCGCGGGCCTGCAGCCAGTCGGCGTAGGCGGCCCGCGTCCGCCCCTGGACCAGGTCGAGCAGACGCGCCCTGACCTGCCCGTTCTCGTCGGTGGTCAGGTCGACCATCCCGGTCAGCTCCTTCGGACCACGCCCGCCGTCCTGCGGCGCCTTGGTGGACACGTGGTGCCACACGTGCTCATCAACCCCCAGGGTGCTCACGCCGCCGAAGCGGGTCTCGTCCGCGGCTGCCGCGGCCAGGATCGGCCTGATCGCCGACCACACAGTGCGCCACCGCACGCCGAGCTGGCGGGCCACGCCCTGCACCGAGGCGTGCTCGGAACGGACCTGACCGATCGCCCACCGCGCCGCGCGGGTGGTCAGCAGGCCGCGCGGACGGACCAGGTCGGGCACCTGCTCGGTGAACGTCTTCGTCGTGCAAGCGTGCTCGCGGCAGCGGTAGCGGCGCTTGCGCCAGATGAGCACGACCGGGGTGTCGAAGCAGGGTGCGTCGACCAGTCGAACGACCCGCCGGCTGTGTGCCTCGGCCACCGTCCCGCAGGCCGGGCACCCGGTCAGTGCCGGGGCCGACTCGATGGTCACGGTCAGCAGGTCAGGGGCGCCGGACGGCGGTCACGTGCAGACCGTCCAGCCCGACGAGGAGGTCGCAGTTGTGGCAGTACGCGCCGCCGGTGCCCAGGGCACGGCAGCACGACGTAGGCTCAGACACGTCGAGGTCCTTGGCGATCGGGAGAGGTAGAAGTCCCCTGATCATCGAGGACCTCGACCCCGTCCCGGCCTCACCCAGCGCGTCGGCGCGCCGCCCTCACCCCACCCTCAAAGACGAAGAGCCGGCAATGCCCCGACGGCGAGGTGGCCGATGAGTTGGGGTCGACGTCCGGCCGGGCAGCGATCGACAGGGTGAACCCCCCCAACACGTCCCCGGATGGGGTGAGGTCGACCGTGCAACGACGGACAGTGCCCCCGGCAGGATTCGAACCTGCGACACCCGCTTTAGGAGAGCGGTGCTCTATCCCCTGAGCTACGAGGGCGGGGCGCCCACGGTCGGGCGCCACGGGAAATCCTCTCACGAACGATCCGCGGGCCCGCACGCGCGGGCGCGGGGAGCAAGTGGGATCACCGGGCCACCCCGTCAGCCTGGGGCGGCACCTGCGATAGTGCCGGGGTGACTTCGACCCCCGGCCTCGACGAGGCCGCCGCCGTCCAGCGACGGACTGTCCTGACCCTCATGGGCAGCCAGACCCTCGGCGGGGTCGGCGTCGCCTCCGGCATCGCGGTCGCCGCGATCGTCGCGGCGGACGTCAGCGGACGTGACGCCCTGTCCGGGCTGGCCAACACGACTCAGGTGCTCGGCGGCGCCCTCTTCACCGTGCCCGTGGCGGCGATCATGGCCACCCGCGGCCGTCGGCCCGGCCTGGTGACCGCATACCTGATCGGTGCGCTCGGCGCCCTGCTCGCCGTGACCGCTGCCACCATCGGCAGCTTCTGGCTGCTGCTGCTCGGGACGACCCTCTTCGGAGCATCGTCGACCGCCAACAGCCAGGCCCGGTATGCCGCCACCGACCTCGCCCCGCCCGAGCGCCGTGGGCGGCAGCTCAGCTGGGTCGTCTGGGCCACGACGGTCGGCTCCGTGCTCGGCCCCAACCTCATCGGCCCCGGCAAGTGGGTGGCCGAACGCATCGGCGTCGCCCCGCTGGCGGGTGCCTGGGTGCTCTCCCTCGCCGGCTTCCTGATCGCGGCGGTGCTGCTGCAGCTCCTGCTGCGCCCCGACCCGCTGCAGCTCTCGCGCGAGCTCGCCCACCGGGCCCTGCCGGCGGAGGAGCAGGCGCTGCCGGTCGCCGCCCGGCGCGGCAGCGTGGCCGAGGGCCTGCGCGTCATCGCGCACAACCCGGCGGCGCTGTGGGGCACGCTCGCGGTGACCACCGGTCACGTCGTCATGGTCGCGGTGATGGTCATGACCCCCCTGCACATGCGTCACGGTGGTGCCGTGGTCGAGATCATCGGCCTGGTCATCTCGCTGCACATCCTCGGGATGTACGGCCTCTCGCCGGTGGCGGGGCAGCTCACCGACCGGCTCGGCTCGCCCGCCGTCGTCCTCGCCGGGGTCGTGCTGCTCCTGCTCGCCTGCCTGCTGGCGGGGCTGTCCACCGACGGGTTCTCGGGCGGCCTGACCGCCGGGATGATCCTGCTCGGGCTCGGTTGGTCCTGCACGATGGTGGCCGGCTCGGGGACGGTCGCGGGGTCGGTCCCCGTCGCCGAACGTGCGGCTGTCCAGGGTGCTGCGGACCTGGTCATGGGCCTGTCCGCCGCGGCCGGCGGAGCGCTCGCGGGCGTGGTCATGGACCTGTGGAGCTACAGCACGCTCTGCGCGCTCGCCGCGGTGGCCGCACTCGCCCTCGGCGCCTTCACGGTTGCGCGACGTCGAGTGGTTAGCCTGAAGGTGTGACCCCACCCCGCCGTTCGCTCGCCCTGGACCCTGCCCGGGTCGAGGCCGTCAAGCGCTCCCGCGCCCGGTGGCGACACGAGGTGGCCGAGCTCGGCGGCCCCAACACGCTGCTGTGGCACCGCACCTCCCTGACCGGCACGTTCGACCTCAACCTGGCCCACCCCGGCGGGGTCGCCAAGCTCCTCTCGGGCCGCCCCACGCTCCTCTCGGAGCTGGTGCGCGAGCAGGTCGCCTTCACCGACGCCGGCCGCCGCATCGGGGCCATCCGCGACAAGGTCTCCGAGCTGCGTCGGGAGCACGGTGTCGAGGCCGGCTTCCTCGCGATCGGCCTGGCGACCTGGACCCTGCACCGGGTCCCGGTGCCCCCGCGGGCACCGGTCCTGCTGCGCGGCTGCCGCATCACCCCCACCGACGCGGTGCACGGCGACTACCTGCTGGAGCTGCACGAGGACGTCGTCTTCAACCCGGTGCTCGAGCACTACCTGCGCAGCGAGGTCCACCTCGAGCTCGACCCGACCATGCTGGCCGGGCTCTCGGCCCAGGACCACGGTTTCGACCCCCGGCTGACCTACCAGGCGCTGGAGGACATCTGCCGCGAGATGGCCGGCTTCGCCATCGGCCCCCAGATGGTCGTGGGCACCTTCCCCTGGGCCAAGCTGCCGCTCGTCACCACCTACACCGGTGACGTCCGGGGGCTGGCCGGGCACGACGTGGTGGCCGCCCTCGCCGGGGCCGACGTCCCGATCAGCTCGCCCGGTCCCGACCCCGACCGGGCCGACGACCCCGCCCAGGAGCTCTCCGCGCTCGACGCCGACCGCAGCCAGCGGCTCGTGCTCGACGAGGCCGTGCGCGGCGCGAGCGTCGTGCTCGACACCCCGGCCGGCACCGGGGCCACGCAGACCATCGCCAACCTCGTCGTCGCGGCCGTCTCCGAGGGGCGCACCGTGCTGGTCACCTCCGAGGAGCGCTCGGCCCTCGACGCCCTCCGGCGCCGGCTCGACCACGTCGGGCTCGGCGACCTGTGCCTGCACCTGGCCGAGGACCCTGCCTCCATGCGGACAGCCGTGGCGGCGGTGCACCACGCGCTCGACCGGCTGCCCCGCGAGGAGGAGCCCGACCTCGGCACCGACCCGCTGCCGGCCCGCGCCGACGCGCTCGACGTGCTGCGGCGCGACCGTCAGGTGCTGCACCACGTGCACGAGCCCTGGGGACTCTCGCTCGCGCAGGTGCAGGACGACCTCGCCGCGCTCGCGGCTCTCGATCACCCGCCGGCGTCCCGGGTGCGGCTGCCCCTCGAGGTGCTGCGCACCGTCGGCGAGGAGGAGCTCTCGGCCACGACCGACGCCCTCATCGAGGCCGCCGCCGCGGACGCCTGGCCGCGGGGCAGGGCCGAGGACCCCTGGTGGTCCGCGCGCCTCACCTCCGCGGACGAGGCGGCACGGGCGACCGAGATCGTGGCCCGGCTCGTCACGGGGGAGCTCACCGACGCGCGCGAGATGGCCGACGCGGTGACGCGGGCGGCCGGGATGCCGCCGCCGGCGAACCTGCATCAGTGGGGTCACCGGCTCGGGCTCGTCGCCCGCGCCAGCGAGACCCTCGACATCTTCACCCCGCAGATCTACGACGCCCCGCTCGACGACATGGTCGCGGCGACGGCGGACCGCGACGAGGTCACCGAGCGTCCGGGCGCCGTCGCCCGTGCCCGCCTGCGGCGCCAGGTGCGCTCCCTGCTGCGCCCCGGCACGCCACCCTCCGACCTCCCGCGTCGCGTCCGCCTGGCCCGCGACGAGCGCGAGGAGTGGGAGTCGGTCGCCGGCCGCGCTGCCCGCCCGGCGGCCCCCGAGGGCTGGGAGGAGGCGCTCGCCGCCTTCACCCCGATCGGCGAGGACCTCGCCTGGCTCGCCCGGGTCTTCGAGGGGCGCCCGCTCGGCAAGGACCTCTCGACCGTCCACCTCGACACCGTGCTCGAGCGGCTGGTCATGCTGGACGCCCGGGCCGACCGGGCCCCGGTCGCCGCGACGGCCCACCCGCTGCTCGAGCCGCTGCGCGAGAAGGGCCTGGGCGAGCTGGTCGACGACCTGGCGCGCCGCGGCGTCGCTCCCGAGCGGGTCGCGGCCGAGGTCCGCTTCGTGCACCGATCCTCGCTCCTGGCGCACCTGCGCTCCGACGACGTGCCGCAGCAGCTGTCCGCCGACGCCGTGAGGGAGGCCGAGCGCACCTTCCGCCGTGCCGACCGAGCCCACCTGCGGCGCAACGCCCTGCGCGCGCGCCGCGCCGCGCTGCGCCGGCTGCGCCGCACGCTCGCCGCCCAGGCCTCCCAGCTCACCGCCTGGGAGCGCGCCCTCGAGCGTGCCCGCGTGGGCGCGATCGACCTACGCGACATCGTCAGCCGCGCGCCCGACGTCGTCCTGGCCGCGCAGCCCGTCGTGCTCGCCTCCCCGCTGGTCGTGCCCTCGCTCCTGCCGCCGGACACCACCTTCGACCTCGTCGTCGTCGACCGGGCCGGACGCACCACCACCGCCCGCGCCGTGCCCGCCCTCGCCCACGGGCGGCAGGTCGTGGTCGTCGGTGACAGCGGCGGCCCCGGGCCGGTGCAGTTCTCGGTCGTCGCCGACCCGCGCCTCGAGGGCGAGACCGCCACCGACGTCGCGGAGCACTCGCTGCTCGAGGACGCTGCCGCGGTGCTGCCCGTGCGTCACCTCTCGACGCACTACCGCGCCCTGGACCAGAGCCTCGTCGCGCCGCTGGCGGGGCTCATGCCGGTGCCGGTCCACAGCTTCCCCGGTGCCGCGCGCTCGGCGGCCGTGCGGGAGCACGTCGTCGAGGGTCCGGTGGACGCCCGTGTCCGACGCACCGTCGAGCTGCTGCTCGACCACGCACGGTCGATCCCGGACGAGAGCCTGCTGGTGGTCACCGACGACGAGGCCACGGCCGAGGACGTCGACGTGGCGCTGCGGGCCGCGCTGGCCGGCGGCCGGAGCGCGGCCGGGGCGACGGCGGTCTCGGACGACCCCTCCGCGATCGAGCCGCTGCTCGTCCGACCCGTCCGGCGGGTGGCCGGCGAGGTGCGCGACCGCGTGCTGTGGGTGACCGGGCTCGGGGGCGGCGTGGCGACCGACCCACGCGTCCCGGGGGCCGTCATCGGGTCCGCCCGGCGTGGCCTCGACATCGTCACCCCGGTCCCCGTCGCCGACTGGCCGGAGGGCGACGGCACCGACGTCGTGCGCCGGGCCGTGGCCTTCCGGGAGCAGCCGGCCCGGGGCGGAGGCTCCGCGGTGCTCGCCGAGCTGAGCCGGCGGCTGCGGGAGGAGGGGCTGACGGTCGTCGACGGCTACGCCCACGGCCCCCACGCGATCGACCTGGCCGTGGGGGAGGACGAGTCCCGCATGGTCGTCGCGGTCGACAGCGACGTGTCGCCGGGTGCCGAGCCCGGCCGGGACGACCTGCGTCTGCGCCCGGAGCAGCTGACCCGGATGGGGTGGCGCCCGGTCCGGGTGCGCTCCACCGACGTCTTCACCGACCCGGCCCGCGAGGTGGTCCGGGTGCTGGAGGCGCTGCGCGGCACCGCTGCGCGCGGCTCGTCGGGCGAGGGCGAGTGACCGAGGAGACCCCGGCCGGACCGCCCGAGGAGCAGGTTCCCCGCCGCCGGCGGCGGCGTCACCGGCGGGTCGTCGCGCCGCCGACCAACCCGGCCGCCGACCCCTCCGACGACGTCCCCGGGCCCCGGTCCGAGCGGGGCGCAAAGGAGCCGGGGGCGGGGCGACCCAAGGACGGCCGTGAGGCCTGGATCCTCGAGCAGCGCCCGCCCCACTGGGACTGACGGGGCGGCGGGCTAGAGCCCTGCGCCGCCCTCGGGACGACGGGTGGCGAGCAGGTCGCGGATCTCGCGCAGCGTGGCGAGCTCCTCGCTGACCTCCTCCGGGGCCTCCTTGCCGCGCATGCGCATCTCGTTGTACTTGTTCATCGGCATGACCAGGACGAAGTAGACGACGGCCGCCGTGATGAGGAAGACGATGAGCGCGTTGATGATCGCCGCGAAGTCCATCGCGGTGTCCGGCCGGTCGGAGATGATCCGCCACTTCAGGCCACCGACCTCGGCGCCTCCCGCGGCGTTGAGGATCGGGGTGACCAGGCTGGTGACCACCTGCTCGACGACCGCGGCGAAGGCTGCGCCGATGACGACCGCGACGGCGAGGTCGATGACGTTGCCGCGCATGATGAACTCTTTGAAGCCCTTGAGCATGGCTTGTCCTTTCCGCCGGACGCAGTGGTGCTGGTCCGGGTATGGGTGTTGTGACGGCCCTTCCCCCCGCGTGCCGCCAGGGCGACCGGCCGCGGTCGAGCGTAGCCGAGGTCGCCGGGTCCGCCTAGCGGTGCGGCGCGGCGTGGACGGCCAGGAGGAGGGCCGCCCCCGCCGGGTCGGCTCCCCGCGCGGCGGCGACGGCGCCTGCCTCGCCCGGGGACAGCGCGAGCCACACCCCGCCGGGCTCCCGACCTCCGGCGCCAGCCCCGAGCAGCCCCGACGACGCGCCGACTCCCTCGCCCGTCGCGGCCCCGACGACCAGAACGTCGGTCACGACAGCGGCCCCGTCGACCGGCGACAGGACGTCGACGCGGTCGCCCGGGGAGAGAGCCCGCGCGACCGGGGGGTCGGGCACCGGCAGCCAGACCGCCACCGAGCCCGCCGGCTGACCCGCGAGCGTCGAGCCCGCCCGCACGTCGTGCACCGTCAGCACCTCGCCCTCGGACAGGACGGCGGCGACGGGCCGGCCGACGACGGCCGCCGGATCGGTCACCGCCGTGCCGGGCACGGCTCCGGCGGGCAGCTGGCGAACGTCGACGTCGCCCGCGGCCACGACCGATCCCACGGGCAGCTGGCGCGTCGCCACGAGCACGGCCAGGTCGCCCGGTGCGGCCCGGGCCTGCACGGCATACCCCAGACCTGCGACGGCCACGCAGACGAGCAGCGCGGAGAGCGCCCGGCGCAGGGTGGCGCGACGCGAGGGGCGCAGCGGCGACCGGGGACGGGAGGCGTGGCGGCGTGGGAGGAGCACGGCCGGGACGCTAGGCGTCCGGCGTGCGCCGTGTCAGCGGCTCAGGCCGCGCCGGTGGAGGACGTCGAGGAGGAGGTGGACGATGTGGACGACGACGAGGAGGAGCTCGACGAGGAACCCGTGCCGTTGGACGACGAGCCGGTCCCGTTGGAGGACGCGGAGCTCGTGGTGGTGGACGTCGTCGTGCTCGACCCCGACCCGCGGGAGTCGGTCCGGTAGAAGCCGGACCCCTTGAAGACGACACCGACGGCGCTGAAGACCTTGCGCAGGGCTCCGGAGCAGTTCGGGCACACCGTCAGGGCGTCGTCGGAGAACGCCTGCTGGATGTCGAACGCGTGGCCGCAGTCCTTGCAGGAGTACGAGTAGGTGGGCACGACGGCAATTCTACGTGCCCTCCGGGGCGGCTCCGACATCGTGACCTAGGCTGGGCCGCGTGTCCCGACCCGTGTGGCAGCGCGCGGCCGTGCCGCTGGTGGCGATCCTCGTGGTGGTCGTCGTGGCCACGGCCGTGCTCGGCGTCGGACTGACCCGACGCGCCTTCCCCCAGACGACGGGCGAGATCACGATGCCCGGTCTGACCGGCGAGGTCGAGGTCGTCCGCGACTCCATCGGCGTCACCCACATCTACGCCGACACCCCCGACGACCTCTTCCGGGCGCAGGGCTTCGTCGCGGCCCAGGACCGCTTCTTCCAGATGGACCTGCGGCGCCACATCGTCAACGGCCGCCTGGCCGAGCTGGTCGGCCCGGGTGGCGTGGAGACCGACAAGGTCATCCGCACCATGGGCTGGCGGCGGGTCGCCGAGCAGGAGCTGGCGATGCTCGACCCGACGGCGCGCGGCTACCTGCAGGCCTACGCCGCCGGGGTCAACGCCTACATCGAGCAGCAGGGCGCCCCCTCCCGCATGGGTCTGGAGTATGCGGTGCTGGCCACCTCGGCGCCGGGCTACCAGGTGGAGCCGTGGGACGCGGTGGACTCGCTGGCCTGGCTGAAGGCGATGGCCTGGGACCTGCGGGGCAACTACTCCGAGGAGCTGGCGCGCGGCCGTCTCGTCGGGCAGGTGAGCCTGGCGCAGCTCGGCGAGCTCTACCCCGACTACCCCGCCGACGACCACCCCCCAATCCTCTCGTCCGACGAGTGGTCGCCCGAGCGGGCGCCCGGCGCGGACGGGGCCGGCGGACGCGGCGGCACGAGCGGCATACCCGACCCCGACTCCGACGACCCCGCGGACCGCGCGCTGCTCACCGACCCGGTCGCGCCCCCCGGCCCGACCTTCGGCACCACGCGCAACTGGCTCGCCGACGCCGGGGTCGACGAGGCCCTCGAGGCGACCGAGCTCGCCCTGGGCGCCGTGCCCGAGCTGCTCGGCCGCGGCGAGGGCATCGGCTCCAACTCCTGGGTCGTCTCCGGGCAGCACACCGCCTCCGGCAAGCCCCTGCTGGCCAACGACCCGCACCTCGGCGTCTCGCAGCCCGGCATCTGGCTGCAGGCCGGCCTGCACTGCCGGCAGGTCTCCGCGAGCTGCCCCTTCGACGTCACCGGCTTCACCTTCGCCGGTTTCCCGGGCGTGATCATCGGCCACAACCGCGACATGGCCTGGGGGATCACCAACCTCGACCCGGACGTCACCGACTTCTACCTCGAGGACGTGCGCGACGACCGCGTGCGCCGCGGCGACGACTACGTGCCGATGATCGTGCGGACCGAGACCATCTCGGTCGCGGGCGGCGACGACGTCGAGATCACCGTGCGCGAGACGTCCAACGGCCCGATCCTCTCCGACGTCGTCGACTCGGTGGCCGACCTCGGGCAGGGGGCGCCGCTGGGCGGCGTCCGCACCTCCAACGACTACGCCGTCGCGCTCTCCTGGACCGCGCTGCAGCCGGGCACCACGGCCGAGGCGGTCTTCCGGATGAACGTCGCGAGCGGGTGGGAGGACTTCCGCCAGGCCGCGAGCCTCTTCACCGTGCCCTCGCAGAACCTCCTCTACGCCGACACCGAGGGCAACATCGGCTACCAGGCACCGGGCCTGGTGCCGATCCGTCGGTCCGCCACCCACGGCACGCCCCCCGGCTACCTGCCGGCGCCGGGCTGGGACGAGGCCTACGCCTGGCAGGGCTACGTCGACTTCGAGGACCTCCCGTGGGCCCTCAACCCGGAGGACGGCGTCGTCGTCGCCGCCAACCAGGCCGTGGTGCGGGGCGGGGAGCCGTTCCTCACGACCGAGTTCGACAAGGGCTACCGCTCCGCGCGGATCCTCGAGCTGATCACCGAGCGGATCGACGGCGGCATCCCGCTCGACGTCGAGGAGATGACCGAGATCCAGCTGGACGACCACAACGCCCTCGCCGAGGTGCTCGTCCCCTACCTGGTGCGCACCGACCTCGGCAACGAGTTCTACACCGAGGCCCAGGACCTGCTGCGCCACTGGGACCTCACGGCCCCCGCCGAGGGGGAGCAGTCGGCCGCGGCCGCCTACTTCTACGCCGTCTACGCCAACCTCCTCGAGACCGTCCTCGACGACGAGTTGCCGCCGGACCTCGCGGCCACGGGCAACTCGCGCTCGATGCTGCTGCTGGAGGAGCTGCTGCGCAGCCCCGACAGCGCGTGGTGGGACGACCGGCGCACCCCGGGTGTCGTCGAGTCGCGCGACGAGGTGATCCGCACCGCGATGATCCACGCACGCAACGACCTCACCCGGACGCTGTCCAAGGACCCCTCGGACTGGACGTGGGGCCAGCTGCACACGGTGCGCCTCGAGCACGAGGTGCTCTCCTCCGACGCCGCCCCCGGCCTGGTCGCGGGCATCTTCGGGCAGCCGCCGCTGCCGGTCGGCGGGGGCAGCTCCCTCGTCAACGCCTTCAACTGGGACGCCTCCTCGGGGAGCTTCGAGGTCACCTCGGCCCCGTCGATGCGGATGGTCGTCGACCTGGCCGACCTCGACGCCTCGCGGTGGGTCAACCAGACCGGCCAGTCGGGCCATCCCTTCCACCCGCACTGGAAGGACCAGACCGAGGCCTGGGTCGAGGGCCGCACCTACGCCTGGCCCTTCACCCGTGCCGCGGTCGAGGAGGCCGCCGAGGACACCCTCACGCTCGTCCCGGACACCGCCGCCCGCTGACGCCGGGCGCGGTCCCGGTCGACCGTCAGGGCACCGGCACCTCGACCACACCGCTCGCCGGGCGCAGCACGGCGTCCACCACGGCGTCGTGGGTATCGGCGGGCACGTCCTCGACGACCTCGTGGTCGTGGAGGACGACGACCACCGGGGCCCCGCCGGAGAGCTCGCGCAGCCGGGGGAGCGTGGTGTCGTAGTAGCCGCCGCCCTGGCCGAGCCGCACGCCCCGCCGGGCGACCGCCAGGGCGGGCACGAAGGCCACGTCGACCGCCGCCAGCGCATTCTCACCCAACGGCGTCCGGTCCGGGTCGTCCAGGTCGGCCCAGTCGAGCCGGGGCCGCTCCAGCGTGATCGGCACCAGCACCCGCACGCCCGCCTCCTGCAGGGCCGCGGTCAGGCCGTCGACGGGCGGCTCGGTCCGCATCGGCTCGAAGGCGGTCACGCACAGCCCGGCCACGCTGTCCCGGCCCGCACGCACGGCATACCTCTGGAGGAGGTCGAGCGCCGCCCGGCCCAGGGCCTGCGCCGCGGCCCCGCGGTCGCGCTCGTCCCAGCCGTCCACGAGCTCGCGCCGTGCGGCGCGCACGAGGCGGCGCCACTCGGTCTTGTCGGCGACGACGTCGCCGGTAGGGGCGTAGCGCGGCAGGGGGTCGGGTCTCACCCGCCCATTGTGGCGCGCGTGGCTACGCTGGGCCCGTCCCCGTCAGAAAGGGCCCGTCGATGATCTCCGTCGAGGAGCACCTCGCGAACATCCTGCGCCAGATCGAGCCGCTCGCACCCGAGACGGTGCCGGTGACCCGCGCCCACGGGCTCGTCACCGCGAGCGACGTGACCAGCACCGCCGACCTGCCACGCTTCGACAACTCCTCGATGGACGGCTATGCCGTGCGCCGGGCCGACCTCGAGGGCGCCTCCCCGGAGAACCCCGTGCTGCTGCCCGTCGTCGGCGACATCGCGGCCGGTGACCAGGCGACGCACGAGCTCGTGCCCGGAGCGGCCTGGCGCATCATGACCGGCGCGCCCGTGCCGGCGGGCGCCGACGCCGTGGTGCGGGTGGAGGACACCGACGGCCACCCTCGCGAGGCGAAGTTCCGCGTGCAGCCCGAGCCCGGTGCCAACATCCGCCGGGCCGGTGAGGACATCCGGGCCGGCGAGGTCGTGCTGCCCGCCGGCACCCGCGTCGCCGCGCCGCAGCTGGCCGCGCTCGTCTCCGCCGGGATCGAGGAGGTCGAGGTCGTCGCCCCGGTGCGCGTCGTCGTGCTCTCCACCGGCGACGAGCTGGTGCGGGTCGGCGAGCCGGTGGGGCCCGGCCAGATCGTCGACTCCAACGGCCCGATGCTCGAGGCGCTCGTGCGCGAGGCGGGCTTCTTCGCCGTCCACGTCGGCCACCTGCCGGACGACGAGGACGTCACGCGCAAGGAGGTGCGTCACCACCTCGACCACGCCGACGCGATCATCACGACCGGCGGAGTGAGCAAGGGCGCCTACGACATCGTCAAGGCGGTGCTGACCGGCGAGGGCACGATGGAGTTCGTCGAGGTAGCGATGCAGCCGGGCAAGCCGCAGGGCTTCGGCCTCCTCGGCAAGCGCCGCGTGCCGGTCTTCACGCTCCCGGGCAACCCGGTGAGCACGCTGGTCAGCTTCGAGGTCTTCGTCCGCCCCGCCCTGGAGAAGCGCGCGGGCCGGCTCGTCGGCGACACCACGACGACCGGCCTGGCGACGACCTCCTGGCCGAGCGCGGCCCACCGCCGCACCTACACCCGTGTGCGCGTCACCCGCGACAGCACGGGGGAGTATGCCGTGGAGCCGGTGGGCGGTCACGGCTCGCACATGGTGGCCGGGCTCGCGCTCGCCGACGCCCTCGCCGTCTCCTCCGAGGAGGCGACCGAGGTGGAGGCCGGGTCGCGGGTCGAGCTGATGCTGCTCCGCCCCCGCCGGGAGATCGACGGCCGGCTCGCCGGGGAGGGGGCGTGAGCACGGCCGGCCCGGACGGCCTGACCCACCTGCGGGCGGACGGCACCGCCCACATGGTCGACGTGACCGCCAAGCGGGTCACCGTCCGCACCGCCTCGGCGGCGGGCACGGTGCTGCTGTCGCCGGAGGCCGTCGCCGCGCTGCGCGGCGGCACGGTGCCCAAGGGCGACGCCCTGGGCGTCGCGCGCATCGCCGGCATCCAGGCGGCCAAGCGGACCCCCGACCTCGTGCCGCTCTGCCACCCGATCGCCATCCACGCCGTGGAGGTCGACCTGCAGGTCCGCGACGAGGGCGTGGACATCACCGCGACCGTCCGCACCGCGGACCGCACGGGCGTGGAGATGGAGGCGCTGACGTGCGTCAGCGTCGCCGCGCTGGCGCTGATCGACATGGTCAAGGCGGTCGACAAGCTGGCGGTCGTGACCGACGTGCGGGTCACCGCCAAGTCCGGCGGCCGGTCCGGGGACTGGACCCGACCGGCGTGAGCTGGCGCTGGCCGGTCACCCGCCGGACGGTGCTGCCCTCCGGCGAGGTGCTGACGCTGCGCCCGCTCGAGCGCGGCGACCGGGTCGCCTGGGAGTCGTTGCGCCGACGCAACCGGGCGTGGCTGTCCCGCTGGGAGTCGACCGTGCCCGGCGAGCCCCGACGGCCGATGTCCTTCCGCAGGCTGCGTCGGGGCTTCGACCTCGCGGCGCGCGACGGCGTGCTGCTGCCCTTCGTGATCGACGTCGACGGCCGGATCGTCGGGCAGATGCAGCTCTTCGACGTGGTCTGGGGATCGCGCGCCGGCGGGTGGGCCGGTTACTGGCTCGACGAGGCCACCACGGGCCGGGGCTATGCGACCTGGGGACTGGCCACGCTCCTCGACCACGCACTGCTCATCGCCGGCCTGCACCGGGTCGAGGTCGGCATCCGGCCGGAGAACACCGCCAGCCTCGCCGTCGTCGCCCGCCTGCGGCTGCCCGAGGAGGGGCTGCGCCGCGGACTGATGCACGTCGAGGGGGCGTGGCGCGACCACCGGTGCTTCGCCGTCCTCGCCGAGGACCTCGGCCCCGGCGGCTTCGCCGAGGGCGGTCTCGTCGCGCTGCTGCGTCGGAGCGGCTGAGGCCTCCTGGGAGGGGTCGCGAGCTTGCCGGCACATGAATCACGTCAGTCACACCAGAAACTTCTGCGACACTCCGTCCGCCTGCTCCGATCGCCCGGACGCGCGACCTAGCGTGACATCCGTGCCACCCCTCAGCAGCCTCGTCTTCGTCGTCATCGTGGCGGTCTGGGCTGTCTACCTCGTGCAGCACTGGATCCGTCGCCGCGACCACCTGGCCACCGCGCGCTCGGTCGACCGGTTCTCGGAGGCCATGCGCGTCCTGGAGCGCCGGCGCTCGCTCGCCGTGCCCGAGGCCGAGGACCGCCCGCGGTCCTACGCCGCTTCGCCGCTGCGACCGGCCCGTCCCGGACCCCCGGAGGTCGTGGTCGTCAAGCACGGCCGGTCGGCGCCCGCCGCGACCGCCGTCGGCCCCACCCGCGACTACCGCCGCGCGCTCGGCGCCGCCCGCGTGCGTGCGGCCGTCCTCGCGGCCGGATGGCTCGCGCTCGTCGTCCTGGTGGGGCTCGGCATCGCCCGCGTCCTGCCGCCGTGGAGCGCGCTCGTCGGTGTCGCCCTCTGCGCTCTCTCGGTGGCCTACGTCCGCTGGTCCGTGGCCCGCACGCGCCGCGCCCGCCGCGCCGCCGCCGCCCGACGGGCCGCCCCGTCGGCCCGTCCGGCGGCCCGCACGCGTCCCACAGGCCGCTCGGCCACGGGCCGTCCGGCGGCCGCGCGCCGTCCTGCCCGGCCCGTCGCCGCCCCCGTCGAGGAGCCGGTCCGCCCGGGCCACGAGTTCGCGGCGCAGTCGGTCGCGATCACGCTGCGCGGCTCCTCGCGCCGGGAGCTCGTCCGCGAGGACGCCGTCGTGGAGGAGGCGCCCGCCGCCCGCTCCAGCCCTCCCGGCCCCGAGCTCTACGACGTGCAGCAGGTCGAGGCGGCGCTGTCGGCCACCCCGGTCCACGCCGGGGCCACCGCCCCCGAAGCCGCTCCCGACGACCGCGCCGCGGGCCCGGCCGACGGCACGTGGGACCCGGTGCCGGTGCCCCCACCGACCTACACGCTCAAGGCCCGGGCCCCCCGCCCGTCGCCGACCGGCTCTTCCTCGCTGCCCGCCGACGGCACCGAGATGGCCCTCGACGAGGAGTTCGAGGAGCTGCCGCGGATCGACCGCGTGGGCTGACCGGTCCACGCCGGGGGCGATTTTGTGAGGCCCGCCCCCGGCGTATAGTCTGGATCCGCATCACGGGGCTGTGGCGCAGTTGGTAGCGCGTCTCGTTCGCAATGAGAAGGCCAGGGGTTCGAATCCCCTCAGCTCCACCACCGGACCCCGTCCTCCCGCTCAGGGAGGGCGGGGTCCTTCGTCGTTCCCAGGGGGAGATGCAGCGCCGGCGCCCCGCATGCTGCATACTCATGCACTATCCCGCATAGATGTGCTGCGACCGCCTCGGTACGCTGGCCCAACGCAGGCGGGTGCACCATGCCGCCGCACGAGGAGGAACGCACGACGTGGCCGTCAACCTGAAGGGACGCAGCCTGCTGTCGTTGATCGAGGAGACGCCGGAGGAGATCCGGCACCTGGTCGACCTGGCCGGAGAGCTCAAGGCGGCCCGCGCGGCCGGCCAGGAGCGGCGAGCGCTCGAGGGGCGCGTGATCGCGCTCGTCTTCGAGAAGACCTCCACGCGCACCCGCTCCGCCTTCGAGGTCGCCGCCGCCCACCAGGGCGCGACCACCACCTTCCTGGACCCCGGTAGCACCCAGATCGGGCACAAGGAGTCGATCCAGGACACCGCTCGCGTGCTGGGCCGGATGTTCGACGCCATCGAGTACCGCGGCGCGAGCCAGGCGACCGTCGAGGAGCTCGCTCACTACTCGGGCGTCCCGGTCTACAACGGCCTGACCGACGAGTGGCACCCGACCCAGATGCTCGCGGACGCGCTGACGATGCTCGAGCACAACGCCGAGGGCCGCGGGCTGGCCGAGACCTCCTTCGCCTACCTCGGCGACGCCCGCAACAACACCGGGCACTCCCTGCTCCTGCTCGCCGCCAAGCTCGGGATGGACGTGCGCATCGCGGCGCCCGAGGCGCTGCAGCCGTCGGCCGAGGTCGTCGACCTGTGCCGCGCGGTCGCCGCGCAGACCGGTGCCAGCCTGACGATCACCGCCGACCCGCACGAGGCCGTCCGCGGTGTGGACTACGTGCACACCGACGTGTGGGTGTCGATGGGCGAGCCGCCCGAGGCGTGGGACCACCGGATCGACCTGCTGCTGCCGTACCGTGTCGATGCCGCACTGATGTCCGCGACCGGCAACCCGGAGGCCAAGTTCATGCACTGCCTGCCCGCCTTCCACGACGACCGCACGGCGGTCGGCGCCGCGCTCATGGAGCGCCGGCCCGACCTCGCCGAGGGTGTCGAGGTGACCCACGAGGTCTTCGAGTCGCCGGCGAGCATCGTCTTCGACCAGGCGGAGAACCGCCTGCACACGATCAAGGCGCTGATGGTCGCCACCCTGGTATGACGTCCACCGCCACCCCCGTCCCGGAGGCGCCCACCGATGCGGCGGGCGACCGGCTGCGCGAGCCCGCCCACCGGGTGAGCCCGCGCGCGGTCCGCTACTGGGTCGTCAACTCGCTGATCGGCAATGTCGTCGTGTGGGCGATCCTCTTCGCGGTCTACTGGTTCCTGCCGGACCGCTGGTGGGCCGACGCCCTCGGCTGGCTGTTCGTGGTGATCATGGCCGTCAACGTGGTCGAGGTCCTCGTCGAGCCGACGATCCGCTACCGGCGCACCCGCTGGGAGGTCGCCGGCGACAAGGTCTTCGTGCAGACCGGCTGGCTCTCGCGCGACCAGCGCATCGCCCCGTTGTCGCGGGTGCAGACGGTCGACACCCATCGCGGAGCGGTCATGCGCCTCTACGGCCTGGCCAACATCACGGTGACCACAGCGTCGGCGGCCGGCCCCATCACGATCCCGTGCCTCGACAGCGATCTCGCCGACCGCGTGACGGCCGACCTGGCCCGGATCACCGGCCAGACCCACGGGGACGCCACGTGACCGCAGGCGACCTGCCGCCACCGACCGGTGCACCCGTCGCGCCGGAGGCGGCCCCGCCCCCTCCGCCGGACGGTGCCGACGGCGGGTGGCGGCGGCAGAGCCCGCGGATGCTGCTCGTGCACCCGCTGCGCATCCTCCGGAGCTTCGCCGTGCCGCTGGTGGTGGGCATGTTCGGCGTCTCCCGCGGCTCCGACGACGAGGGTGGGCCCTGGTGGCTGCTCGTCGCGGCAGCCGGTGCGGTGATCGCAGTCGGCGCCGGTGTCGCGTCGTGGTTCATCACCCGCTACCGCTTCACCGACGAGCAGCTGCAGCTGCGCACGGGCCTGCTGAGCCGGCGCATCCTCACCGCCCCCCTCGACCGCGTCCGCAGCGTCGACATCGAGTCGTCCCCGCTGCACCGGGTCCTCGGGCTGGCCAAGGTCAAGGTCGGCACCGGCGTCGACTCGACCAGGATCGAGCTCGACGGCGTCAGCACCGCGCAGGCCACCGAGCTGCGGACCTACCTGCTGCAGCGCGCGACGGAGGCCGAGGACGGTCCCGCGGCGCCGGTGGAGACGTCGCACGGCGAGCAGGTGGCCGAGGAGGCGCCCCCGCTCCGCCAGGACGAGGTCGAGCTGGCCCGCATCGACTGGAGCTGGCTGCGGTTCGCGCCGTTCAGCCTCTCCAGCCTCGTCGTGGTCGCCGGTGTCGCCGGTGTGCTCTCGCAGTTCGGGGACGACCTGCCGATCTACGAGCTCGAGGTCGCCGAGCAGGCCTGGCAGTGGGTGGTCGCCCAGGCCGTGCTCCTGCTGCTCGTGGCCGCGCTGCTGGCGATCGTCGTGGGCTGGGTGGTGGTCTCCACGCTCAGCTACGTCCTCACCTGGTGGAACCTGCGCGTCGTGCGCGAACCGAACGGCAACCTGCGCATCACCCGCGGGCTGCTCACCACCCACAGCCAGACCGTGGAGCGGGCCAAGGTCCGCGGTGCGCGGATGGGCGAGCCCTTCCTGCTGCGGCTCGTCCGCGGCGCCGAGCTGACCGCGATCGCCACGGGCGTGGGCACCGGCGGCACGATCAAGGTGCTGCCACCGGCCCCGCGCGAGGTCGTGACCGCCGTGGGCCACGAGCTGCTCGAGGAGACCGGGCCGCTGAGCATGGCGCTCACCGGGCACGGCCCCGCGGCCCGCCGGCGCATCCACGTCCGTCACCAGTGGGGCACCCTGATCCTCGCCGCGCTCGTCGCCGTCCCCACGTGGGTGACCGACGTCTGGTGGTTCGACCGCATACCCGGGTGGACGCCGCTGGCGGTCCTGGCCGTCCTCGGGCTGCTCAACGTGGTCGTCGCCGAGAGCGCCTGGCGCAACCTCGGCCACGGACTGACCGAACGCCACCTCGTCGTCCAGACCGGCGCCTTCATCCGCACCCGTGAGGTGCTCGAGGTGGCCGGAGTCATCGGCTGGGTGGTGCAGCAGTCCTTCTTCCAGCGCCGCCGCGACCTGTGCGACCTGGTCGCCACGACGGCCGCCGGCGCCGAGCAGGTCACGGCTCCCGACATCCCCGTGGAGCTGGCCGTCCGCCTGGCCCGCCGGGCGACACCGGGAATGCTGGAGGACCTCCTGACGTAGTCGTTCGTATGAGCGACTTCGAGGAGATGCTGCGCGGCCTCGGCCAGGGGGACGGGCCCGTCGGGATCCCGGACGACGGCGACCTCGACGACCACGCCCGCTACGACCGCGCCACCTTCCTCTTCGAGACGAAGAGCTACAGCCGCGCGGCCGCGCTGCTCGAGCCCCTGGTGGAGGCCGAGCCCCACAACGCCGAGGTCGCCCTGCTGCTGGCGCGCTCCTACTACTACGCCGCCGCCCTCGGCCGGGCGGAGGAGGTGCTGCGCTCGATGATCGAGCGCTGGCCCAGCGACGCCTACGCCCACCTCATGCTCGCGCGCACCCTGCAGCGCGCCGGACGGGCGCAGGAGGGGGCCCCGCACCTGAAGATCGCCGAGGCCATGGGGCTCGACGCCTGACGGTCCGTCAGGTCCAGAAGTCGAACCACAGCCTCAGGTTCCACTCCGAGCGCGGGATGACCTGCGCCGTGTGCACGGGGAAGTACCAGACGAACCACGCGGTCGCCAGCACCACGTAGACGACGACGGCGACCGCGCCCCACCGGCGCCGCTCCGGCGACGCGTCGGCCCGGCCGAGCACCAGCCCGAGGCAGCAGACCACGACGAGCACGAGCCACGGCACGAAGGCCACCGCGTAGAAGCTGTAGATCGTGCGGGTCTGGTAGAGGAACCACGGGAACCATCCCGCCACCACCCCGGAGAGGGCCGCGCCCGCGCGCCAGTCGCGACGCAGCAGCCACAGGAAGGCCACGACGAGCAGGCCGAGCGTGGCGCCCCACCACACGAAGAGGTTGCCGAGCGAGGCGATGTACTCCACGCAGCTGGCGGCCTCGCAGCCCTTCTCGCCCCGCGTGGGCCACTCGGCGTAGAAGAGCGTGGGGCGCCACTGCACGCTCCAGCTCCACGGGTTGGACTTCCAGGCGTGCTCGTTCTGCAGCCCGACGTGGAAGGTCATCATCTCCACGTGGTAGGCCCACAGCGAGCGCAGCGGGTCGGGCACGAGCGCCGCGAGCGAGCCCGGGCCGGCCGGGTGGTCGACCGCCCAGTTCCGCTTCCAGCCCTTGTCGGTGACGAACCAGCCGGTCCAGGTGGTGACGTAGGTGACCAGGGCGACGGGCACCATCGCCAGGAACGCGGGTATGCCGTCGCGCACCGCCCCGCCGACGAACCAGCCTCGGGCCCCGGCGGTGCGGCGCGCCCCGAGGTCCCACCAGACGGTCATCAGCCCGAAGACCGCCAGGAAGTAGAGGCCCGACCACTTGGTGCCGATGCACAGCCCCAGGCTGACCCCCGCCGCGATCCGCCACCAGCGCACGCCGAGTCCCGGCCCCCAGCGCCGCACCCACCGGCGCACGGTCGAGGTGGGGGCCGGGTCGGCGCGCACCCGCTCCAGCCAGGGTCCCCAGCGGGTGGCCAGCCGCCTCCGGCCCTGCTCACGGTCGAGGAGCAGGAAGAGGAAGGCCAGCAGCGCCCACCACATGACGAAGATGTCGAGCAGCCCGATCCGCGACTGCACGAAGTGGTGCCCGTCCATCGCGAGGAGGGCGGCCGCGCTGATCGCCAGGAGGGCGTTCTGCCACAGGTGCCAGGCGATCCGCCCCAGGACGAGGATCGACAGCGTGCCCACGACGGCCGACGACAGCCGCCAGCCGGTGGGGGAGTCCGGGCCGAGGAGCATCTCGCCGAGCGCGATCATCCACTTGCCGACGGGTGGGTGGACGACGAGATCGGGGACGTCGTCCCAGATGTCCATCGTGCCGTTCGTGAAGAGGGCGTTGGGGTCCTCGATCGCGTCCTTGATCTCGCGCTCGTGGCCGTAGAGCCGCAGCGACCAGGCCTGCTTCACGTAGTAGGTCTCGTCGAAGACGAGGCGGCCCGGATGGCCCAGGCGCCACAGCCGCAGGGCGCCGCCGACGACGGTCACCAGGAGGATCCCCACCCACGCGATCCGGTTCGAGCGCACCAGGGTGCGGGGCTCCGGCCCGAGCAGCCGTGCCCGCAACAACTCCATGACGGCCATCGTAGGTGCTGGGAGGTCGCTGACCTTCCCGTGCGTCACGGGTAGTAACCTGCCCCCGTGGCCACATCAACCCTTCCTGCGCGCGCCGACCGCAAGGTGACCTCCAGCATCGTGCTGAAGACGGTCATGGCGGCCAGCGGACTGTTCTTCATCGGTTACCTGTTGCTGCACATGTACGGCAACCTGATGATCCTGTCGGGGAGGGAGGCGTTCGACGAGTACGCCCACCACATCCGCACCTTCGGCGAGCCGATGCTCCCGGAGAAGGGTCTGCTCTGGGTGCTGCGCGTCGGCCTGATCGTGGCCGTGGTCGCGCACGTCTGGACGGGTATGGCGCTGTGGCGCCGGGCCCAGCAGGCCCGCACCACCCGCTACGTCAAGAAGCGCAGCGGCTACGGTAACTTCTACGCCAAGGCCATGCGCTGGGGGGGCCTGGCGATCCTCGCCTTCGTGATCTTCCACCTCATGCACTTCACCTGGCAGACGGTGACGATCGGCGAGGCGCACGCCAGCCCGGCCGCGCGCGTCATCGACAGCTTCGGCCACTGGTGGGGCGTGGCGATCTACGCCCTGGCCATGATCTTCCTCGGCATGCACCTGCTCCACGGCATCTGGGGCGCCGCCATGACCCTCGGCCTCAACACCTCCCTGCGCCGGGCCGAGCAGATCCGCCTGACCTCGATCGTGGTCACGACGATCATCGTCGTCGGCTTCCTCATCCCGCCGTTCGCCATCCTGTTCGGCCTCGTCGACTAAGGACCCGCAGAGACATGACAGACACGCTGATCGACGGGCTCTACCGCGAGGGCGAGCCCATCGCCGACACCAAGGCGCCCAAGGGGGTCGACATCTCGCAGATGTGGACCCAGCGCAAGTTCGACGCCGCGCTCGTCAACCCCGCCAACCGCCGCAAGCTCGACGTGATCATCGTCGGCACCGGTCTGGCCGGCGCCTCGGCCGCCGCGACCCTGGGCGAGGCGGGCTACAACGTCAAGTCCTTCTGCTACCAGGACAGCCCGCGCCGCGCGCACTCCATCGCAGCCCAGGGCGGCATCAACGCCGCCAAGAACTACAAGGGCGACGGCGACTCGGTCCACCGCCTCTTCTACGACACGGTCAAGGGCGGCGACTACCGCTCGCGCGAGACCAACGTCTACCGGCTGGCCGAGGTCAGCGCCAACATCATCGACCAGTGCGTCGCGCAGGGCGTGCCCTTCGCCCGCGAGTACGGCGGTCTGCTCGACAACCGCTCCTTCGGCGGTGTGCAGGTTTCCCGCACGTTCTACGCCCGCGGCCAGACGGGCCAGCAGCTGCTCATCGGCGCCTACCAGGCGCTGGAGCGGCAGGTCGGCGCCGGCACCGTGAAGATGTACTCCCGCCACGAGATGCTCGAGGTCATCGTCGTCGACGAGGGCGACGGCCCGCGGGCCCGCGGCATCATCGCCCGCGACCTGGTCACGGGCGAGATCGAGACCCACCTGGCCGACGTCGTCGTGCTGGCGACCGGTGGCTACGGCAACGTCTTCTTCCTCTCCACCAACGCGATGGGCTCCAACGTCACGGCGGCCTGGCGCGCGCACCGCAAGGGTGCCTACTTCGGCAACCCCTGCTATACGCAGATCCACCCGACCTGCATCCCGCAGTCGGGCGGTCACCAGTCCAAGCTCACGCTGATGAGCGAGTCGCTGCGCAACGACGGCCGCATCTGGGTGCCCAAGCGCGCCGAGGACTGCGACAAGGACCCGCGGGACATCCCCGAGGAGGACCGCGACTACTACCTGGAGCGCATCTACCCGGGCTTCGGCAACCTCGTGCCCCGCGACATCGCCTCCCGGCAGGCCAAGAACATGTGCGACGAGGGCCGCGGCGTGGGCCCGGCCGTCGACGGCGTGCGCCGGGGTGTCTACCTCGACTTCGCCGACGCCATCGCCCGGCTGGGCGAGGACGCCGTGCGCGCCAAGTACGGCAACCTCTTCGACATGTACGAGCGCATCACCGGCGAGAACCCCTACCAGGTGCCGATGCGCATCTACCCGGCCGTGCACTACACGATGGGCGGCCTGTGGGTCGACTACGACCTGCAGTCGACCATCCCCGGCCTGTTCGTCACCGGCGAGGCCAACTTCTCCGACCACGGCGCCAACCGCCTCGGTGCCTCGGCGCTGATGCAGGGCCTCGCCGACGGCTACTTCGTGCTGCCCAACACCATCCGCGACTACCTGGCCAAGGGCCCCTTCGAGAAGCTCTCGGAGGACCACCCGGCGGTCGTGCAGGCCCAGCGCGAGGTGCAGGAGCGCATCGATCGCTTCATGTCGATCAACGGCACCCGCAGCGTCGACTCCTACCACAAGGAGCTCGGCAAGATCATGTGGGAGAAGTGCGGCATGGAGCGCACCGAGGAGGGCCTGCGCGAGGCGATCGAGGAGATCCGGGCGCTGCGCGCGGACTTCTGGTCCAACGTGCGCGTGCTCGGCACCCCCGAGGGCCTCAACCAGACCCTCGAGCGCGCCGGCCGCGTGGCCGACTTCCTCGAGCTCGGCGAGCTCATGTGCATCGACGCCCTCCACCGTCGCGAGTCCTGCGGCGGTCACTTCCGCGCCGAGTCCCAGACCGAGGACGGGGAGGCGCTGCGTCACGACGACGAGTTCGCCTACGTCGCGGCCTGGGAGTGGGGCGGCGACGAGAGCGCCCCGATCCTGCACAAGGAAGACCTGGTCTACGAATTCATCGAGCTCAAGCAGAGGAGCTACAAGTGAAGCTTGCCCTCAGCATCTGGCGCCAGGAGAACCCCTCCGCGCCGGGCCGGATGGTCCGTTACGACGTCGACGGCGTGTCCGAGGACAGCTCCTTCCTCGAGATGCTCGACCTGCTCAACGAGCAGCTCACCGAGAAGGGCGAGGAGCCGGTCGCGTTCGACTCCGACTGCCGCGAGGGCATCTGCGGCATGTGCGGCGTCGTCATCAACGGCGAGGCCCACGGCCCGGAGCGCACCACGACCTGCCAGCTCCACATGCGGTCCTTCAAGGACGGCGACGAGATCGTCATCGAGCCCTGGCGCGCCGACCCGTTCCCGGTGATCAAGGACCTCGTCGTCGACCGCGGCGCGTTCGACCGCATCATCGCCGCGGGCGGCTACATCTCCGCCAACACCGGCTCCGCCCCGGACGCGCACGCCACCCCGGTCCCGAAGGAGAACGCCGACCGCGCCTTCATGGCCGCCGAGTGCATCGGCTGCGGCGCCTGCGTCGCGGCCTGCCCCAACGGCTCGGCCTCGCTGTTCATGGGTGCCAAGATCACCCACCTCGGCGAGCTGCCGCAGGGCCAGCCCGAGCGCTGGAGCCGCGTCGCGGCCATGACCGAGCAGCACGACTCGGAGGGCTTCGGCGGCTGCACCAACCTCGGCGAGTGCACCCGTGCCTGCCCCAAGGGCATCCCGCTCAACGTCATCTCCCAGATGAACGCCGACCTGCGGCGCGCGGGCTACGGCCGCTGAGCATCCCCGCACCGTCGACGACCCCCTGCCCGACCCCGTCGGGCAGGGGGTCGTCGTCTAGGTTGAGGCCATGACCACCGGAGCGCTCGTCCTCGCCGCCACCCCCATCGGCGACGCCCGCGACGCGAGTCCGCGCCTGGTCGAGGAGCTCGTCGGCGCCGACGTTGTCGCGGCCGAGGACACCCGCCGGCTGCGGCGCCTCACCGACCGGCTCGGCGTCGTCGTCGGCGGCGAGGTCGTCAGCTATCACGAGCACAACGAGGCCTCCCGCACCCCGGAGCTGGTCGAGCGCATCGCCGGCGGGGCCAGGGTCCTCCTCGTCACCGACGCGGGTATGCCGTCGGTCTCCGACCCGGGCTACCGACTCGTGGCCGCCTGCGTCGAGCAGGACCTGCCGGTCACCTGCGTCCCCGGCCCGTCGGCGGTGCTCATGGCACTGGCGGTCTCTGGGCTGCCGGTCGACCGGTTCTGCTTCGAGGGGTTCCTGCCGCGGAAGCCGGGGGAGCGAGCCCGGGCCCTGGCCGCGCTGGCGGCGGAGCCGCGCACGATGGTCTTCTTCGAGGCTCCGCACCGGCTGGCCGCCACCCTCGCCGCGATGGCGCAGGCCCTGGGCGAGGACCGCCCGGCGGCCGTCTGCCGGGAGCTCACCAAGACCTACGAGGAGGTCCGCCGGGGCGGCCTCGGCGAACTCGCCGCCTGGGCCGAGGAGGGGGTCAAGGGCGAGATCACCGTCGTCGTCTCCGGCGCCGACCCTGCCGCCGGTCCGGCGGTCGCGGTCGAGGACGTGCTGCCCGAGGTGCTCGAGCGGGTCGCCGGGGGCGAGCGTCTCAAGGACGTCTGCCGCGAGCTGTCCGCCCGCACCGGCCTGCCGGTCAAGGAGATCTACGCCGCGACGGTCGCGGCCCGCTAGCCGGTTCCAACTCTCGACCCTCCCACCGAGGGGTCGCGTGCGGCAGACTGTGCACGTCGTCTCGACGGAGAGGCGGGGAAGCGAGGACGTCGTTGCTGCACATCAACTGGCGGGCGATCGCCGCCGGGCTGGTCGGAGGCCTGCTGGCCGCGATGGTCGGCAGCTACGCCCTGACGACCGGGCTGGTCGGCCATCCCGACTCCTACACGAGCTCGGGCATCCTCTGGGCCGCCGGCGCCGCACTCGCCGGGGGCGTGGCCGCGACCGCTCTCGGCTGGGGGCTCAACGCCCGGCGCGAGGCGGGGCTCGGCGGCATCGCCGCGATCGTCTCCCTGATGGGGGCCTTCGGCTCGACCGCCGCGTGGGCGTCCTCGGTCTCCCCCGTGCTCAGCGTCTGGCAGCTCGTCGTGGCCTCGGTGCTCATGCTCGGCCTCAGCCTGCTCGCGCTCGTCACCGTCTGCGGCACGACGGCCGCGGTGCTCAAGCCCGCGTCGCTGCAGCGCGAGCGGGAAGCCCTGGTCTGACGTCGCTCAGCCGTCCTCATGCGGCCCGTCCTGCGACGCCGCGTCCTTCGGCGGGCGGCCGCGCCGGGGCAGGGGGTCCGCGTCGCGGGGCGCCCGTCCCGCCGAGCGCAGGGCGTCGCGCAGCACCATCTCGATCTGGGCGTTGACGGAGCGCAGCTCGTCCGCGGCCCAGCGCTGCAGCGCCTCGTGCACGGCGGGGTCGAGCCGCAGCAGGACGGACTTGCGCTGCGGCTTCGGCCGCCGCTGCCGCGGCTCCTCGGTGGCTCCGATGTCGTCGTCCACGCTGCTCACCCGTCAGGTGTAGAGCGACCCCGTGTTGACGACGGGGGTCGTGCCCCGCTCGGAGCAGAGCACCACCAGCAGGTTGGAGACCATGGCGGCCTTGCGCTCGTCGTCGAGCTCGACGATGTCCTGGGCCTCGAGCTGGCGCAGGGCGCTGTCGACCATGCCGACCGCGCCGTCGACGATCTTCTCGCGGGCCGCGATGATCGCCGAGGCCTGCTGGCGCTGGAGCATCGCCTGGGCGATCTCGGGGGCGTAGGCCAGGGCGGAGATCCGCACCTCGATGACCTCCAGGCCGGCAAGGATGATCCGCTCGGCGACCTCGGCCGCGAGCTCGCGGGAGATGACGTCGGTGTCGCCGCGCAGCGTGACCTCGGTGGCGTCGTTGTCGTAGGGGTGGCTCATCGCCACGTGGCGCAGCGCCGACTCGGCCTGGACGGCCACGAAGTCCTCGTACTCCTCCACGGCGAAGGTCGCCTTGGCGGTGTCGGCCACCTGCCAGACCACGATCGCGGCGATGTTGATCGGGTTGCCGTCGGCGTCGTTGACCTTGAGCTCGTTGGTCTCGAAGTTGTGGACGCGCACCGAGACGGTCTTGCGGGTGCTCAGCGGCACGACCATGCGCAGGCCAGGCTTGCGGACGGTGCCGAAGTAGCGCCCGAAGAACTGGACGACCTTGGTCTGGCCGGGCGCGATGATCGTCAGCGAGGCGAGCAGCAGGATGCCCAGGAGGGTGACGGCGCCGCCGCCGACGAGCTGCGGCACACCGCCCTCGCCGGCGTCGTTGGCGATCGCGCCCAGGACGAACTGCCAGCCCCCGACGCCCAGGACCGCCAGGGCGACCACCAGGGCGAGGAATCCGTCGACGGACCACGCCGGGCGCTCGGAGATGTCGACGCGGGTGCCGTCCACCCCCACGGGGCGGCCGGCCGGGTCACCACCCATCGACTCGTCGACGGCGGGTGCGGGAACGTTCGTGCTCATGGTGGTTACCCCTTCGTAGCGGTGATAACTGAATGATATCACTTTTACGACGGGGCCCAGCAGCCAGTACCCGTCAGTCGTAGCCCGCTTCGCTCATGATCCGGTCGCGCTCGCGGCGCCTGGACCAGCGCCGCCGCCAGAGGGCGACGCCGCCCCACAGCAGGAGCAGCAGCAGGAAGATCACGAGCGCCGGCAGGAAGATCGCCACCAGCGACAGGGTCACCGACGCGCCGTCCTCCGCGGCGGAGACCACGGGGGTGCCCAGGCCCCCCGTGCCGACGTTGACGACCGGTCGGGTCACGGCCTTGCCGGTGTGCACGATGCCGGCCGTGATGATGCCGAGCAGCACCCCGATCCACGGGTTGGCGGCCATGAAGGACGAGCTCTGCTCGAAGTCCTCGGCGGCCGTCGTGGCGGCGAAGATCAGTCCGCCCGTCGCGGGGCGCACGAACGTGCCGACCGCGTCGTTGATGTGGTCGACGAGCGCCACCTTGTCCAGGACCACCTCGGAGAGCAGCAGCACGGCGGCGATGCCGATGGCCCACCACGACTCGATCCAGGCGTACTGCGCCGGAAGGTTGATCACATCCGTGAACCTCGCGACCAGCGCCACAAGGAGGAAGGGGATGTAGGCGTTCAGCCCCGCCGCCGCGGAGAGCCCCGCCCCGGTCAGTGCAGCGAGCATGCGTGCCTCGCTTTCGTGTCGGCCACCCTCCGGCGGAGGGCGGTCGCCCCATACAACCACGGGGTGTGCGGTGCCTGTTCCCCGCTCGGCACGAGTCCCTCCGGGTGCGGCGACGGCCCGCGCCGCTCAACCTTTCGGCATGCCGGGCCGTTGGGAGGATGGGTCCGTCGCAGGGGGACGGACCACCGACGACGGACCGGACGACGCGAGGTGAGATGAAGAAGGACCAGGAGGAGGGCTTCGCGGACTTCGTCCGGGCGGCCTCCCCGCGCCTGCTCACCTCGGCGTGGATGCTCTGCGGCGACCCGCACGTCGCCGAGGAGCTGGTGCAGGAGTCGCTGGCGCGGGTCTACGTTCACTGGCGGCGGGCGAGGGTCGACAACCCCACCGCCTACGCCCGCCGCGTGCTCGTCAACCTGCACACCGACCGGTGGCGCAAGAGCCGTCGCGAGGTGCTCACGGACACCGTGCCGGACACGGACCCCGCTCCTGGGCCCCAGGCCGCCCTGGGCCTCGACCTCGACCTGGCCCGGGCTCTGCAGGACCTGCCGCGCCGCGAGCGCGAGTGCGTGGTCCTGCGCCACTACCTCGACCTGTCCGAGAAGGACGCCGCGGCGACGCTCGGCGTCTCGACCGGCACGGTCAAGAGCTCGACCTCACGCGGGCTGGCCGCCCTGCGCGCCGCCCTGACCGAAGGGGAACCGAACCATGTCTGACGACCTCGACCGCTCCGCCCTCGTCCTGCTCGACCGCGCCGACGAACTCGCGCCCGTCATGTCCGTCGAGCCGGACGCCGTCATCGCCCGGGGACGCCGCAAGGTGCACCGCCGTCGCACCTCCGCAGCCGCGGGCGTCGGCTCGCTGGCTCTCGTGGGTGCCCTGTGGCTGGGTGGACCGCTCAACCCGTTCGCCGCCACCGGCGACCCGGTGCCGGCCTCGGTCAGCTGGCAGGACGGGGTGGCCGTCGACCTGTTCGACAACGAGCCGAACCCCGTCCACGAGTCCGACCGGGTCCACTGGACGGGCGAGCTGCGCAGCGCCGAGGGGGATGCCTTCCCCGAGCTCGTGCTCACCCGTGACGGAGAGCAGCTCGAGCCGCTGCCGGCGCAGGACGGCCCCGGTGACGTGCTGGTCTTCGGCGTCGAGGGACTGAGGGTGGCGGTGTGGGAGTCGCCGCAGGGCAGCCTCGGCGAGACCCCGCTGTGGTCCCCGGGGGTCTACGCAGGCCAGGGCGGGACGGCGGAGGTCGACGGCGCCCTCGTGCGCTATGCCGTCGCCGAGTTCGTCCCCGGTGCCACCGCTGCGCTGGAGGAGCTGTACTGGTACGACGAGACCGCAGCACACTCCGCCAGCGGCGCGCCGGTGGCGAGCACGAGGATGGGCGTCAACGGCTCGGAGGCGCTCGTGATGCTGGACGAGGCGCGGGGGGTGTGGGGTGCGACCCCGCTCGGCGAGCACCTCGGGCCCCCTCACGTGGCGCGGCTCGTGTCGGGCTCCGGCCTGACCGGGTGGCTGGGAGGGTCGCTCGTGACCACGTCGCTGGGTGTGCTGCCGCCCGGTGCGACAGATCTGGAGGTCACCCCGGGCACCGCGACCCTGGCGTCGACGCCGCTCGGCTCGCACACCGCCGTGATGGCCGCCGACCCGAGCCTGACCGAAACCGTCCCGCAGGTCCGGTTCACGCTGGACGGTGAGGAGCACGTCCTGGAGAGCTACGCCCAGGACACGGGCCGACCGTTGGCCGTCGGCAGCGGGCAGGTCCTCGTCACCGCGCAGCCCGAGGCGCTCGAGCTGCGCCGGGGTGAGGACTACACGCTCATCCCCGCCGAGGACCTGCAGGACGGGACGGCGTTCACCGTGCCGACCCTGGGCGGCCACGCCGTCGTCGTCCCGGGCTGGCAGCCCGACGCGGACGTCGAGGACCTCCGCGTCCTCGTCGGCACCGACGGCGACGAGCGGTGGGTCGAGGTGGAGGCCGCCACCGTCGGCGCGCTCTTCGACGGCCGCCCGCTCGTGGTCCTGGGCCTGGACCGCGGGGTCGTCGGGGAGGGCGAGACGGTCCGCGGGGTGGGTGTCGCGGGCGAGGGCGACGTCACGCCGCACCCCCTCACCCGGGGCGTCATCCGGCTCGACACCGGCCTCTGAGTCCTGCCGGGGACACCGGCTCGCGCGCGGGAGGTTCCGGCACGAGCCGGTCTCCGGTGCCCGGACGGCCCCAACCTTTGACCACCGTGCTCCGTTACCGGTGCGAGGACAGGGCAGGATGACGCCGAGGAGGCACGGGTGGGCAGCAGCGAGGACGACGGGGCGTACGTCGAGTTCGTCGACGCGTCACGCTCGACCCTCCTGGCCTACGCCTGGCTGCTGACCGGGGAGCCGCACGCCGCGGAGGACCTCGTGCAGGAGACGTTCGTGCGGGTCTACGTCCGCTGGCGCAAGGTCCGGGGCGGCCAGCCGCTGGCCTACGCCCGCCGCGTGCTGTCCAACCTGCACACCGACCGGTGGCGGTCGCGACGGCGGGAGGTGCTGCGCGACGAGGTGCCGGAGACGGCATACACCTCCGACCCGATGACCACCGACCTCGTCCGCGCCCTGCAGGCGCTGTCGCCGCGCGAGCGCGAGTGCGTGGTGCTGCGCCACCACCTGGACCTGTCCGAGAAGGACACCGCCGCGACGCTGTGGATCAGCGTCGGGTCGGTGAAGAGCTACCCGTCCAAGGGTCTTGCGGGTCTGCGCCCGCTGCTCGCCGACAGGATCGAGGAGGAGCGCCATGTCTGACCGCCAGCTCGCCGAGATGCTGGACCGCGCCGTCAACCACGCGCCGCAGATGCACGTCACCGGCGACGACATGCTTGCGGCGGGCAAGGGCCGCGTCCGGCGTCGGCGGGCCGTCGGGATCGGTGGCGCCCTGGGCACCGCGGCGCTCGTCGCAGCCGTCTGGAGCGGGCTGGCCGGGGGCGACGGGACGCTGCTCGGCACGACCGAGATCCAGCCGGCCACGAGCGTCTGGGAGGAGGGCGAGACCGTCGACGCCGCCCTCTTCACCGGCCTGCAGACCATCGACCAGGACCAGGTCGCCCACGCCTACGACGCGCGGCTCGGACGCGTGACGTCGGACGGCCCGGTGACTCTCACCCTCTCCGACGGGGGCGAGGTGGTGGAGGAGGTCCCGGCGCAGTCACCCGTCCCCGGTCTCGAGGTCTTCGCCGGCGAGCGCATGACCGTCGCCGTGTGGGCCGAGCCCGAGGGCGTCGTCGCGTCGGTGCCGCTCGTGGGCCCGCTCGACCCGGGCGGGCCCGCGACCGTGCAGCGCACGCAGGTGGCGGACGAGGAGCTCGCGTACGCCGTGTGGGCGGGCGACGTCGTGCCGCTGCCGCAGGCGGTCCGCGACGTCTATCTCGTCGGGCAGGACGAGGTCGTGTCCCTGGCGGGGACGGCGGTCGGCTCGGAGGTCCTGCGGGCCGGTGGGGTGCGTGCCCTCGCGTGGTCGGACCGCGAGCGCGGCGTCTGGGGGTATGCGGTCGACGGCCAGGACTCCCCGTTCCTCGAGCAGCTGGGCCACTGGCCGGCTCAGCCCGCGTCCTTCGCCTTCTCCGAGGACGGCAGAGGAGGTGCCGTGACGGTGCTGCCCGAAGGTGCCGAGCTGGACCGCATGGGCCTCGCCGACGGCGAGGAGGTCGACAGCGCCGCACTGGA
Source organism: Ornithinimicrobium humiphilum (assembly GCF_006716885.1). Taxonomy (NCBI): domain Bacteria; kingdom Bacillati; phylum Actinomycetota; class Actinomycetes; order Micrococcales; family Ornithinimicrobiaceae; genus Ornithinimicrobium; species Ornithinimicrobium humiphilum. The sequence goes on from NZ_VFPU01000001.1 coordinate 573,404, forward strand.
CGGGCGGGAGGTGGTGCTGACGGCCGCCGAGGGCGACGTCGTGCCCGACGTGACCTTCACCCTCGACGACGCGACCTACCCCCTCGACGCCTACCTCGCGGACCTTGTGGCGCTCGACACGGTCGGTGGCGGACAGCTGACCGTCGTGCCGGACGAGGACGGCGCCGGGGGGCTGACGCTCCAGGACCGGACGGGCACGGTCCCGGTCGAGCTGACCCCCGAGGAGCTGGGGGACGGTGTGGTCTCGCGTGCCGTGCACGGCAGCACCGTGGTGGTCGCCAGCGGCTGGGACCCGGGGCCGGCCGTCCTGACGGCGAGCCGTGTCGAGCTGGTCGGGGCTGACGGCCTCCCCGGGTGGGCCGTCCCGAGCGACGTCGCCCAGGTGGCCTTGCCGGACGGCACGCTGCTGACGCTGATGACGGTGGATGCGGCGGACGGGGCCGAGGTGGCTGGCGCAGGACACCAGGTCGGCGGGGAGATCGAGCGCTGGACGCCTCCGGTCACCACGGTCGGTGGCGTGGAGATGCGTCTGCTGGACGGCGAGCCGGTGCCCCACGACGGTGGCCCGCTGGAGCGGCTCGACGACGGCTCCCTCGGAGGTGTCCGGCACTACGCCGGGGCGTCCTGGTCGGGTGCGGACTACCTGGTGGTGCCGGGTACCGGTGCCGGTGAGGCGTTTGTGCCCCTGGTCGGGGAGTCGGACGGGCAGGTCCGCCCCGCACCCGAGGCCGTCCTGGACCAGGACGTCGTCGAGCTGGGCGGCCAGCCCCTGACGGTCCTGCGGGTGAGCGTGAGCCTGGCGCAGCAGGGCCGCTCCGTCGTTCTGGGCGGGGCCGTGCAGCGAGGGTCGGGGGACGCCGCGAACAGCTGGGCGCTGGCCGGCAGTGCCGTCTCGGCCCATGTGGTCATCGACCCGGGGGCGGTCGTCACCGTCGCGGCGGACCAGGGCGTGTGGCTGCTCTACCCGCAGGGCTCGACGGACCCTGAGGAGCTGCAGGCCGGCCGTACCGGCGACGACGTGCTGCGTCTCACCGGCGGTCCGGACGCCGCAGAGCTGACACTGGTCGCCGTCCACCCTGCCGGTGCTCCTGGGCCGCGGGTCGGTGACGTCGAGGGCGAGCTCACGCCCACGGCCACGCACGACGTCGCCGACCTCGACCTGGTGGTCCGCACCTGGCGGACGGACGTCGGCGGGGACTGAGTCGCCTGCGTCATGACGGTCCCGTGGAAGTGGCGAGCATGGCTGCACTTCCACGGGACGACTCTCACGGGACGGGCACCACCCGGCGGCTCAGCGCCTGACCAGCACCTGCACGAGGTGCTCCAGCGTCGCCGCCGGGTCCTCCGTCGTGCCGCCGTGGATCGGCCCGGGCTGCACGATCGTGCTGCGCGGGGCGCTCAGCCACCCAAACCTCGGCCCCAGCCGGTCCAGCCGCGGGGTGCTGGGCGAGTGCTCGCCACCGGCGACACGGCATACCGTCTCCAGCGCGGAGCGCACCGCCTCAAGGTCCAGGTCCGGGTCGAGCGCCAGCGCGCGGTCGTCGTCCAGCGCGAAGGCGCCCCGGAGGAACTCCGCCTCTTGGCTGTAGAGCACCACGCCCACGTTGATGAACTCCTCGCGCTCCACACGGGGCACGAGCCGCAGCACGACGTACTGGTAGTCGACGGTCATGCGGCACCTCCCGGGAGCCAGACGTCTGGCGTCCGCACGCGGGCCAGCAGATGCTCGAGGTATGCCGTGCGCACGGCGGCCGCGTCCGGCAGGTGGTCGGTGGTCTCCAGCCACTCCTCGGGCACCTGGTCGAGCACGCCCGCGACCAGGTCGGCGTCGATGCGGGGCGCCAGCTCTGCGTGGGCGCCCGGCAGGTCCGTCGCGAGGCCGCCGAGGACGTGGTCGTCGGCGCCCACCCGGAAGGGCTGCGCGGCGAAACGCCCTGCGTCCGGCGCGCGGCTGGGCCAGGAGTGGTGGAAGTACAGCGCTGCCCCGTGGTCGATGAGCCAGGTCCGCCGGTGCCAGGTCAGCAGGTTGGGGTTGGACCACGTGCGGTCGACGTTGGCGGTGAACGCGTCCAGCCACAGGATCCGCGAGGCCAGCGCCGCGTCCGGCGGCCGCGACCCGTCGTAGCCCAGCGCGCCCGGCAGCAGGTCGACGCCCAGGTTGGTGCCGGGCGAGGCGTTGAGCAGGTCCTGCACCTCCTCGTCGGCCTCGTAGCGTGCCATCGCCGGCGGCAGGTCGATCGTCACCAGGCGGGGGACCGGCAGGCCCAGCGCCCGCGCCAGCTCGCCGACGACGACCTCGGCGACGAGGACCTTCAGGCCCTGCCCGGCGCCGCGGAACTTCACCACGTAGGTCCCGAGGTCCGCGCCCTCCACCAGCCCGGGCATCGAGCCGCCCTCGCGCAGGGGCGTGACGTAGCGGACGGCGGTGACGTGGTCGAGCACGACGGTCAGGCTAGCCCCTGCAGGACCCGTCCGCGTGTCCCGCGTCAGAGCCCCGTGACCGACCCGTTCGGCGCTAGCCTGAGCGCGTGGGGACACCGACCGCCGGAGGCGCGCTCGCAAGGTTGCTGGCAGGGGTGGTCGTCGCGGCCGTCACGGGGTGGGTGGCGGCGATCGCCTGGTGGGCCGTGGGGCCGGTGTCGGTGCTTCCCGCCCTCGTCCGGCCTCCAGTCGCCCTGCTGCTGCTCCTCGGCGGTCTGCTGCTCGCACTCCGGGTGGCGGGCAGCTTCCAGCTCCCGGGCTGGGGCGTGCTCGTCCTGGCGAGCGCCCTGACCTGCGGCCTCCTCGGGACCGGATGGGTCGTCTCGGGACAACGGGACCTGCTCGGCCTGGGGCAGCTGGTCATCATGGGTCTCGCGCCGTTCGTCCTGGGCGCCGCGTGGCTGGCGGGACTGGTCATCCGGGCCGGGCTCGAGCGTCGCGGGCTCGACCCGCTCCCCTGAGGTCCACCGCCGGGACGTGCGCCGCGCCCCCACCTTTCGGGACCCCGGCACGTTGTGAGGGTGAGAGGGTCCAGGCGAGGAGACGGTATGCGGTCGGCGCACGAGCAGGAGTTCGCGGCGTTCTTCGATGACGCCTCGCCCCGCCTGCTGAGCGCTGCCTGGTTGCTCACCGGCGAGCAGCACGCCGCCGAGGACCTGGCCCAGGAGGCGCTGGCACGGACCTATGCACGGTGGGCCAAGGTCCGGACCGGTAACCCGCTGGCCTTCGCACGCCGGGTGATGGCCAACCTGCACACCGACCGCTGGCGCAAGCACCGGCGCGAGGTGCTCACGGAGGACCCGCCGGAGACGTCGCTGGTCACCGACCCGCAGACGGTCGACCTCGTCCGGGCGCTGCGGGGGCTGAGCCCGCGCGAGCGGGAGTGCGTGGTGCTGCGGCACTACCTCGACCTGTCCGAGAAACAGACGGCCGAGACGCTCGGCATCGGGGTGGGCAGCGTCAAGAGCTACACGATGCACGGGCTGCGGGGTCTGCGCGCCCAGCTGCTGGAAGGAGAGCAGACGCATGTCTGACCGTGAGACCCCGGCCCGCGACGTCCTCGCGCTGCTGGACCGAGCTGCCGCGCACACCCCGCCGCTGCACCTGGACCGCCGGGACGTCGTCTCCCGCGGGCGGCAGATCCGGCGCCGCCGACGTGCCGGAGGAGCGGGCACGGCGGTCGGCGTGCTCGCGCTCGCGGGTGCCGTCTGGCTCGGCTCGGGCGTGGCCGGGGACGCGCTCCGCGGGGCGGAGCAGATCTCGCCGGCCGGGGTGGGCCGGGAGGTCGACGCGCAGCAGTACGCCGAGGACCCGGTCGCCGGGACCGGGAGCGCACCCGTGGGGCCCGGCGGCTCCGTCGTCCTGCTCGGCGAGACCTACGAGGTGTCGACCGATGCCCACGGCTGGCCGCAGCTGCTCGACGAGGACGGGAGCGTGTTCCTCACCGTCTCGGACGCGGACGGCCCTCCGGCGGGTGACGGTGGAGGCGTCGTGATGTGGCGGGACCACTGGTGGCCGTGGTCTGACCGCACCGAGATCTACTTCGCCGTCGACGGTCAGCCCACTCTCGCCCCCGACGTGGAGGGCCAGGACGCCGTGACCATCTCCGGACCGGCCGGGGTCGTCGGTCTGGTGGCCGTCCCGCCGGGCTCGTGAGGCACGGCGGCAGCAATCCCGTTGCACCGGGCGCGCCCGACCGGACCATGGCCTGGTGAGCGACACCCCATACCCTCTGCGCACCGAGCGGCTCCTCGTGCGCCTGCCGCGCGAGGACGACGTCGACGTGCTCACGGCATACCGCAACGACCCCGAGGTCGCACGCCTGCAGGACTGGGAGCTGCCCTACCCGCGCGAGCGGGCCGAGCAGCTGGTGGCGGCGCACGCGGACCGCGACGACGTCGTGCCGGGGGAGGGCACCCAGCTGGCCGTCGAGCGGGACGGGCAGCTCGTCGGTGACATCTATGTCAGCCTCGACGAGCACCGGGGCATCGCCGAGATCGGCTTCACCCTGGCCCGGGAGCACCAGCGCCAGGGGTATGCCGTGGAGGCCGTCTCGGCGGTCGTCGACGACCTGGTCGACCGGCTGGGGGTCCACCGCGTCGTCGGGGAGCTGTCCCCGGAGAACCTGGCCTCGGCCCGTCTGCTGGAGCGGCTGGGGATGACGTTCGAGCACCTGGCGGAGAAGTCGTTCTGGTGGCGCGGCGCGTGGGACGACAACCTCTACTACTCGATGAGCGCCGACGAACGCCGGGCGTGGCGCGACCGGCCGGCGACGCCGCCGGACCGGGTGCGCCTGGTCGAGCTGACGCACGAGAACTTCCGCGACTACGGCCGACTGCGCACCCACCGCTCGCAGGAGCGGTTCGTCGCGAAGGTGCGCCGGTCCTACGCCGACGCGCTCTTCCCCGAGCCCGAGGACGGCCACCCTGTCGTCCCGGTGCTGCGCGGCATCGAGGCCGACGGGGAGCCCGTGGGCTTCCTGATGTGGGCCGACGCGGTGAACGCGGGCACCCCCGAGCCCTACCTGTGGCGGTTCCTCGTGGACCGGTGGCACCAGGGCCGCGGCATCGGCAGCCGCGCGCTCGGCCTGTGGCTGGACGACCTGCGGGCCGCCGGCCACGCCGCCGTCGTGACCAGCTGGGTGCAGGCGCCCGGCGGTCCCGAGCCGTTCTACCTCGGCGCCGGCTTCGAGCTCACCGGTGAGCTGGACGACGGCGAGGCGGTGGCCCGGCTGCGCCTGCAGGGCTGACGCGGCCGGTCCCGTGACCAGCCGCACCTAGACTGTGGCCCCATGACCCACGTCCTGACCTCCGTCGCCTGGCCGTACGCCAACGGCCCGCGCCACATCGGCCACGTCGCCGGCTTCGGCGTGCCCTCCGACGTCTTCAGCCGCTACATGCGGATGCGGGGTCACGACGTCCTCATGGTGTCCGGCTCCGACGAGCACGGGACGCCGATCCTCGTGCAGGCCGACAAGGCCGGGATGAGCCCGCAGCAGTTCATCGACGTCAACCACCGGCTCATCGCCGAGGACCTCGTCGCGCTGGGGGTCTCCTACGACCTCTACACCCGCACGACCACGGCCAACCACGACCACGTGGTGCAGCAGATGTTCCTGGCCTGCCACAAGAACGGCTACATGGTCGAGCAGACCCAGCAGGTCGCGATCAGCCCCTCCACCGGCCGGACCCTGCCCGACCGCTTCATCGAGGGCACCTGCCCGATCTGCGGCTACACCGACGCCCGCGGCGACCAGTGCGACAACTGCGGCAACCAGCTGGACCCGACGGACCTGCTGTCCCCGCGCTCCAAGATCAACGGCGAGACGCCGGAGTTCAAGGACACCCAGCACTTCTTCCTCGACCTGCCGGCGCTCGCCGAGGCGCTGGGCGAGTGGCTCGACGGGCGCGAGGCGAGCGGCCTGTGGCGGCCCAACGTCATCCGCTTCTCCAGGAACATCCTCGAGGAGATCCGACCCCGCGCGATGACGCGCGACATCGACTGGGGCATCACGATCCCGCTGCCCGGCTGGGAGGACAACCCCACCAAGAAGCTCTACGTCTGGTTCGACGCGGTCATCGGCTACCTCTCGGCCTCCGTGGAGTGGGCGCGCCGGATCGGTGACCCGGAACGGTGGCGCGAGTGGTGGAACGACCCCGAGGCGCTGTCCTACTACTTCATGGGCAAGGACAACATCACCTTCCACTCCCAGATCTGGCCCGCCGAGATGCTCGCCCACAACGGGCGCGGCAGCCGGGGCGGCGAGGTCGGGCCGTTCGGCGAGCTCAACCTGCCGACCGAGGTCGTCTCCAGCGAGTTCCTCACGATGGAGGGCAAGCAGTTCTCCACCTCCCGCAGCGTCGTCATCTACGTGCGGGACGTGCTCGAGCGCTACCAGCCCGACGCCCTGCGCTACTTCCTCTCCGCCGCCGCGCCGGAGACGGCCGACTCCGACTTCTCCTGGCCCGAGTTCCTCAAGCGGACCAACACCGAGCTGGTCGCCGGCTGGGGCAACCTCGTCAACCGGACCGCCTCGATGATCGCCAAGAACTTCGGCGAGATCCCCCCGGCCGGAGAGCTCGAGGACGTCGACCGGGCGCTGCTCGACCAGGTCCGGGCCGGCTTCGACGTCGTCGGCGGCCACATCGGCGCGCACAAGCAGAAGGCGGGCCTCGCCGAGGCGATGCGCCTGGTGGGCGAGGCCAACTCCTACGTCTCGACCACCGAGCCCTTCAAGCTCAAGGGCGAGGACCAGCGCGAGCGCCTCGCGACCGTGCTGCACGTGCTGGCGCAGGCGGTCGTCGACCTCAACACGCTCCTGTCGCCCTACCTGCCGCACAGCTCGACGGCGGTCCACCGGGCGCTCGGCGGTGAGGGGGTCTTCCAGCCGATGCCGGAGATCCGCGAGGTCGAGGACCTCGACGACCCGTCCCGCCCGGCCTACCCAATCATCACCGGCGAGTATTCCTCGGCCCCGCGCTGGGAGCATCGCCCGGTGAAGGTCGGGGCCCCGGTCGCCAGGCCGACGCCGATCTTCACCAAGCTCGACCCCTCGGTCGTCGAGGAGGAGCGGGCGCGCCTGGGGCTGGTCGACGACGCGGAGGCCTCGGTATGACGCACCGCCCGCGGGTGCGCCCGTGACCGACTCCCGTCTGGCCGAGCGGCCGCCCGCGCCCGACCGGCTGCCGATCGCCGTGGTCGACAACCACTGCCACCTCGACATCAGCCGGGACGACGCCCCGGCCGTGCCGCTCGAGCAGGTCGTGCAGGAGGCCGCGGCGGTGGGGGTCGACCGGCTGGTGCAGATCGGTTGCGACATCGCGTCCGCCCGCTGGACCGCGCACGTGGTCGACGAGCACCCGGCCATCCTCGGCGGCGTCGCGATCCACCCCAACGAGGCCCCGCGCCACCAGGAGGCCGGCGACCTCGACGAGGTGATCGACGAGATCGCCGAGCTGGCACGCCACCCCCGCATCCGGGTCGTCGGCGAGACCGGCCTCGACTTCTTCCGCACCGGTCCCGAGGGGGTCGCCGCGCAGGAGCACGCCTTCCGTCGCCACGTCGCGATCGCCAAGGACCTCGGGCTGGCCCTGCAGATCCACGACCGCGACGCGCACGACGACGTCCTGCGCGTCCTGGCCGAGGAGGGCGCCCCCGAGCTCACGGTCCTGCACTGCTTCTCCGGCGACGTGGAGATGGCGCTCGAGTGCGTGCGCCGCGGCTACTTCCTCTCCTTCGCCGGCACCGTGACCTTCACGTCGGCCCGCGCCCTGCGTGACGCCCTGGCGGTGACCCCGCTGGAGCACCTGCTGGTGGAGACCGACGCGCCCTACCTGACGCCGACGCCGCACCGCGGGCGCGCCAACGCCCCCTACCTGGTCCCGCTCACGGTCCGGGTGATGGCGGACGTGCTCAACGTCAGCGTGCCCGAGCTGTGCGAGGCCCTCTCGGCCAACAGCGAGCGGGTCTACGGCCCGTGGGGGGAGGCGTCGTGAGCGAGTCGGAGGCCCCCGCGCCCGGCGGCGAGGTGCTGCTCGGCCCCGCGGAGATCCGCGACCTCGCCGGCCGCCTCGGGGTCCGCCCCACCAAGCAGTGGGGCCAGAACTTCGTCATCGACAAGGGCACCGTGCGGCGCATCGTGCGGGCGGCCGAGGTCGGGGCCGACGACGTGGTGCTCGAGGTCGGACCGGGCCTGGGCTCGCTCACCCTCGCCCTCCTCCCGCACGTGCGGCACGTGACCGCTGTCGAGATCGACCCCGCACTGGCCACCCAGCTGCCGCTGACCGTCGAGGAGATGGCGCCGGAGCTCGCCAACCGGTTGACGGTGCTGCACACCGACGCCCTGCGCGTCACCGAGCTGCCTGAGCCGCAGCCCACCGCGCTCGTGGCCAACCTGCCCTACAACGTCGCTGTGCCCGTCGTGCTGCACCTGCTCGCCACGGTGCCGACGCTGCGCTCGGTGCTCGTCATGGTCCAGCTCGAGGTCGCCGAACGGCTCGCGGCCGGCCCTGGTAGCAAGGTCTACGGCGTGCCGAGCGTCAAGGCCGCCTGGTACGCCGAGGTCAGCTCGGCCGGCCGGATCGGCCGCAACGTCTTCTGGCCCGCCCCCAACGTCGACTCCGGGCTCGTGCGCATGGTGCGGCGCGACCCGCCGCCCACGGACGCCACCCGCGAGGAGGTCTTCGCCGTCGTCGACGCCGCCTTCGCGCAGCGGCGCAAGACGCTGCGCGCGGCGCTCTCCGGCTGGGCGGGCGGCGGAGCGGCCGCCGAGGAGATCCTGCGGGCGGCCGAGGTGGACCCGCGGGCGCGCGGCGAGGTGCTGACGGTGGAGGACTTCGCCCGCATCGCGGCCGCCCGCCCTCGCTGACCTCTTGATGTCGAGATAACGTCGGGGCAGGACGTCGCCGACCGGCGGCGCGGGGGAGGAGGACGCCGATCTACCGCGACCTGCTCTGGCCCGTGCTCGTGCCCTCGGTGCTCGTCGGCATCGCCGGCGGCGCCACCGTGCCGGTCTCGGTGCTCGCCGCGCTCGAGCTCGGCGCCTCGCCCGCGCTCGCCAGCCTGGTCATCGCCCTCGTGGGGCTGGCGACCCTGGCGACCACCGTCCTCGCCGGGCGCTTCATCGACCGGCTCGGCGACCGGAGGGCGATGCTCGTCGCCACCGCCGCGGCGGCCGGCTGCACCGCGCTGAGCGTCGGCGCGCTGGCCTGGGGCGGCAGCGGGGCGCTCGCCCTCTTCGTCGTCTCCCTGGTGCTGCGCGCCCCGGTGATGAACGTCTGGAACCTCTCGCGCCAGGCGCTGGTCGCCGAGCACGTCCCCGTCGAGCGCCGGGGTCGGGCGATGACCGCCCTCGGCGGCACGATGCGCGCCGGCACCCTGCTCGGGCCGCTCCTCGGCGCCGCCCTGCTCCTGCAGCTGCCGCTGTGGTCGGTCTACGTGCTCAGCGTCGGCTGCGCCCTCCTCGCCCTCGGCGTGCTCTACACGCCGGCGGGCTCGACCCTCGACACCGCGGCCAGGGCGGCCCGCTCCGACGGGCACGGGTCCGGTGCGACGGCCGACGGGTCCCAGGGCACCCGCTCCCGGACGCCCGCCCCCGGACCGACCACGGTGCGCTGGCGGGCCGTGCTCCTGGCCGGGGTGGCTGTCGGGACCCTGGCGCTGGCCCGTGTCGCCCAGCCCGTCGTCCTCCAGCTCTGGGGCGTCTCCCTGGGCTTCAGCGAGTCGACGATCTCGCTGCTCGTCGCGCTCGGGGCCGCCGTCGAGCTGGTGCTCATGTTCCCCGGCGGCCGGCTCAAGGACACCCTGGGGCGGTCGCCGGTGCTGGTCCTCTGCCTGGCGGTCTACGGCGCCGGCTTCGTGCTGCTGGCCGGCCTGCCGTCGCTGGTCGGGGCGGTGGTGGCGGTCCTCGTCATGGCGGTCGGCAACGGGCTGGGCGCGGGCATCAACATGACGATCGGCGCCGACCTCAGCCCGGCGGTCGACCGGGCGCGCTTCCTCGGGACGTGGGCGCTCTTCAGCGCGGCCGGCTCGCTCGCCGGTCCGGCCACGGTGTCGGCGCTCGTCGCCGTGGGCAGCGCACGTCTGGCGCTGCTGGGGATCGCCGCCGTCGCGCTGGCCGGCTCGGCCTGGATGGCCGGCTGGGCCCGGGTCGCGGCCCTGCCCGGCGGTGTCGGTCGGGGCCGCTGAGCCGCTGCCGACGTCCCGTCGGGGCACCTGACGACCCAGACCGCGAGGACCCCGGGTCGCACCTTAGGGTGAGGCGCATGAACGCCGGGGAGAGCACCGACACCGTGGCGGTCCGCGTCCCCGGCAAGATCAACCTCGAGCTGCTGGTCGGCCCGCTCCGCGAGGACGGCTACCACGAGCTCTCGACGATCTTCCAGGCCGTCAGCGTCTACGACCGCGTCACCGTCCGGCCCGCCGACGAGTGGTCGGTGCACGTCATCGGGCCCTACGCGGACCGGGTGCCGACCGACGGCTCCAACATCGCGCTCGTGGCAGCCAAGGCCCTCGGGCGTCGGCGGCCGCGCCACGTGCCGCACGACCCGGTGCGGATCGACATCGAGAAGACGATCCCGGTCGCGGGCGGCATGGCTGGCGGCTCGGCCGACGCCGCCGCCACCCTCCTGGCCTGCCGCGAGCTGTGGGCGATGGACCACGTCGACAACGAGACGCTGGCGCAGATCGCGGCCGGCATCGGCTCCGACGTGCCCTTCCTGCTCTCCGGCGGCACCGCCATCGGCTCCGGCCGCGGCGAGCACATCACCCCGGTCCTCGGGCGCGGGGAGCTGCACTGGGTGCTCTGGGCCGGCGAGGGCCTGGCCCTGTCCACCCCCAACGTGTATGCCGAGTGCGACCGCCTCCGCGCGGAGTCCGGGGCCGAGCCGCCCGTGCCCCAGCCCTCCGAGGAGCTCATGACGGCGCTGCGCCGGATGGACCCGGACGACGTGGGACCCGCGCTGCGCAACGACCTCCAGGACGCCGCCGTCTCGCTCGAGCCGCTGCTCGCCGAGGTGATGCGCACGGGTGTCGAGCTCGGGGCGCGCGCCGCGCTCGTCTCCGGCTCCGGGCCGACGGTCGCCTTCCTCACCGGGTCCCAGGCCGAGGCGATCGACCTCTCGGTCGGGCTGGCCGCCAACGGCCCCGCGGGGGACATCGTCCGCGCCGTCGGGCCGGTCCCCGGCGCCCAGGTCGTCCAGCACGTCCGGACGCCCCCCAGCCCGCCGCCCACGCCGCCGCGGTCCAGCCCGCCGCTGGGGCCCGTCACCGGCTGAGGCCGGTCCGGTCGGCCGGGGTTCCCGCTCCCGGGGGCGGGGCCGCGGCGGACGGGACGACGGCTCCCGGGCCGTAGGATCGGGAACCAGCCCCCCCGATCGCAGGAGTCCCCGCATGCCCCCGCCCGCCAGCCTCGTCGCGCTCGACCACGCGCACCTCGTCGCCGGCACCCAGGTGCTGCTCGACGACGTCTCGATCGGCATCTCCGACGGGGACCGGATCGGCGTCGTCGGCCGCAACGGTGGCGGCAAGTCCAGCCTGCTCGGCGTCGTCGTCGGCACCCGCCCGCTCGACGGCGGACGCGTCATCCGCACCGGCAACGTGACGATCGGGATGCTCGGGCAGGTCGACGCCCTGGACCCCGGGGCCAGCGTCGGCCGGGTCGTGCTCGGCGACCTCGCCGAGCACGAGTGGGCCGGCTCGGCCCGCGTCCGCGAGATCCTCACCGGCCTGCTCGGCGACACCGACGCCTCGGCGGTGGGTGGCTGGGACGCCCCCGTCGGGCCGATGTCCGGTGGTGAGCGTCGCCGCCTCGCGCTCGCGGCACTGCTGGTCTCCGACCCCGACCTGCTCGTCCTCGACGAGCCCACCAACCACCTCGACGTCGAGGGCGTCGCCTGGCTGGCGACCTACCTCTCCACGCGTCGCCCCCGCGCCGGCAGCGCCCTGCTCGTCGTCACCCACGACCGCTGGTTCCTCGACGCGGTCAGCACCCGCACGTGGGAGGTGGCCGACGGCGAGGTGCACGCCTACGACGGCGGCTACGCCGCCTACGTCCTGGCCCGAGTCGAGCGCCAGCGGGTCGCGCAGGTCACCGAGGAGCGCCGCGCCAACCTGGCGCGCAAGGAGCTGGCCTGGCTGCGCCGGGGGGCTCCGGCGCGCACGAGCAAGCCGCGCTTCCGCATCGAGGCCGCCACCGCGCTCATCGAGGGCGAGCCCCCGCCCCGTGACAGCGTCGAGCTGGTGCGCTTCGCCACCACCCGCCTCGGGAAGGACGTGCTCGACCTCGTCGACGCCACCGTGACGGTCGGCGACCGCACGCTCCTGGAGGACGTCACCTGGCGCCTCGGGCCGGGCGACCGCTACGGCATCGTCGGCGTCAACGGCGCCGGCAAGTCGACGCTGCTCCGCGTCCTGCAGGGCCAGCACCCGCTCGCGGCCGGTCGGCTCAAGACCGGCAAGACCGTGCGGATGGCGTGCCTGAGCCAGGAGCTGCGCGAGCTGGACCGCGTCCGGGACTGGACCGTGATCGACGCGATCACCGAGGTCCGCTCCTTCACGACCATCGGCGGCAAGGAGGTGTCGGCCTCCTCCCTGGCGCAGCGACTCGGCTTCACCGGCGGGCGCCAGCAGTCGCGCGTCGGCGACCTCTCCGGTGGTGAACGGCGGCGGCTGCAGTTCGTGCGGCTGCTCATGGACGAGCCCAACGTGCTCCTGCTCGACGAGCCGACCAACGACCTCGACATCGACACCCTGACCTCGATGGAGGACGTGCTCGACGGTTGGGCGGGCACCCTGCTCGTCGTCTCCCACGACCGCTACCTGCTCGAGCGCATGACCGACCGGCAGGTCGCCCTGCTCGGCGACGGCACGTTGCGCGACCTGCCCGGCGGGGTCGAGGAGTACCTCGAGCTGCGCAAGCGGCGCCCCGTGTCCCGGGCCGGCGTGGCGAGCGGCTCGGCCGCAGGCCCCGCCGCCCCCGCAGGTGGGTCGGCCCCCGCGGCCGGCGGCACGGCATACACCCCGGCGCAGGTGCGCGAGGCGCGCAAGACGCTGGCGCGGGTCGAGCGCACCCTCGACAAGCTGCACGCCGAGGAGGCCAGGGTGCACGCCCAGATGGTCGACGCCGCGACCGACCCGGCCCGCCTCGCCGAGCTGACCGAGAAGCTGCGCGAGATCACCGAGCAGGAGGAGGCCCTCGAGCTGGAGTGGCTCGAGGCCTCGGAGGCCGCCGAGGGCTGACGCGCCCGACGGATGCCTCGACGTCGAGATATGTGGCGCTAGGCTCGACGCATGGGTCGACGGCGCATGGGTGAGGACGACGTCGACGGCGTCGTCGCCGCCTGGCGTCGCGAGCGGCCCGACCTCGACGTCGCCCCGCTCGAGGTGCTCTCCCGGGTCTCGCGGCTGGCGCGCCATCTCGACATCGCCCGCAGGCAGGCGTTCGCCGACCAGGGTCTGGAGCTGTGGGAGTTCGACGTGCTCTCGGCGCTGCGCCGGTCGGGGGCGCCCTACCAGCTCACCCCCGGTGAGCTGCTCCGCGAGACCCTCGTCACCAGCGGCACCATGACCAACCGGCTCGACCGGCTGGCCTCGCGCGGGTTGCTCACCCGGGAGGCCGCGCCGCACGACCGGCGGGCCGTGCTCGTCACGCTCACCGAGGAGGGGCGGCGGGTGGCCGACCGGGCGCTGGAGGCGCTGCTCGAGGGCGAGCGGGAGCTGCTGGCCGGCCTCGCGACGGAGGAGCGCGCGCAGCTCGCGGGCTACCTCAAGCGGCTGCTCGTCGACTTCGAGGGCTGAGGCTCCCCGGGCAGGAATCGAACCTGCGTCCCTAATCCTGATTCAAAGTCAGGCGGCCCCTACCAGCAGAGCAACCGGGGAACGTCCGCGAGCGCGGACAGTGCTCAGGGTAGGTCATGCGGGCCGGGTCAGCCCCGGCCCACCCGGCTGCGCAGCGTCGGCTTCGCCTCCATGCCCGACAGGCCGTTCCAGGCCAGGTTGACCAGGTGCGCGGCCACGTCCTCCTTCTTCATGCGCCGGGAGTCCAGCCACCAGCCACCGGGGATGGCGACCATGCCCACGAGCATCTGCGCGTAGAGCGGGGCGGTCTTGGGGTCCAGCCGGCGCCGGCGGAACTCGGCGGCCAGGATGTGCTCGACCTGGGTCGCGATGTCGCTGATGAGGCTGGCGAAGGAGCCGGTGGACTGCCCGGGCGGGCTGTCGCGCACGAGGATCCGGAAGCCGTCGGTCGAGTTGTCGATGTAGTCGAGCAGCGCCATCGCCGCCGCCTCGAGCAGCGCCCGGGCGTGACCGGCGGGCTGCAGCGCCTCGGTCATCTGGCCGAGCAGGGCCTGGATCTCGCGGTCGACGACGACCGCGTAGAGCCCCTCCTTGCCCCCGAAGTGCTCGTAGAGGACCGGTTTGGAGACGCCGGCGGTGGCCGCGATCTCCTCGACCGAGGTGCCCTCGAAACCCTTCTCGGCGAACAGCCGGCGACCCACCTCGATGAGCTGCTGACGCCGCTGCGGGCCCGTCATCCGGTTGCGGGGCGGGGACTTGGGCGTCGAGGAGGTCACCGGGCCATTCTGCCCTGCGGGGCCGCCGGGGGGTGCCCGCGCGACCGGAGGACCGGGCCGCCGCCCCGCCCGCTGGAGGCCCGCGACCGCCGGGGGAGGGCAGCCGTCCGGCGCGGGTAGAGTCGACCCGTGACCTCCCGCCACCCCTCCGCCGTGATCGTCCTGGCCGCCGGTGAAGGCACCCGGATGAAGTCCGCGACCCCCAAGGTCCTGCACCGCATCGGGGGGAGGTCCCTGCTGGGGCACGCGCTGCACGCCGCCCGCCAGGCCGGGCCGGAGCACCTCGCCGTCGTGGTCCGCCACGAGCGCGACCGGGTCGCCGCCCACGTCGCCGAGCTCGACCCCGCCGCGGTCGTCGCCGACCAGGACGAGGTCAAGGGCACCGGTCGCGCCTGCGAGTGCGGCCTGGCCGCGCTTCCCGCGGATCTGGCCGGCACGGTCCTGGTCACGATGGGTGACGTCCCGCTGCTCACCCCCGAGACCCTCGTCGACCTCACCGAGCGTCACGAGACCAGCGGCGCCGCGGTCACGGTCATCACCGCCGAGCTGCCGGACGCCAAGGCCTACGGTCGGGTGGTCCGCGACGAGGCCGGCGACGTCGTGGCGATCATGGAGTACAAGGACGCCCTGCAGCACCGCGAGGCCGGCAGCGAGTTCGCCCACGTCGTCGACATCCGCGAGATCAACTCCGGCATCTACGCCTTCGACGCCGAGGTGCTGCGCAGCGCGCTGGCCGAGGTCGGCACCGACAACGCCCAGGGCGAGAAGTACCTCACCGACGTCCTGGCCATCGCCCGCCGGGAGGGGCGGCGGGTGGCCGCCCACCTCGTCGAGGACCTGTGGCAGACCGAGGGCGTCAACGACCGGGTGCAGCTGGCCGCCCTGGGGCGCGAGCTCAACCGCCGCACCGTCGAGCGGTGGATGCGCGAGGGCGTGACGGTCGTCGACCCGGCGACCACGTGGATCGACGTCGACGTCACGATCGGGCGCGACACCGAGATCCGCCCCGGCACCCAGCTGCTGGGCTCCACCGTCGTCGGGGCCGACGCGGTCGTGGGCCCGGACACCACCCTCACCGACGTCGCGGTGGGCGACGGCGCGTCGGTGGTGCGGACGCAGGCCGAGGGGGCCCGCATCGGGGACGGGGCCACGGTGGGGCCGTTCTCCTACCTGCGGCCGGGGACCGTCCTGGGGGCCCGGGGCAAGATCGGCGGCTTCGTCGAGACCAAGAACGCCGAGATCGGGGAGGGCGCCAAGGTGCCGCACCTGACCTACTGCGGCGACGCCGTCATCGGCGACGGGGCCAACATCGGGGCGGGCACGATCTTCGCCAACTACGACGGGGTGGCCAAGCACCGCACCGTCGTCGGGCGGCACAGCTTCGTCGGCTCCGACTCGGTGCTCATCGCGCCGGTCGAGATCGCCGACGGGGCCTACGTCGCCGCCGGCTCGGCCATCGAGGGGAAGGTCGGCCCGGGTCAGATCGCGGTCGCCCGTGGCCGCCAGCGCAACGTCGACGGGTGGGTCGCCCGTCGACGCCCCGGCACCTCCACGGCGAGGGCGGCCGAGGCCGCGCTCGCCGAGCAGGCGCCGTCCTCCTCCGGCCCCACCACCCCCGCCGAGAACCCCACCCAGGAGAGCTGATGACCGGCATCCACCGGACCACGGAGAAGAACCTCATGGTCTTCACCGGGCGCGCCCACCCCGAGCTGGCGGAGGAGGTGGCCAAGGAGCTGGGCACCTCGCTCGTCCCGACGCAGGCCTACCAGTTCGCCAACAGCGAGACCTACGTCCGCTTCGACGAGTCGGTCCGTGGCTGCGACGCCTTCGTCATCCAGAGCCACGTGGCGCCGGTCAACGAGTGGATCATGGAGCACCTGATCATGGTGGACGCGCTCAAGCGCGGCTCCGCCAAGCGGATCACCGTGGTGCTGCCGTTCTACGGCTACGCCCGCCAGGACAAGAAGCACCGTGGCCGCGAGCCCATCTCGGCCCGCCTGATCGCCGACCTCTTCAAGACGGCCGGGGCCGACCGCCTCCTCGCCGTCGACCTGCACACCGCCCAGATCCAGGGTTTCTTCGACGGGCCGGTCGACCACCTCATGGCCACCCCGATCCTGTCCCAGCACGTCAAGGACAAGTACGGCCACGAGGACCTCGTCGTCGTCTCCCCGGACGCCGGCCGCATCAAGGTCGCCGAGTGGTGGAGCAACAAGCTCGACGGCGCACCGCTGGCGTTCATCCACAAGACGCGCGACGTCACCCGGCCGAACGCCTCGGTGGCCAACCGCGTCGTCGGTGAGGTCGAGGGCCGCATGTGCATCCTCGTCGACGACATGATCGACTCCGGTGGCACGATCTGCCAGGCCGCCGAGGCGCTGATGAACCAGGGCGCCAAGGGCGTGGTGATCGCCGCCACCCACGCGATCTTCTCCGACCCTGCCGTCGAGCGGCTGCGCAACTCGGTCGCCCAGGAGATCGTGGTCACCAACACCCTGCCGCTCTCGGACGAGGCGAAGGCGCTGGACAAGATCACCCAGCTCTCCATCGCGCCGCTCATCAGCCGGGCGATCCACGAGGTCTTCGAGGACGGCTCCGTGACCTCCATGTTCGAGGGTCGCGCCTAAGGGCCCGGTCCTTCCTGGCGGGCCCCGCGGGCGATTTCACGCCGCGCGCGGGTGCCCGCTAGACTGTCGGGGTTGCCTCGGCGAGGGACACCGCACGACTTGCGGTGGCCGTGATTCGACGAAGCGTGTTCGTGCCGCCCGCGATCGGGTGAGCCGTGACGCCTCCGCGATTCACCGTGCCGTGTCCCGCGTCGAGGCCCGACCCAGACCGATCCCGCGAAGCAAAGGCCCTGACGCATGTCCGACCAGACCCTGATCCCCGCCGAGAAGCGCACCGAGTTCGGCAAGGGTGCGGCCCGCCGCATCCGCCGCGACGCCAAGGTCCCCGCCGTCCTCTACGGGCACGGCACCGACCCCGTCCACCTGACCCTGCCGGGCCACGCCACGATGATGGCCCTCAAGGTCGCCAACGCGGTCCTGACCCTGGACATCGAGGGCGAGGAGCAGCTGGCCCTGGCCAAGGACGTGCAGCGCGACCCGATCAAGCGCACCATCGAGCACGTCGACCTGGTCATCGTCCGCAAGGGCGAGAAGGTCTCCGTCGACGTGCCGGTGCACGTCGAGGGCGAGGCCGCCCCGGAGACCTTCGTCTCGGTCGAGCACGCCGAGGTCACCATCGAGGCCGAGGCCACCCACATCCCGGAGAGCATCGTCGTCTCCGTCGAGGGTGCCGAGGCCGGCACCCAGGTCCTGGCCGGTCAGCTCGAGCTGCCCTCCGGTGTCACGCTCGTCACCGACGCCGAGGCCCTGGTCGTCAACGTCACCCAGGCCGTCTCCGCCGAGGCCCTCGAGGCCGAGCTCGCCGAGGCCGAGGCCGAGGCCGGCATCGAGCACGACGAGACCGAGGCTCCCGCCGAGGAGGCCGCCGAGGCCCCCGCCGAGGAGAGCACCGAGGAGTGATCCGCCGGGGCTGACCAGCCCCGTCGCACGCGCGCACGGCCACGTCGCCGCGGGGAGACCCGCCGGAGACGTGGCCGTCGCGCTGTCCCACGTCATACCCGTCCCGCGGAGGAGCACCCATGGACGCACCCTGGCTCGTCATCGGCCTCGGCAACCCCGGGCCGCGCTACGCCGGCAACCGGCACAACGTCGGCGCGATGGTCGTCGCCGAGCTCGCCCGGCAGGCGTCGACGCCCCTCCGTGCCCACAAGAAGGCCCAGGCCTGGGCCGCCGAGGTGCGCCTCGGCACCGGTCCCGGCGGCTTCCCCGGGCCGCGGGCGGTCATCGCCCAGCCCTCGACCTACATGAACGTCTCCGGCGGCCCGGTCGCCGGCCTGGCGAAGTACTACTCCGTGCCCCTGGAGCAGATCGTCGTCGTCCACGACGAGCTCGACATCGACTTCGGGTCGGTGCGGCTCAAGCGCGGCGGTGGCGAGGGCGGCCACAACGGTCTGCGCTCGATCAGCCAGTCCCTCGGCAGCCGCGACTACCTGCGCGTGCGCCTGGGCATCGGCCGCCCGCCCGGCCGCCAGGACCCCGCCGACTACGTGCTCTCCGACTTCCCGGCCCGGGACAAGGTGGACGTCGAGCTGCTCGTCTCCGACGGCGCCGACGCGGTGCTCGACCTCGTGCACCAGGGTCTCGAGGCCGCCCAGCAGCGCTACCACTCCAGGTGACTCCCGGCCCCCGCCGCGGGGCCGTGTATGGTGTGGGGCATGCTCAGCACGCGTCGCTATTTTCTCTTCGGGTCGGCTCCGGCCGGCGCGACGATCTAGACGCGCGCACCGGAGCCGACCCAGGGCGTGGACCGTATGGTCCGCGCCCTTCGCCATTCCTGGCGGGCGCTCCGGAGCGTGGGGCGGCCGTCACCGCTCGCAAGGAGATGTCGCATGACCCCCACCCCGGCCGCCGCCGCACCGGCGACCCGCACCCGCAGCACCACCGACCTGCGCGTCCTGCGCATGGAGCCGCTGCCGACGCCGCGCGAGGTCCGTGAGGAGCTCCCGCTGTCCGAGGAGGCCGCCGACCTCGTGGCCCGCAGCCGCGCCGAGGCGCAGGACGTGCTGCGCGGCGCCGACGACCGGCTGCTCGTCGTCGTCGGCCCGTGCTCGGTGCACGACCCGGTCGCCGCGATCGACTACGCCTCCCGGCTTGCCGAGCAGGCCCGTCGGCTCGAGGACGACCTGCTCGTCGTCATGCGCGTCTACTTCGAGAAGCCACGCACGACGACCGGCTGGAAGGGGCTGATCAACGACCCCGACCTGGACGGCAGCTACGACATCCCCCGCGGTCTACGGCTCGGCCGGCGGGTCCTGCTCGACGTCCTCGACGCCGGGGTGCCGGCGGGGTGCGAGTTCCTCGAGACCACGACGCCGCAGTACCTCGCCGACACGGTGACCTACGGCGCGATCGGCGCCCGGACCGTCGAGTCGCAGGTGCACCGGCAGCTGGTGTCCGGCCTGTCGATGCCGGTCGGGCTCAAGAACGGCTCCGACGGCGACGTGCAGGTGGCGGTGGACGCGTGCGTGGCGTCCGCCGCCCACCAGACCTTCCTGGGGGTCGACAGCGAGGGACGGGCCGCGCTCGTCGAGACCGCGGGCAACCCCGACGCCCACCTCGTCCTGCGGGGCGGGCGGGCCGCTCCCAACCACGACGCCGCCTCGGTCGCCGCGGCGGGCGAGCGGCTGGCCGCGGCGGGCCTCGGCCGTCGCATCGTCGTCGACGCGAGCCACGGCAACAGCCGCAAGGACCACGTCCGCCAGGCGCAGGTCGCGCGCGAGATCGGCGAGCAGGTCGCGGGCGGCTCGCGTCTCGTCGGCGGCGTGATGCTCGAGAGCTTCCTCGTCGAGGGCCGGCAGGAGCCGGCGCCGAGCGGGCTCGTCTACGGGCAGTCGGTCACCGACGCCTGCCTGGGCTGGGGCACCACCGTCGACGTGCTCGAGGACCTCGCCGGGGCTGTGCGGACGCGGCGCCGCACGCACTGAGCGCCCCCGACGACGAAGGCCGTCCCCGGTCGGGCTGACCGGGGACGGCCTTCCGTGCCGTGCGGCGGGTCTCAGCCCTGCTGCTCCTTCAGGGCGCGCAGGCGCGCCTCGATCTCGGAGTCGGCGCTGCTGGTCTCCAGCTCGGCGAACTGGTCCTCCAGCGTCGCGGACTGCGCCTCGGCGCGGCCCTGCACGACGGCCTCCTGCTTGCGGATGTTCTCCTCCCAGCGGGCGAGGTCGCTGCTGGGGTCCATGACGTCGATCGAGGACATGGCGTCCTGCACCTTCGACTGCGCCTCGACGCTGCGGGCACGGGCCACGAGGGTGGCGCGGCGGGACTTGAGGTCCTCGAGCTTGGTCTTCATCGTGACCAGGCCGCTCTTGAGCTGCTCGACGGTCTGATTCTGTGCGTGGATGGAGGGCTCCATCGCCTTGACGTCGTTCTCGTGCTGGATCTGGCGACCGAGCGCGACACGGGCGAGGTCGTCGAACTTGAACGCCCCGTCGGGGTCGCCCTTGCTGCGCAGCTCCTCGGCCTTGGCGGAGGCCGCGGCGGCCTTGCGGCCCCACTCCGCCGCCGCGTCGCGGTCGGCCTGCAGGTCCGACTCCGCCATCCGCACGTTGGCGATGGTCTGGGCGACGGCCTCCTCGGCCTCGGCGATGCTGTTGGTGTAGTCCCGGATGAGCTGGTCCAGCATCTTCTCCGGGTCCTCCGCGCGGTCCAGCAGCGCGTTGACGTTGGCACGGGCGAGCTGGCTGATCCGACCGAGGATCGTCTGCTTCTGGGTCATGCTCGGTTCGTCCTTTCTTCCGACCGCCTCCGTCGGCGGTGGTCCGTGGTGGCCGGGCACCCTGCGTGCCCGGCGAGGAGGCCGGAGGCCCCCGGTGAGCGGCGCCGCCTAGAAGCGGCCACCGCCGAAGTTGCCGCCGCCCCCGAAGCTGCCGCCTCCGAAGCTGCCGCCGCCCCCGCCGAAACCGCCGGAGCCGCCGCCCCAGGAGCCGCCACCGCCCCAGCTGCCGCCCCACCCGCCGGAGTGCCGGTGGCCGTTGCCCCCGCCGAGGAGGATCCCCCCGAGGATGACGGACACGGGGTCGATGCCGCCGGAGCGACGGCCGCCGCCCCCGCCGAAGCCGCCCGAGCTGCCCCACGAGTCGAGGTCGTTCTGGGCCTCGGTGAGCGCCTGCTCGCCGAGCTGCTCGGCGCGGGTCAGCAGCCCCATCGCGGCGGTGGGGTCGGTGTCGGCGACCCGCTGGGCCTCGTCGAAGACCCGCAGGGCCTCGGAGATCCGGGTGCGGGCGCCGCTGCTGACCGCGCCGCGGCGGGTGCGGATGGTCTCGTCGATGCTGCGCAGCCGGGCGTCGACGCGGGCGACGCGCTGGGTGAAGTTCTCGCGCATCTTGGTCAGGTGGGCCTCGGCGTCGCGCAGCGGCTCCAGGAGCGTGTCGAGGTCGTGCTCGGCGGCGTCCAGCTCGGCGATGGCGCGCAGCGGGTCGCCCGCGGTGCGGGCCTGCTGGCCCTGCTCGATCGCGGCGCGCGCCCGGTCGGCGGCCTTGGCGATGACGGGGTCCTGGGGCGCCAGGCGACGCACGTCGGCCAGGTCGGAGGTGATCGAGGCGATGCGCCGCGTGAGCTCCTCCGCGGAGCCGGTCAGCTGGGCGTCGGCACCCGAGACGAGGTCGAGGAGCGTGACGGCCTGGCCCAGCGCTTCCTCCGCCGCGCGGGCCGCGGCGACGGCCGAGGGACGGTCGTCGCGCTCGAGGCTCTGCCGCCCGGCGGAGACGAAGCCCCCCGCCGACTGCAGCAGCCGCTCGGCCTGCTCGCGGTGCTGGCGCACGGTGGTGAGCGCCTCGGCGGGATAGCGGGCGGCGAGGCCGCGCAGCTCCTGCTCGGCGACCGGCAGCCGCGCCTGGACCTCGTCCAGGCGGGTGGCCAGCTCGGTGAGGAACTCCGGCGCGCGGTCCTGCAGCGAGCGCAGCGTGGCGAACTCCTGCGTGCGCTCGTCGAGGGTCCGGCGCGAGGTGCCGGTCAGCTCGAGGATGCGCGCGAGCATCGTGCGCTCGACGTCCTCGGGCTCCTTCTGGTCGTCGTCGAGCTGCTGGCGCAGGCTGAAGGCCTCGCGCGCGGCCTGCCGGGCCTGCTCGAGCACCGCGCGGAACTCCTGCGTGCGCTGGGTGCCGAACTGGGCCTCGGCGAAGGCGAGCTCCTCCTCGGCGGAGCGCACGGCGTTGTCCATGGCGACCAGCGCCTCCGAGGCCTGCCGCTGCAGGTCCTGGAGCGGGATGCCCTGCGCCTGGCGCGGGACCGGGGCGCCGGTGGAGGGACGTCGGCCCGAGCGGGCCCGTCGCGACGCCAGGCCGGCGCCGGCCACGGCGAGCACGGGCACGCCGAGCAGCAGCAGACCCGCCCCGCCGCCGAGCCCGCCGGACGACTGGGGGTGCACGGGCTCGCCGTCGGGCACGAGCACGCCCCCGCCGCCGGAGGAGGCGTCGGCATACTCCCGGGCGAAGCCGTCGACGGCGCCGCTCACGGCGCCGAGCCAGTCGTCCTCGCGGAGCGCGGGCTCGATGTCCTCGAGCTGCACGGTGCGCAGGGAGGCGGCGGACAGCGTGCCGCCGATGTCCCCGACGCCGTACTGCCGCTCCTCGACGGCGACGGCCAGCACGAGGTCGCCGTCGCCCATGCCGGAGGCCTCGGAGGTCTCCCGGGCCCAGTCGGGGCCCCCCAGGGAGCCACCGGCGCCGTCGGTGAAGGTGTCGACGAAGACGACGAAGAGCTGGAGCCCGGTCTCGTCGCGCAGGGTCTCCAGCTCGGCCCGGGCGGCCTCCTCCTCGTCGGCGGAGAGCGCGTCGGCCGGGTCGTGCACCACGTCCGGCAGGTCGAGGGGATCCTCGGCGGAGGCGGGCGCGGCGATCCCCACCGCCGCCACCATCCAGCCGGCCACGAGCGCGGTCCGCCACGAGGCCCGGGCACGTCCCTGGCCTGCGAGGTTCCTTCTCACGTCTGCGATCCTCCCTGACCTGTCCAGAAGGGGTCCACCGCTGGTGCGGCACCCCGCGCCAGCATGGCACGGTGCTCGGACGCTCGGGGAGCCGGAGCCGTTCCGCGGGCCTAGAATTGATCCTCGGCCCGCCCTCTGGCGGGCCCTCTCCCGCCAGCCGCACCCGGCGAAGGACGTTCTCACCTCATGCACCTCTCACCCGTGGTCGACCTGCTCTGCACCGACCCGGCCGTCGGCCGGGTGCTCTCGGCCGCCGGCTCGGGGGAGCCGGCCGTCGACGTCTCCGTCGCCGCCGGTGCCCACCCCGCCCTCGTGGCCGCGCTCGCCCGCACCGACGACACCCCTGTCCTCGCGGTCACCGCGACCGGGCGGGAGGCCGACGACCTCACCGCGGCACTGGGCGACCTCCTGGAGGAGGGCCCGGACGCGATCGCCGGCTTCCCCAGCTGGGAGACGCTGCCGCACGAGCGCCTCAGCCCCCGCTCGGACACCGTCGGGCGACGGCTGGCCACGCTGCGTCGGCTGGCGCACCCCGACACCGGCGGGGACCCGTCGACCGGGCCCGTCAAGGTCGTCGTCGCCTCGGTCCGGGCGCTGCTGCAGCCGCTCGTCAAAGGTCTGGGCGACCTCGTGCCCGTCCGGCTCGTCCCGGGCGACGAGCGGCCGATGACCGAGGTCGTCGAGGCCCTGGCGGCCGCGGCCTACACCCGCACCGACATGGTGGAGCGTCGCGGCGAGTTCGCCGTGCGCGGCGGCATCCTCGACGTCTTCCCGCCGACCGAGGAGCACCCGGTCCGCGTCGAGTTCTGGGGCGACACCGTCGAGGAGGTGCGTTGGTTCAAGGTCGCCGACCAGCGCTCGCTCGAGCTCGTCGACCCCCAGCACGGGCTCTACGCGCCCCCCTGCCGCGAGCTGCTGCTCACCGACGAGGTGCGCGAGCGGGCCCGTCAGCTCGTCGGCAGCCTGCCGGGCGCGGCCGACCTGCTCTCCAAGGTCGCCGAGGGCATCGCCGTCGAGGGTATGGAGTCGCTCACCCCGGTGCTCGTCGACGGCATGGAGACGCTCGTCGACACCCTGCCCAGGGGCTCGCGGGTCGTCGTGCTCGACCCCGAGCGCGTCCGCACCCGGGCGCACGACCTCGTCGCCACCAGCGAGGAGTTCCTCCAGGCCAGCTGGGCCGCCGCGGCCACGGCTGACGGCGCCGCCCCGATCGACCTCCAGCGCGCGCTCGGCACCGCCTCGTCCTGGTCCCTGGCCGACATGCGCAGCCACACCCTGGAGACCGGCCGGCCGTGGTGGTCCCTGACGGCCTTCGTCGCCGACGAGGAGCTCGCGGCCTTCATGGGGGACGACGACGTCAGCACCCTCGTCGTCCCCAGCACGCCGGTGGAGTCCTACCGCGGCGACCGCGAGGCGATCTTCGCCGACCTGCGGCGCTGGCTGGCCGAGGGCCGGCGCGTGGTCGTCAGCCTCGACGGGCCGGGCATGGCCCGCCGCGTCGCCGAGATCCTGGGGGAGAACGACATACCCCAGCGTCTGGCGAGCCCGCTGGGCCCCGCCGACGAGCTGACCGCCGACGTGGTGACCGTGACCACCGGCAGCGTCGGGCGCGGTTTCGTGCTCACCGACAGCGGCTTCGTGCTGGTCGGCGAGAGCGACCTGACCGGTCAGGCCTCGAGCGCCGGTGGCTCGACCCGGGACATGCGCAAGATGCCGTCGCGGCGACGCCAGCAGGTCGACCCGCTCGCGCTGCGCCCCGGCGACTACGTCGTGCACGAGCAGCACGGCGTGGGCCGCTTCGTCGAGATGGCGCAGCGCCAGGTGCAGGGCGCGACGCGCGAGTACGTCGTGCTGGAGTACGCCTCGTCCAAGCGCGGGCAACCGGCGGACCGGTTGTTCCTGCCGACCGACCAGCTCGACCAGCTGACCAAGTACGTCGGCGGCGAGGCGCCCACCCTCAACCGTCTCGGTGGCTCGGACTGGCAGAAGACGAAGAGCCGGGCCCGCAAGCACATCAAGCAGATCGCGGCCGAGCTCATCCGGCTCTACTCCGCGCGCATGGCCAGCCAGGGGCACGCCTTCGGGCCGGACACCCCGTGGCAGCGCGAGCTCGAGGACGCCTTCGCCTTCACCGAGACGCCGGACCAGCTCTCCTCCATCGAGGAGGTCAAGGCCGACATGGAGAAGCCGGTGCCGATGGACCGGCTGATCAGCGGCGACGTCGGCTACGGCAAGACCGAGATCGCGGTCCGGGCGGCCTTCAAGGCGATCCAGGACGGCAAGCAGGTGGCCGTGCTCGTGCCGACCACCCTGCTCGTGCAGCAGCACTTCCAGACCTTCTCCGAGCGCTACTCCCAGTTCCCGGTCGTCGTCCGCGCCCTCTCGCGCTTCCAGAGCGACAAGGAGTCGAAGGCAACGATCGAGGGGCTCGCCGACGGATCGGTCGACCTCGTCATCGGCACCCACCGGCTGCTCGGGTCGTCGGTGCGCTTCAAGGACCTCGGCCTCGTCATCATCGACGAGGAGCAGCGCTTCGGCGTCGAGCACAAGGAGCAGCTCAAGGCGCTGCGCACCAACGTCGACGTGCTCGCGATGTCGGCGACGCCGATCCCGCGCACCCTGGAGATGGCGGTCACCGGCATCCGCGAGATGTCGACGCTGGCCACCCCGCCGGAGGAGCGGCACCCGGTGCTGACCTTCGTCGGTGGCTACGACGAGAAGCAGATCGCCGCCGCCATCCGTCGCGAGCTGCTGCGCGAGGGCCAGGTCTTCTACGTGCACAACAAGGTCGGCACGATCGAGAAGGCCGCCTCCCGGCTGCGCGACCTCGTCCCCGAGGCCCGGATCCAGGTGGCCCACGGCCAGATGGGCGAGCACCAGCTGGAGCAGGTCGTCGTCGACTTCTGGGAGCGCAAGTTCGACGTGCTCGTCTGCACGACGATCGTCGAGACGGGCCTGGACATCTCCAACGCCAACACGCTGATCGTCGAGCGGGCCGACACCCTCGGCCTGTCCCAGCTGCACCAGCTGCGCGGCCGCGTCGGCCGGGGCCGCGACCGGGCCTACGCCTACTTCCTCTACCCGCCGGAGAAGCCGCTCACCGAGACCGCGGTCGACCGGCTGCAGACGATCGCCTCCAACACCGACCTCGGCGCGGGCATGGCCGTGGCCATGAAGGACCTGGAGATCCGCGGCGCCGGCAACCTGCTCGGCGGCGAGCAGTCCGGTCACATCGAGGGCGTCGGCTTCGACCTCTACGTGCGGATGGTCGGCGAGGCCGTCGCCAACTACAAGGGCGAGGGCGAGGAGGCGCCGACCGAGGTCAAGATCGAGCTGCCCGTCGACGCCCACCTGCCGCACGACTACGTGCCGGGGGAGCGGCTGCGCCTGGAGGCCTACCGCAAGCTCGCGCAGGTCAAGGACGAGGCGGAGCTGGCCGAGATCCGCGCCGAGCTGGTCGACCGCTACGGCGAGCCGCCCGCCCCGGTGGAGACGCTGCTCGAGGTGGCGCGCCTGCGGACCGTGGCCCGTGCGGCCGGCATCGCCGACATCGGCGTGCAGGGCAAGATGATCCGCTTCGCGCCGGTCGAGAACCTCCGCGAGAGCCAGCAGCTGCGGCTCAACCGCCTCTACCCGGGCGTCATCGTCAAGCCCGCGCTGCGCCAGATCCTGGTGCCCGCGCCGATGACCGCGCGGGTCGGTGGCAAGCCGCTGCGCGACGGGGCGGTCCTGGAGTGGGCCTCCCAGCTCGTGCGCGCCGTGCTGCTGGACGACATCGCCGCGGCGGCCTCGAAGCAGTCCTGAGGCGGGCCGGCCGTCGGCGGGCTGCCGACGGCCGGGTCGTCCGGGGGGCGGTCAGCCCTGCTGGTCGAGCACGGTGCAGAAGACGTGCCCGGCGGGATCTCATACACCCGGAACTGGTCCTCGGGGTGCCCCTCCTCCTCGGGCGTGCCCGTGAGCGGGACGGCGCCCAGCCGCACGAGGTGCTCGTGGGCGGCGGCGAGGTCGGGCACGCCGAGGTCGAGGTGGACGCGGCGGTTCGCGCGCCACGGCGTCGGCGGCGCGGCCGAGCGCTGGAAGGCGATGGTCGTGCCACCTCCCGGCGGGACCAGCCGCAGCCACTCCTCACCCTCGGGATCGGTGGTCTCGTGACCCGGGTGGTAGTCCCAGCCGGTCACGGCGCGGTACCACTCGGCGAGCTCGCGGGGCTCGGGGCAGTCGAGCGCGACCTCGCGCAGGCTCCAGGTGTCCATGCCACGACGGTAGGACGGCCGGGCCCGTCGTGGGGCCCGGCCGTCCTCGGGGGTATGCCGTCGCCCGGGCGGGCGTCTCAGCCGCGGAGCGCGTCCAGGGCCTCGGCCACCGGGGCCGGGCCGTCGTTGAACTCGATGGTGCGCCCGCTCAGCTCCGGACGCTCCACGACGGCCGCGATGACGCGCGCGACGTTGCCGCGGGAGACCGTGCCGCCCTCGACGCCGGAGCCGGGGGTGGCCACCTCGATCGAGCCGGTGGGCGGGTCGAGGGTGAGGCCGCTCGGGCCGAGGACGACCCAGTCGAGCGAGCTGGAGCGCAGGTGCTCGTCGGCCGCGGCCTTGGCCTCGGCGTAGGCGAAGAAGCCGTTGTCCTCGGGCACGCCGTGGTCCGGGCCGGCGCCGAAGTAGGACACCATCACGTAGCGCCCCACGCCGGCCCGCGTCGCCGCCTCCATGCTGCGGATCGCCGCGTCCCGGTCGACCGCGTAGGTGCGCTCGGGACTGCCGCCCCCCGCGCCGGCGGACCAGACGACCAGGTCGTGCCCGGCCAGCAGGTCGGTCAGGGCGTCGGTGTCGAGCTGCTCCACGTCGGCCACGACCGGCAGGGCGCCGCCCGCGGCGACCTCCTCCGCGTGGTCGGGGTTGCGGATGATCGCGTCGACCTCGTGCCCGGCCTCCCGCAGCAGCGGGGCGAGCAGAAGGGCGACCTTGCCGTGTCCTCCGATGATGGCGATACGCATACAGGGTCAGCACCGGACGGGGCTCGGCCATTCCCTCGTCCCCGGATCCCCCGGGGAGCATGCGGAACCTCGCGGGAGGCGTGCGATGATGGCGCCCGTGAAGCGCTCGCGTGTGATTCCCGCCCTCGCCCTCACGGCTGCCCTGACCCTGGCCGGGTGCTCCGGCGTCGGTGCCGACCCCGCGGTCACCGTCGACGGCGAGGAGTTCTCCGTGGCCGAGGTCCAGGAGGCGGCCACGCAGCTCAACGAGGTCGCTCTCAACCTCGAGGAGCCGCGTCAGATGTACGGCCGGACCAACCCGCAGCAGGTCATCACCGACCTCGCGGTCCTCCCGGTCCTCGACCAGATCTTCGTCGGCACCCCGGCCGAGATGACCGAGGCGCAGCTGCGCGAGTTCCTCGGCGAGCACGGCGTCGCCGAGCCGGGCGTCGGCACCCTCGAGGTCACCCGCTCCCGCGAGTACCAGGAGCGTCTGGGCGACGTCGCGATCATGTCCGACCCGGCCATGGCCGCGGTCGTCGGCCGCGCCCAGGAGCTGCTCTCCAGCCCTGACGCGCTCGAGGCCGTCGACGTGGACGTCAACCCCCGCTACGGCTCGTGGGACGTCGTCAACGGCGGCCTCCTGCCGAAGGTTCCCGAGTGGATCCAGAGCGCCGACCAGCGCTGAGCCTCCTCCTGAGCAGCCCGCGGGTCGCCCCCGGGCTGCTCTCCGCCGGTGCCTGGGACGCCCTGCGGGGCGCCTCCGAGGTCCTCGCGGCCGATCCCGGGGCGGCCCAGCCGACCGCGGTCGCGGCCGCCGGGGTGGCCGTCAGCGCCGCGCCCGCGGACGCCGCCGCCTCGCCGCAGACCCTCGCCCGGCACCTGCTCGCGCGGGCCGCCACGGGTCCCGTGGTGTGGATCGGATCGCCCGACGGTGACCCCGGCCTCGCCGAGGCGCTCGCGGTCGAGCTGCCCGAGGACGAGGCACCCGAGCTCGAGCTGCTCGTCGGCTCCTGGGACACCCCCGGCTCCCGCCTGCTCGACGCCGTGGCCGTCATGGACCGGCTGCGCTCGCCGGGAGGCTGCCCGTGGGACGCGCGGCAGACCCACGCGAGCCTCACTCCCTACCTGATCGAGGAGGCGCACGAGGCCGCCGAGGCGCTGGAGGTGCTCGACCGCCCCGAGGCCGACCGCGACCACGCGGTCGAGGAGCTCGGTGACGTGCTGCTCCAGGTCCTCTTCCACTCCCGCGTCGCCGCCGAGCACGAGGACGATCCCTTCGACATCGACGACGTCGCCGCCGGCCTCGTCGAGAAGCTCGTCCGCCGCCACCCCCACGTCTTCGCCGACGTCGAGGCCTCCACCCCGGAGGCCGTCGAGGCCAACTGGGAGCAGATCAAGGCGGAGGAGAAGTCCGGGCGCACCGGTGTCCTCGACGGCATCCCCGGGGGTATGCCGGAGCTCGCCCGGGCGGTCAAGGTCGCCTCGCGCCTGCGCCGGGCCGGGCGGGCGGAGTGGCTCCGCGAGTGGGTCGACGCGCGGCTGGCCGCCCTCGACCCCGGCGCCCTGCTGCTCGACGCCGTGCTCGACCTGCACGACGCGGGCGCCGACGCCCCCGCCGCGCTGCGGCAGACCCTGCGCGACCTCGCCGACCAGCTCCCCGGGCAGGGCACCGGGGACGGCGACGCCGACCCCCACTAGGCTCGGGACCGGGAGGGCGGTCGCGCGCCGCCCGGACCGTCCGGACCACCCGCTCACCGACCCACCGAAGGAGCGCCCATGGCCGCCATCGACGCCATCATCGCCCGCGAGATCCTCGACTCCCGAGGCAACCCGACCGTCGAGGTCGAGGTCGGCCTGGACGACGGCACGGTCGCCCGCGCCGCCGTCCCGTCCGGTGCCTCCACCGGCGCCTTCGAGGCGGTCGAGCGCCGTGACGGCGACGCCAGCCGCTACCTCGGCAAGGGTGTCGAGGCGGCCGTCCAGGCCGTCATGGACGACCTCGAGCCCCGCCTGCTGGGCTTCGACGCCTCCGAGCAGCGCCTCGTCGACGCCGAGATGATCGCCGCCGACGGCACCGACAACAAGGGCGAGATCGGCGCCAACGCCATCCTCGGCGTCTCGCTCGCCGTCGCCAAGGCCGCCGCCGACTCGGCCGGCCTGCCGCTCTTCCGCTACGTCGGCGGCCCCAACGCCCACGTGCTCCCCGTGCCGATGATGAACATCCTCAACGGTGGCTCCCACGCCGACTCCAACGTCGACATCCAGGAGTTCATGATCGCCCCGATCGGCGCCGGCTCCTTCCGCGAGGCGCTGCGCTGGGGCACCGAGGTCTACCACGCCCTCAAGTCGGTGCTCAAGGAGCGCGGCCTGTCCACCGGCCTGGGCGACGAGGGCGGCTTCGCGCCCGACCTCGAGTCCAACCGCGCGGCGCTCGACCTCATCGTCGAGGCCATCGGCAAGGCGGGCTACACCGTCGGCTCCGACATCGCGCTGGCCCTCGACGTGGCCGCCTCGGAGTTCCACGAGGGCGGCGCCTACGCCTTCGAGGGCGGCAGCAAGAGCGCCGAGGAGATGATCGACTACTACGCCGAGCTGGTCGAGGCCTACCCGCTGGTCTCCATCGAGGACCCGCTCAACGAGGAGGACTGGGAGGGCTGGGTGCGCATCACCGAGCGCCTCGGCGACAAGGTCCAGCTCGTCGGCGACGACCTCTTCGTCACCAACCCCGAGCGCCTGCAGCGCGGCATCAGCGAGAAGGCCGGCAACGCCCTCCTCGTCAAGGTCAACCAGATCGGCTCGCTCACCGAGACCCTCGACGCCGTCGCCCTGGCCCACGCCAACGGCTTCCGCTGCATGATGAGCCACCGCTCCGGCGAGACCGAGGACGTGACGATCGCCGACCTGGCCGTCGCGACCAACTGCGGCCAGATCAAGACCGGTGCCCCGGCCCGCTCCGAGCGCGTCGCGAAGTACAACCAGCTGCTGCGCATCGAGGAGGAGCTCGACGAGGCGGCGATCTACGCCGGCGCTGGCGCCTTCCCGCGCTACCGCGCCTGAGACCCACCCGGCGAGCGCCCCGCCCGCACCGGTCGGCGCCGGGCGGGGCGCTCCCGCGTCCGGGGGGTATGCCGTGCAGCCCGCCCGGCCAGCCTGACCGCCCGACCCGGCGGCACGGCATACCCTGTGGTCTGACCGACCCGCCCGAGCAGCAGGAGCAGCCCCGCCGATGAGCACCGCCCGTGGCCCGCGCGACAAGCGCACCTCGGCCTCCCGCAGCGGCGGGCGACCGGCCGCGTCCCGGCGACCCGGGCCGCGCCCCGGCGTCCGTGGCGTGGCCGGGGCGGGGTCCTCGGCGGCCTCCAGCGTGCGGCGGGCCCCGGCGCACGTGCGGCGCATGCTCGTCCTGCTCGGCCTCGTCGTGGTGATGTCGCTCATCGTCGCGCCGGTGCTCTCCGGCTACCTGCGTCAGCGGGCCGAGATCACCGCCGCCCGGGCCCAGCTCGACTCCGAGCGGCGCGAGATCGCCCAGCTCGAGCAGGACCTGGCGAAGTGGGACGACGACCGCTACGTCGAGCAGCAGGCCCGCGAGCGGCTCCGCTTCGTCAAGGAGGGCGAGACCGCCTTCACGGTCATCGACGACACCGGCACCGACTACACCGAGGCGCTGCCCGGCATGGCGCCGGTGAGCGACGACGTGATGGCCGGCAGCCCGTGGTACTCCCAGGTCTGGGAGTCGGTCAAGGTCGCCAACGAGGGCCTGCCTGAGGTGGACGAGTGAGCACGCCCGACCGGACCACGCTGGCCGAGGTCCCGACCGAGGAGGACCTCGCGGTCATCGAGCGGCAGCTCGGCCGCCCGCCGCGTGGCGTCGTCTCGATCGCGCACCGCTGCCCCTGCGGCTGCCCGACCGTGGTGCGCACCGAGCCCCGGCTGCCCGACGGCACCCCCTTCCCGACCAGCTTCTACGCCACCTGCCCCCGCCTGACCGGCGCCATCTCCACCCTCGAGAGCTCCGGGCTCATGAAGGAGATGAGCCAGCGCCTGCAGGAGGACGAGGAGCTGCGCAGCGACTACGTGCTGGCGCACGAGGACTACCTGCGCCGCCGCGAGGAGCTGGCGCAGGTGCCCGAGATCGCCGGCGTGAGCGCCGGCGGCATGCCGAGCCGGGTCAAGTGCCTGCACGTGCTCGTCGCCCACGCCCTCGCCGCCGGTCCCGGGGTCAACCCGCTCGGCGACGAGGCGATCGAGGCGCTGCCCGACTGGTGGGCCGACGGGTGCTGCGGCGCCCTGTCGCCGGCCGAGCCGTCGTGAGGCGGGTCGGCGCCGTCGACTGCGGCACCAACTCGATCCGCCTGCTGATCGCCGACGTCGAGCAGGGGCCCGACGGGCCTGTCCTGCACGAGGTCACCCGCGAGATGCAGATCGTCCGCCTGGGGGAGGGGATCGACCGCACGGGCCGGCTCGCCCCGGAGGCCATCGCCCGCACCCTCGCCGCCGCGGAGGGCTATGCCGTGCTCTGCCGGGAGGCGGGCTGCGAGTCCGTGCGCTTCGTGGCGACCTCGGCCTCGCGCGACG
The DNA here is from genome assembly GCF_006716885.1 of Ornithinimicrobium humiphilum. Lineage (NCBI taxonomy): Bacteria > Bacillati > Actinomycetota > Actinomycetes > Micrococcales > Ornithinimicrobiaceae > Ornithinimicrobium > Ornithinimicrobium humiphilum. The sequence goes on from NZ_VFPU01000001.1 coordinate 606,056, forward strand.
CCTCCAACGCCGACGAGTTCGTCGCGGGGGTGCGCGAGGCGTTCGGCGACCTGGGCGTCGAGCCCGAGGTGATCACCGGCGAGGAGGAGGCCCGGCTGTCCTTCGCCGGGGCGACGAGCGCGCTGCGTGCCTCCGGTGCTCCCGGCCCCTACCTCGTGGTCGACATCGGCGGCGGCTCGACCGAGCTCGTCCTCGGCACCGACCACGTCGAGGCCGCGCGCTCGGTCGACCTGGGCTGCGTGCGGCTCACCGAGCGCCACCTCGCCGACGACCCGCCCACCGAGGAGCAGGTCTGGGGCGCGCTCGGTGACATCGTGCGCGCCCTCGAGGACGTGTCCACGACCGTGCCCCTCGACCGCGTCGGCACCCTCGTCGGGCTCGCCGGGTCGGTCACCACCGTCACCGCGCACGCCCTCGACCTGCCGGCCTACCTGCGCGAGCGCATCCACGGCGCCGAGGTGCCGGTCGAGGACGCCGTCGACGCCTGCACCGACCTGCTGCTCAGCACCCGCTCGCGCCGTCGGGAGATGCCCTTCATGCACGAGGGCCGGGTCGACGTTATCGGCGCCGGCGCGCTCATCTGGCGCACCGTCGTCCAGCGCGTCGCCCACGACTCCCGGCTCGCCACGGTGCGGGCCTCGGAGACCGACATCCTCGACGGGATCGCCCTCTCCCAGTCCTGAGGGGTGCCGCCGATGGACCTGCGTCCCCACCCGGTCACCGGGCAGCCCTTCCCCTCGCCCGTGCCGCCCGGCACGGGCTGGCCGGAGGACCCTGCCGACGCCACGACGCCCGTCGCCCGGTCCGCCGCGGGGGTGCGACGGCAGGCGAGGAGGGCCAAGGACCAGGCCGCGCTCGACGCCGCCATCTCCGTCTGCTCCGCCTGTCCCCGCCTGGTCCGCTGGCGCGAGACCGTCGCGACGACCGGCCGTCGCGCCTCCTTCGCCGACCAGCCCTACTGGGGTCGCCCCGCTCCCGGCATCGGCGGCCCCGGGGCGCCGGTCCTGGTGGTCGGTCTGGCCCCGGCGGCCCACGGCGCCAACCGCACCGGACGGATGTTCACCGGCGACCGCTCCGGCGACTGGATCTACGCGGCCCTGCACCGGGCCGGCTACGCGACCCAGGCCGAGAGCGTCCACGCCGGGGACGGGCTGCGGCTGGAGGGCGTGCGCATCGTCGCGGCCGCGCACTGCGCCCCGCCCGACAACCGCCCGACGACCGAGGAGCTGGCCACCTGCGCCGGCTGGCTGGAGCGCGACCTCGAGCTCGCCGAGCCGCACCTGCGCTCGGTGCTGGCTCTCGGGGCCATCGGCTGGGACGCCCTGCTCCGGGCGGCCCGCGCCATCGGCTGGGAGGTGCCCCGTCCCAAGCCCCGCTTCGGCCACGGCGCGGAGGCGGTGCTGACCACGGCCGCGGGGCGGCAGGTGCGGCTGCTCGGCAGCTATCACGTCAGCCAGCAGAACACCTTCACCGGCCGGCTCACCGAGGAGATGCTCGACGCGGTGATCGCGCGGCTGTGACCCACGGGGCGGACGTTATCCTCGGTCAGCGCCCCCGTAGCCCAACTGGCAGAGGCGGCCCACTTAAAATGGGTGAAGTGCGGGTTCGAGTCCCGTCGGGGGTACGCACCGTCCGCCAGCAAGGCGACGGCAGGACACGAGCGGCCCGGAGGGGGTGCCTCGTAGGCGATCGCGCCTCGGGTTACGGTGGGGCCGTCCACGGCCCGTCGTCACCGAAGGTGCTGACTCATCATGAACTCCTTGCTCCTCGCCCTCGTCGGCGTGGGCATGATCCTGGCGGGGTACTTCCTCTACTCGAAGTTCCTGTCCAGCAAGATCTACGCCCTCGACGACTCCCGCCCGACACCCGCGCACCAGCTGCAGGACGGCGTCGACTACGTCCCGACCAACAAGTACGTCCTGTGGGGCCACCACTTCACCTCGGTGGCCGGCGCCGCCCCGATCGTCGGCCCCGCCGTCGCGGTCATCTGGGGCTGGCTGCCCGCCTTCCTCTGGGTGACCATCGGCACGATCTTCTTCGCCGGCATGCACGACATGGGTGCCCTGTGGGCCTCGATCCGCAACCGGGGCCAGTCGATCGGCGCGCTGTCCGGCCGCTACATCGGCGCCCGCGGCCGCAACCTCTTCCTGGTCGTCATCTTCCTGCTGCTGCTGATGGTCAACGCGGCCTTCTCGGTGGTCATCGCCAACCTGCTGATCGCGACCCCGACCGCGGTCATCCCGACGTGGGGCGCGCTCGTCGTGGCCTTCCTCGTCGGCCAGGCGATCTACCGCTTCCGCTGGAACCTCGGCCTGGTCTCGGTGGTGGGCGTCGTCGCCCTCTACGCCCTGATCATGGTCGGCGACAACGTCCCGCTGGCGCTGCCCGAGACCATGATGGGCCTGCCGGCCAAGTCGGTCTGGATCATCCTGCTGTTCGTCTACGCCGGTGTCGCCTCGATGCTCCCGGTCTGGATGCTGCTCCAGCCGCGCGACTACATCAACGGCCTCCAGCTGTTCATCGCGCTGGGCATCCTCTACGGCTCGGTGCTCATCGCCCGCCCGGAGATCGTCGCCCCGTCGTTCAACACCAACGTCCCCGACGGGACGCCGGGCATCGTCCCCCTGCTCTTCGTCACCATCGCGTGCGGAGCCATCTCCGGCTTCCACGGCATGGTCTCCTCGGGCACCAGCTCCAAGCAGCTGGCCAAGGAGAGCGACGCCCGCTTCGTCGGCTACTTCGGCGCGGTCGGCGAAGGCCTGCTGGCCCTGGGCGCGATCATCGCCACCACCGCTGGCTTCCAGACCCTGGCGGACTGGGAGAACGTCTACCAGGCCTTCAACGACGGCGGTGTCAACGCCTTCGTCGAGGGCGGCGGCAACATCATCGAGGCCGGCCTGGGCCTGCCCCAGTCGCTGTCCGCGACCATCATGGCGACCACCGCGATCCTCTTCGCCGCCACCACCATGGACACCGGCGTGCGCCTCCAGCGCTTCGTCGTCCAGGAGGTCGGCGAGATCGCCGGCGTCAACCTCAAGAAGGGGCTGGCCACCGTCATCGCGGTCGGCATCGCGCTCGCGCTCACCTTCGGCGCGGGGGCCGACGGCTCCGGCGGCATGCTCATCTGGCCGCTCTTCGGCACGACCAACCAGCTCATGGCGGCCCTGACGCTGTCGATCGTGGCCATCATGCTGCTGCGCCGCGGGCGCACGCCGCTGCCGGCGCTCATCCCGCTGGTCTTCGTCGGCGCGATGACCGTCTACGCGCTGTTCGTCCAGCTCGTCACCTTCTACGAGCAGCGCAACTGGCTGCTGCTCGTGCTGGACATCGTCATCCTCGTGGCGGCCCTGTGGGTCATCGTCGAGGCCTTCGCGGCCATGCGGCACGCCCGCGGCTACCAGGGCGACGACGACGAGGAGCTCGCGGAGCTGGCGGCCAGCCATGCCGCCGCCCGCGACGGTCGCTCCGAGGACTGACGGCCCTACCCTGGAGGGCATGACCTCCCGCCGGCCCCGCAGCCGCCTCTCGCAGGTGGCTGCGGGGCTGCGCGAGTTCTACGCCGGTCCCTACCGGCGCACCTTCGCCCGCGCCCGCCGCGACGAGGACGACCTCTTCCTCGTCCTCGTGATGGCCGAGGCGCTCGGGGTGCCCAACCCCGTGAGCTACTACACCGTCGAGCTGCTGCCCGCGGTCTACGACCAGTTCCACGACTGGCACCGTCGCATGGGCATGGATCGGTCCCCGCTCGACTCCATCTCCTGCTGCTGACCCGAGGAGCCCGGTCACCCATGTCGTCCCCCCTGTCCGAGCTCGCGCTTCGGCGCGACGTGCTCTTCGTGGGCGGCAAGGGCGGGGTGGGCAAGACCGCCGTCGCCTCCGCACTGGCGCTGCACGCGGCCCGCTCCGGCCGTCCCACGCTCGTCGTCTCGACCGACCCGGCCCACAACCTGGGGCACCTGTGGCGCCGCGAGGTCGGCGACACCCCGGTCGAGCTGGCGCCGCTGCTCCGGGGCGTCGAGATCGACCCTGCCCGCACGACCGAGGAGCACCTGAGCGCGGTGCGCGCCACGATGCGCCGGCTCATGCCCGAGCACCTGGAGCGCGAGGTCGACCGCCACCTCGAGCTCGCCCGGGACGCCCCCGGCACCCACGAGGCCGCCGTGCTGGAGCGCATCGCCGAGGTCGTCGAGCAGCGGCACCCCGACGAGCTGGTCGTGCTCGACACCGCCCCGAGCGGTCACACCACCCGGCTCGTCGCCCTGCCCGAGCTCATGCAGGCGTGGACCGAGAGGCTGCTGCGCCGCCAGGACCGCTCCGCCCGCTTCGGGGCCGCGCTGCGCGGGCTGGAGGTCGACGACGTCGCCGCCGACGTCGTCGGCGGGTCACGTCGGCCGGCCCCCGACCGGCGGGCCCGCCGCGACGCCGAGATCCGGGCGATCCTCGACCGCCGCCAGCAGCGCTTCCGGCACCTGCGCGAGGTGCTGCAGGACCCCGCGGCCAGCGGCTTCGTCGTCGTCACCGCGGCCGAGCGACTGCCGGTGCTCGAGTCGGTCGAGCTCCACGCCCAGCTCACCCGCTCCGGCATGGACGTCGCCGCGCTCGTCGTCAACAAGCGCTCGCCCGCCGACGCCGGCGAGCTGCTGGCCGCTCGCCGCCGGCTGGAGGACGGCTACGTCGAGCAGCTCCGCTCTGCCCTGCCGGACCTGCCGGTCGTGCAGGTCCCCCTGCTCCCCGGCGAGGTCGTCGGCGAGGCCGGTCTCGAGGCGCTGCTCGCGCACCTCCTCTGAGCAGGGGTGTGCCGCGCGCGCCCGGGCGTCAGGAGCGCACGCCGTGCGGCCCGACCACGGCGTGGTCGGGCACGGGCCGCGCCCCGGGCGTCTCCGGCAGCACGGCGTCGTCGACCACGCGCACGGACCGTCCGAAGGTCCAGTCGCCCTCGACGGTCAGCGAGCCGGCCTCCCGCAGCGACGGGGCGCCGTGGGGGAAGCGGCTCTCGAAGGACGCCAGCGTCGTGTAGTGGTCGCCGAGGGTGACCAGCGGCAGGGGGTCGCAGACCGCCCGCAGCTCGGCGTCGTCGGTCAGCTCGAAGCAGTCCGAGCGCAGCAGCAGCAGGTCGTCGGTGGTCTTGACCGGGCGGAAGCGGGCCCGCGGCACCTCGATCGCGGTCGCGCCCTCGAAGACCTCGATCGCCGACCCCATCGCGGTCTCGATCTGCACGACCCTGGGCGACGAGGGGTCCGTCGGGTCGACGTTCTTCTCGTTGCGGATGAGCGGCAGGCCCAGCACGCCGCCGCGCTCCTCGAGCACCTCGGCCAGGCGGTCGAGGTCCAGCCAGAGCGTGTTGGTGTTGAAGTAGCGGTGCCGCTCGACGTCGCCGAAGGCCTCGGCGTCCTCGGGCGCGGTCTGCGCCTTCTCCCGCAGCACCAGCTGTCCGTCGGCACGTCGCACTGCCAGATGCCCGCCCTTGCGGTCGGCCCCCGTGCGACGGCATACCTCCATCGCCAGGGGAGCGCCGCTGCGGGCGAACCAGTCCGCGATCGCCGCCGAGGGGGCGGCCCCCACGTTGTCGGAGTTGCTCACCATCGCGTAGCGGAAACCGGCCGCGCGCAGCTGGCCGAGCATCCCCGACGAGAGCAGGGACGGGTAGAGGTCGCCGTGACCCGGCGGGCACCACTCGAGATCGGGGTCGGCGGGCCAGGAGACCGGCGAGAGGTCCTCGGCCAGCAGCTTGGGCTCCTGGCTCTGGAGGAAGTCGGGGTCGATGCCCTCGACCGCGAGGTCGGGGTGCTGGCGCAGCACCTCCCGGCTGTCGTCGCGGGTGCGGAAGGAGTTCATGAGCACCAGCGGCAGGCGGGCGCCGGAGCGCTCCCGGGCGTGCCGCACCTGGTCGATCGTCAGCTCCAGGAAGGAGCGGCCCTCGCGGACGGTGACGAGCGACTTGGCGCGGTCCATGCCCATCGACGTGCCGAGGCCGCCGTTGAGCTTGATCACCGCGGTCCGTCCCAGTGCACCCGGGTCGGCGTCCGGGTCGAGGTCGGCGAGGCTGTCGAGCTCGGTCACCGGCTCGATCTCGTCCTCGCCGATCCTGCCGCCGCGTCCCTGCGCGAGCTCGGTCCAGGCCTGGCGGAAGACGTCCACGGCCACGTCGGCCACTCCGGCCGCCCGCATCTTGGCGGTGGCGGCCTCCAGCGCGTCGGGTGAGGGGGTCACGCGCCTCATCGTGGCAGAGGGGTGCCCTTCCCCGCAGCCGGGGCCGTGAGCAGGCGTGTTGCCCGTCCCGGGGTATGCCGCCCAACCCCTCGTCGGCGCGCCGGTCAGTCGCCCAGCGCGCTCCACAGCAGGGCGCGGGCCACCGTGGCGTAGGTGCCCTTGGGGTGGGCCCGGAAGAGCGGGTCGGAGCCGAGGAGCACGACCCGAGCCCCGGTCGAGGCGTCCTCGCCGCGCACCACGAGCGCCTCCCCGGCGGCCTCGTCGGGCCCGCGCGAGCCGGTGCGGTCCGGACGCCAGTGGCCGCTCACCAGCGGCGTCCCGGCGGCCAGACGCTGCTCGGCGACGACGCCCTCGCCCAGGTCGGTGAACCACACGGGGGCGTAGACGAAGGCGTGGTCGGGGGCGCCGCCCGCCACCGGGCCGTCGGCGTTGTCGACCGCGACGATCCCGTTGGCGTCGGCCCGGCCCTGCACGGCCCGGACGTCGAGCAGGTCGAGGGCGGCGTCGAGATCGGCACCGGCCCGGCCGCGGCCCACGAGGCCGCCGCCGTCCGCGACGAAGGCCCGCAGCTCGGCGCGGGCCGCGGCGCCCAGCTCGTCCCAGGCCAGGCCGTCGGAGACGTAGAGCGCGTCGAGCCCGGAGAGGTCGAGCCCGGCGTTGAGCTCGGCCGTGCCGACCGTCTCCACCGTCAGGCCCATCTCGGCGCACGCCCAGCGCTCCTGCGGGGTGCCGGCGACGCCCAGCCGGAGACCGTCGGGGACGGCCTCGCCGGACGCACCGGCCGGGGCGGGATCCAGCTCGACGCCGTGCTCCCTGGCCACCGCACGGGCGGCCGTGCCGGCGTCGGTGGGCACGAGGACCGACCCGTCGTCGAGCCACTCCAGGGCGACGCCGTCCGCCAGCAGGTCGGTCAGCGCCTGCACGTCGGCGGGGTCCTCGAGGGGGAGCAGCCAGCCGCGCGTGGACGGTGCGACCGAGCCCGGGGCGGCCGCGGTTGCCACCGGCTCGCCGGTCACCTCCAGGTCCGTGCCCGCCGGCACCGTCACGACCGTGGCGCCCCAGAGCAGGCCGTGGCTCCAGGCGGACATGTCGTACATCGCCTCGATCCGCGGCGACAGGTCGGTGCCCGGCCCCAGGAAGGTGGCGGCCAGGCCGCGCCGCGCCTGGTGCAGGTCGACGACGTGGCTGCCCGCCGGGTGGACGGTGCCGCCGATCTCCGCCGGCCGGGTCAGCCGCAGGACCTCGACCCCGTTGGCGACGAGGTGGTCGACCAGCCGGGCCGCCGCCGGCGCCGAGCGCTGGCCGTCGCCGGCCGGGAGCACGTAGGCGCGGGGGAGGTCGGTGGTCCAGTCGCGTTCGCCGACCGGCACCGGCACCTCGGGCCCGGGCCGGCGCTGCTCCTCGCCCGCCGCGCCCCGGCGGAAGACCTCGACGTGGTCGGCCAGCAGCTCGGCGCGGTGCTCGACGGCGTAGCGCAGGGTGGCCGTCACCGCGGCCTCCGCGACGTCGGTGTTGATCGCGGCCCGGCGGCGGAGCTCCTCCTCCGGCCGGCCCCACTCCGAGGCGTTGATGCGCAGCGGCACCTCGACGGTCTGCGCGACGACCCCGTGGAGCGCGGCGTACTGCGGTGTGAAGATCGGTGGCCAGCCGTCCCAGCCGCCCTCGAGGTCCCGCAGCGGGATCTGGGGCGTGCGCACCCCGTCGGCCTCGTCGTGGGGGAGGGAGCGCAGCGCCTCCTCGACGCCGAGCGCGTTGGCCCAGGCGTGGGGGAGCAGCAGGTCGAGCTCGGTGGTGTCGGTCCAGGGGGCCGTCGTGGGCTCGACCAGCGTGCCGTTGACGTAGCCGTGCAGGTCGAGGAGCATCACCGGCTGCAGCCGCACGATCGCGTCGCGCAGCGCCACCGTCTCGGGCTGGCTGGCCGTGACCAGGTCGCGGTTGAGGTCGAAACCGGCGGCGTTGGCGCGCGTGCGGGCCACCCGGCCGTCGGGGTTGGCGGTGACGAGCAGGTGCAGGCGGGTGGTCTCCAGCGTGCTCATCACCTCCGGGTCGTCCGAGACGGCCCAGTCCTCCACGAGCCGCAGCAGTGCGTCGGTGCCCTCGGGCTCGTCGCCGTGGACGTTGGCGCTGACCAGGACGGGGAGCCGGTAGTCGCGGGCCAGCGCACGGTCGAGCGCGGCCATCGCCGGGTCGGCCACGATCCTCGCCCGCATCCGCTCCTGGACGCCGACCTGCTCCGGGGTCTCGGGGGCGGTCAGCGTCACGAGGACCAGGTCACGACCCTCCCCGCTGCGGCCGACCACCTCGGTCGTCACCCGGTCCGAACGTGCCGCGACGGCGTTGAGGCGCCGGGCGACGTCGTGGTAGGCCGTGAGCCCGGGGCGCAGCGCGGCGTCCGAGGCGTCGACCGGGGGCTCCGGGAGGGCCTGCTCGGACGGGGGCGCCGCGACCTGCGGGCCGGCCGTCGCCGGGGCGGGCGACGGCGCCCCGACCAGCACCGTGGCACCGAGCGCGAGGCCGGCCGCCGCGACCACGGCCAGCAGACCGCGGCCCGGGACGGCACCGGCGGACGGGCGCAACGGCATACCCCCTGGGGATCGGGACTTGTGCCCAGGAACCCTAGCCGCCGGGCCTGAGGGCGCGGTAGTCCGAGATGCCGGGCCCCCTGAACTCCGGTAGACACCTCCCATGACGAACGCCCACACCCTTGAGGGTGAGTGGTCCGGCCAGCTGGTCGCCACCGCCATCCACACCGGGCACGACCTGCGGCCCGAGGTGGCCGCCGCGATGGTCCTGCCCGAGGACGTCCGCCTGCGCGAGGAGGACCCCTTCACCGACGTGATCGGCTCGGCCGCCCCGGCACGCGTGATCGCGCACCGGTCCCGCTTCGAGGTCGACCTCAACCGTCCCCGTGACACCGCCGTCTACCGCACCCCCGAGGACTGCTGGGGCCTGGACGTCTGGCGCACCGACCCGCTCGACGACGAGATCGTCCGCGGCAGCCTGGAGGTCTACGACCGCTTCTACGCCGACCTGGGCGGGCGTCTCGACGAGGTCGCGGCCCGCGGGCCCTTCGTCGTCTACGACGTGCACTCCTACAACCACCGCCGCGACGGTGCCGACGCCGAGCCCGACGACCCGGCCGAGAACCCCGAGGTCAACCTCGGCACCGGGACCGTCGACGAGCGCTTCCGCCCCGTCGTCGAGGCCTTCTCCACCTCCCTGTCGCAGCAGGAGGTGGCCGGGCACCGGCTCGACGTCCGCGAGAACGTGAAGTTCGAGGGCCGCGCGCTGGCCTGGTGGGTGCACGAGCGCTACGCGGGCCGGGGCGTGTGCCTGGCACTGGAGTTCAAGAAGACCTTCATGGACGAGTGGACGGGCGTCCCGGACGAGGACCGACTCGCCCAGCTGCGGGACGCGCTCGGCGCCACCCACGAGCCGGTGCTGGAGGCGCTGCGCCGGCTGGGTCGATGACCGCAGGGCTGTCCGCCCGCGACCTTGCCGTCGACCACACGCTGGCCATGCTCTCGGCCAACGTGCGCTTCATCCTCGACGTGACCCCGGTCGACGCGGACGCCCAGCGGGCGGAGTTCGTCGCGGGCACGCTCGAGGAGCCGAGCTTCACCTACCGCGACCTGGAGTCGGACCCCGACGTGCTGGAGGCCCAGCTCGACCACGCCCCCGTGGAAGCGGTCGAGGACCCCACGCTCGCAGACCTGCTGCGCGGCAAGGACCGGGAGCTGCGGCTGCAGCTCGAGATGCTGCGCGCCCGGGGCACCGAGGACTTCCGCCAGCTGTCCGTCGAGCTCTACGGGGCCGTCGGGCCGTCGCTGCGGAAGCGGGCCGAGGACATCGTCGCGAGGCTCGAGGTGCCCGAGGCCGGCGTCGAGCTCGTGCACGCCGAGGACTTCAAGCTCATGGCCGACGCCGAGATCGAGCTCTACCGCGAGCAGGACCCTGACCTCGGCATCCACGCCGAGGTCAGGCCGGACGTGAGCGGCGTGCTCGTCGAGGGCGACACCCTCCTGCTGGGCGAGGACACCGCGGTGGCGGCCGAGCGGGTCGAGGCCCTGCTCCACCACGAGGTCGGCACCCACCTGGTCACCCAGGTCAACGGCACCGGCCAGCCCGTCCGCACCCTCGCCTCCGGCCTCGCCGGCTACGACGAGACCCAGGAGGGTCTGGCCGTGCTGGCCGAGGTCGGCTGCGGCGGCCTGACGCCCTTCCGCCTGCGCCAGCTCGCGGTGCGGGTGCTCACCGTCCACCGGATGCTCTCCGGCGCCACCTTCCGGGAGTCCTGGACCGCCCTGCGCGACGCCGGGATCCCTGAGGGTGCGGCCTACACCACCACCATGCGGATCTACCGCTCCGGAGGCCTGACCAAGGACGTCGTCTACCTGCGCGGCCTGCTCGACCTCCTCGACCACCTGCGCTCCGGGGGAGACCTGGAGCTGCTGTTCCTCGGCAAGTTCGCCCTGCGCGACCTGCCGCTGGTGCGGGACCTGCAGAACCGGGGGGTGCTGTGTCCCGCCCGGCTGCGGCCACGTTGGCTGCTCGACCCGTCCGCGGTCGACCGGCTCGCGCGCGCCGCCGCCACCGACGATCTGACCACCCTCACCGAAAGGCCCGTGACATGAAGATCGCCTTCGTCGTCAACGACGTGTCCACCGAGCAGCCCTACTACACCACCACCCGCCTGGCCATGAGCGCCGCCAACCTCGGCCACGAGACATGGGTGCTGGGGATGGGCGACTTCGGCTACGAGCCGGACGGCTCCCTCGGCGCCCTCGCCCGCGGCGGCGCCGACAAGACCTACCGCTCCCTCGAGCGCTACCTCGAGGACGTCCAGCGTCCCGAGAGCGAGAAGCGGATCGCGCTGAGCGACTTCGACGTCGTCATGCTCCGCAGCGACCCCGCGGACGAGGACGCGGCCTGGGCCAACAACGCCGGCGTCGGCTTCGGCGAGCTCATGACCTCCAGCGGAGTGCTCGTGGTCAACGACCCGAGCAGCCTCGCCAAGGCGCTGTCCAAGGCCTACTTCCAGCACTTCCCCGAGGCGGTGCGGCCGCGCACGCTCATCTCGCGCGACGAGACCCGGATCGCCGACTTCGTCGACGAGCTCGGCGGCAGGGCGGTGCTCAAGCCGCTGCAGGGCTCCGGCGGCTCCGGGGTCTTCATGGTCAACAAGAAGGAGTCGCCCAACCTGTCGCAGATCATCGAGGCGATCGCCCGGGACGGGTATGTCGTGGCGCAGGAGTACCTGCCCGACGCCAAGGACGGCGACGTCCGGATGTTCGTCATGAACGGCGAACCGCTGACCGTCGACGGCCAGATCGCCGCCTTCCGCCGCAAGAGCGCCGGCGACGACATCCGGTCCAACATGTCCGCGGGCGGCAAGGCCGTGGCCGTGAACGTAACCGACGAGATGCTCGCCCTCGTCGAGGCGGTGCGTCCCAAGCTGGTCGCCGACGGCATGTTCCTCGTCGGGCTCGACATCGTCGGCGACAAGCTCATGGAGGTCAACGTCTTCAGCCCCGGCGGGCTGGGCAGCTGCCAGGAGCTCTACGGCGTCGACTTCGCCCCGGCGATCATCAAGGACCTGGAGCGCAAGGTGAAGATGCGCGGGCACTACGGCCCGCAGCTGGGCAACCGCTCGCTCGCCACCCTCTGACCGTCGACCGTCCGCAGTCCGGCGGCCGGAACCACGGGCCGTCGGAATGCGTCCGACGGGGGCATCGTTCTAGGGTAGGAGATGACATGCCGGGGGGACTTTCCCCGGCGTGCCGCACAACCACGGAGGTTCCATGGCCGTCAACCCGGTCTTCAGCCGCATCGACAAGGAGTCGGCCCAGCGAGGGTACGCCGGTTTCGGCGCCCAGCAGGGCGGCTACGGCGCCCCTCAGGGTGCCCCCACCCTCCCGCCCCCCGGCTACGGGCGCGGACCCACCGAGACCCTGACCGACGAGCAGCTGCGCGACATGTACGCCCAGGCTCCGGCCGGCCCGGCACAGACCGGCCGCCTGACGCTGGACGACGTCGTCATGAAGACGCTCATGCTCTTCGGCGTCGTGCTCGTCGTCACTGCCGCGACCTGGTTCTTCGTCGGCGCGCAGCCGGAGATCGCCATGCCCGTGTGGCTGCTCGGCATGTTCGGCTCGCTCGGCCTGAGCTTCGCCATCGGCTTCTCCAAGAAGGTCAACGTCCCGCTGATCCTCGTGCACGCCGTGCTCCAGGGCCTCTTCCTGGGTGCCGTGAGCGTGACCTTCAACGCCGTCTACCCGGGCGTGGTCACCACCGCGGTCGTCGCGACGATGGCGACCTTCGCGGGCATGTTCATCGGCTGGAAGGCCGGCTTCATCAAGGTCACCAGCAAGTCGCGCCGCATCTTCGGGATGATGGCGATGGGCTACCTGGTCTTCCTGCTCGTCAACCTGGCCGCCTCGTTCATGGGCTTCGGCGACGGCTGGGGCATCTACGGCGGCCCGCTGGGCATCCTGGTCTCGCTCTTCGGCGTCGGCCTGGCGTCCTACTCGCTGGCCGTCGACTTCGACTCGATCGACCGCGCGGTCGCCGGCGGCGCCCCGGAGAAGTACTCCTGGCTGCTCGGCCACGGCCTCGTCGCGACGCTGGTCTGGCTCTACATCGAGTTCCTGCGTCTGTTCTCGATCCTGCAGAACGACTGATGACGTCCCCCGACCAGCAGGTCGGGACCGAGCTGGAGCGCGTGGTCCGGCGGTGGCAGCAGCTGCCGCTGGACCGCGCGCTTCCTGCTGTCCCGACGGTGCACGCCGCGGTGCAGGCCCTGGCCGACGGGGCTTCCGACGCGCAGGGGCTGCCCCGCGACCCCGTGCCCGACCTCGGCCCCGCGGTCCTCATGGACCAGCTGCGGGTCATGGTCTACGACTGGCGGGCGGCGGGCCTCGACGAGGACGAGCTGGCGGCCCGGCTCACGGAGCTGCGGCGCTCGCTGCCCTGAGGCGCTGACCGGGGCAAGGTTGTGCCGGTCGGGCGACCTCCGCCCCGCCTCAGGCAAAGTCGTGCCGCTCCGACGCCTCCGAGAACGTCGCATCAGCGGCAGGACCATGTATGACGTGGCCCTGTCGGGCGTGCCGTCGCTCAACACCAGATGTGCGACTTCTGCGCATGCTCGAGCACGCGCAGATCGTGCAGATCCCGTGTCGAGCCAGCGGCTCGCCCGGACGTGGTCGAGGTGTGGCCGCCGTCGGCCGGCTGGACGAGGACGTCACTCCTCGCAGGCAAGGTTGTGCCGGTCGGGCGACCGTCGATCCGGTTCAGGCAAGGTCGTGCCGCTCGGACGCCTCCGAGAACGTCGCATCAGCGGCAGGACCACGTATGTCGTGCGGTCCGGGGCGGGTGTGCCGTCGCTCGACACCAGGTGTGCGGCATCCGCGCATCCTCGAGCACGCGCAGATCGTGCAGATCCCGTGTCGAGCCCGCGGAGCGCGACAGGCTCCCTCAGCCGGTCGCGCGGTCCCGGTAGGCAGACGGCGGCACCCCGATCACGGTCGTGAAGGCACGCGTGAGGTGGGCCTGGTCGGCGAAGCCGAGGTCGGCGGCGAGCGCGGCGAGGTCGTCGGCCTCGCCGGCGTCGATGGCCGTCGCCGCGTCCTGCAGCCGGTAGCGGCGCAGCACCCACAACGGCGAGGCGCCGACGTAGCGGGCGAACATCCGCTGCAGCGTCCGCGGCGAGACGTGGAGCGCCTCGGCCACGGGCGCGAGCGTGCGGTGCTCCCGGGCCCGCATCAGCTCGACAGCCGCCCGCACCGTTGTATAGGCCGCGTCCTCCGCCACGCGCTCGAGGACGGGCTCGAGCCGGCGCGTCAGGTCGGCGACGAGGGCGTCTCGCCGGGCGGTCTCGTCCGGCTCGGCGAGGACCACCCGGGTGACCTCGGCCACGTCCGGTCCGAGGACCTCCTCCGCCCGGACGACGCGGTCCGTCAGTGCGAGGACGCTCGCCCCTAGCAGCGCCGCGAGCCCGCCGGGGTGGAAGGCGACGCCCGCGACCCGTCCGGCCGGCGGGAGGTCGACGGCGAAGACCCGGGTGACGAGCCCGTGGACCAGCGCGGACGGCATACCGTGCCCGTGCATGGTGCCGCCCTCGGCGTCCTCGACCGTCAGGTGGACGACCGGGTGGCCCAGCACCTGGGGCCGGAAAGGTCGGGACTCCTCACGCCGCCATCGCACCCACCAGTAGTGGGACGCCACGAGATCGAGCGGCGCGGGCAGGTCGAGCTGCCCCACGTCGAAGACGTCCTGGCCGCGGGCCGGCCAGAGGACGCCCGCGGGACGGGGCCGGGCCTGTCGCGGATCTTCAAGCGCCACGCGGCGATCCTAGGCAGGCTCAAGGACATGAGCACCGACCAGCGCACCGCCCCCACCTCCGCGACCTACCGCCCCGCGGGATACACCTCGCTGACCCCCCTCGTGGTCGTCTCGCCCGCCGCCGAGGCCGTCGCGTTCTACGAGGACGTCCTCGGCGCCCGCGTCGTCACCCGGATGGACGGGCCGGACGGGCGGGTCTGGCACTGCGAGCTCGAGCTGGCGGACGGCCGGCTGCAGCTGATGGACCCGAACGACCAGTTCTCCGCGGTCGCGGGCGACCCCGCCTCGGACGACGCACGGTTCAGCATCGCGGTCTACGTGCCCGACGTCGACGCCACGCTGGCCCGGGCACGGGAGCGGGGCGCCCGCGTCCGTGAGGAAGCGGCCGACTTCGAGGTCACCGGCGACCGGTTCGCGTCCGTCCAGGACCCCTATGGCGTGCGCTGGACCCTCATGACCCGCACCGCCCCGCGGACGGACGAGGAGGTCCAGCAGGCGCTGGACGCCTGGGCGGCCTCGATGGGCTGAGACCCGGTCCGTCCGTCAGTGCGCGGCGGCCTCGGCGTGCTCGTCCTCGTCCTTGCGGCGGGGCACGAGATTGAGGACGCCGACGATCAGCAGACCGATCACCAGGCCCAGCAGCGCCGAGAACAGGGTGTTGGTCAGCCAGCTGGCCGCGCCGGCGATCGCGGGCAGCCACCCGGCGACGACCTCCTCAGCGTGGTGCACGAAGTCGTAGATCGGGTGGAAGCCGAGCTCGTCGATCCCGACGAGCAGGATGTGGCCGCCGACCCACAGCATCGCGACGACGCCGACGGTGGAGAGCACCCACAGCACGTGCTTCATGCCCTTGACCATCCAGCGGCCGACCTTCTGGGCCGTGGGCGAGGGCTTGCCCGCCAGGTGCAGGCCCACGTCGTCCATCTTGACGATGAGCCCGACCACGCCGTAGACGAGCACCGTGATGCCGATGGCCACGAGGACGAGGATGGCCGCCCGTGCCCAGAAGGTCTCGTCGGTCACCTCGCGCAGCGAGATGACCATGATCTCGGCCGAGAGGATGAAGTCGGTGCGGATGGCGCCGGAGACCATCTTGGCCTCGTGCTCGGGGCCCATCTCGGCCGCGGGGGTGTCGTGCTTCTCGTGCCCGCCGAGCCCGACCCACTCGAGCACCTTGTGGGCGCCCTCGTAGGACAGGTAGGCGCCGCCGAGCATGAGGATCGGCGTGATGATCCACGGCAGGAACTCGCTGAGCAGCAGGATCGCCGGGAGGATGAAGAGGAGCTTGTTGCGCAGCGAGCCGACCGCGATCTTGCGGATGATCGGCAGCTCGCGCTTGGGGTCGAAGCCGGTGACGTAGCGCGGGGTGACAGCGGTGTCGTCGATGACGACGCCCGCGGCCTTGACGCTGGCACGGCCGGCGGCGGCCGCGACGTCGTCCACCGACGCCGCGGCCATCCGCGCGATGGCGGCGATGTCGTCGAGCAGGGCGGCCAGGCCAGCGGCCATCAAGAACCTTCTTCCAGCGGAGGTGGTGAGAACCGCCCCAGGTTACCGGCAGGCCGCCCGCCCGACCGGGTGGTTCAGCTCAGGCGCTCGATGACCATGGCCATGCCCTGGCCGCCGCCGACGCACATCGTCTCCAGGCCGAACTGCTTGTCGTACGTCTGCAGCGCGTTGATGAGCGTCGTGGAGATGCGGGCACCGGTGGAGCCGAAGGGGTGCCCGAGGGCGATGGCGCCGCCGTGGACGTTGAGCTTGTCGTAGTCCATGCCCAGGGCGTCGGCCGAGCCGAGCACCTGGACGGCGAAGGCCTCGTTGATCTCGTAGAGGTCCATGTCGTCGATCGTCATGCCGGCGCGGGCGAGCGCCTGCTGCGACGCCTCCACCGGACCCAGGCCCATGATCTCCGGGGACAGGGCGGACACCCCGGTGGAGACGATGCGGGCCAGCGGGGTCAGGCCGAGGTCCTTGGCCTTGATGTCGCTCATGACGACCAGGGCGGCGGCGCCGTCGTTGAGCGGGCAGCAGTTGCCCGCGGTGACGGTGCCGTTCTCGCGGAAGACCGGCTGCAGCTGCGAGACCTTCTCGAGGGTGACGCCCGCGCGGGGGCCGTCGTCCGTGGAGACGACGGTGCCGTCGGCGAGGGTGACCGGGGCGATCTCGCGCTCGAAGACGCCCGCGGCGATGGCGGCCTCGGCGCGGTTCTGCGAGGTCACGCCCCACTCGTCCTGGCGCTCGCGGGAGATGCCGAGGGAGGTGGCGACGTTCTCGGCGGTCTGGCCCATGGCGATGTAGATGTCGGGCAGCGCGCCCTCGGCCCGCGGGTCGGTCCAGGTGCGGTTGGTGCGGGCGGTCTCCTCGGTGCGCGCCATGGCGTCGGCGAAGCGCGGGTTCTTGACCTCGGCGTCACCGCCGCCGGCCCCGGCGAAGCGCGGGTAGCGCGAGACGCACTCGACGCCGGCGCTGACGAAGATGTCGCCCTCGCCGGCCTTGATCGCGTGGAAGGCCTGGCGGGTGGTCTGCACCGAGGAGGCGCAGAAGCGGTTGACCGTGGACCCCGGCACGCCGTCGAGACCCAGCAGGATGTTGACGACGCGGGCCATGTTGAAGCCGTGCTCGGCGGACGGCTCGGCGCACCCCAGGTAGAGGTCGTCGATCGTGGTCGGGTCGAGCGCCGGCACCTGCTCGAGGGCGGCACGGACGACGTGCGCGGCCAGGTCGTCCGGGCGGACGGTGGTCAGCGAGCCCTTGAATGCGCGACCGATCGGGGTGCGGGCGGCGGCGACGATGACGGCCTCGGCCATGGGTTCCTCCTAGACGACGCGGGTATGCCGGAAGTCTAGGCCGGTGCGCCGGGTGCCCCGACGGCGAGGGGCCGGGGGCAGGCACGACGGGAGGGACCGGGGGCGGCAGGACGGGGAGGGGCGGGGCGGCGCAGGAAGGGGTTGCCGCACGGCCGGTCGGGGGGTTGACTCGGTGGGGTCGGTGGAGTCGTGAGGGTCCAGGCACGGAGGTGTGCGACGTGGAGCACGAGGACTGGCGCGCCCGCGCCCGAGCCGTCGGCTGCGCGCCGCTCGTCGACGCCATGGGGCGCCACCACTCGCACCGCGCCCACCTGCCGGCGCTCGCCAGCCCCGCGCCCGACCGGGTCCTGCTGGGCCCGGCGGTCACCATCCACTACTTGCCGACCCGCGACGACGGGCCCCGGCGGGACTTCGGCGAGGTCTTCGCCGAGGCGGTCCGGGACGCACCGGAGGGCGCGGTGCTCGTCCTCGACAGCGGCGGCCACCCCGAGGTCTCGCACGCCGGGGGCGTCAAGCTCACCCGGGTGGCCGCCCACGGGCTGGCCGGGGTGCTGGCCGACGGCCTGCTGCGCGACTTCGACGAGCTCGCCGGGCACGGCTTCGCGACGTGGTGCCGCGGCGAGGCGGTGCGCTGGGGCGGTGACAGCGTGATGCCGGTCGCGGCCGGAGTCGCGGTCGAGGTCGCAGGCGTCACGGTGCGGCCGGGCGACGTCGTCTACGTCGACCGCACCGGCGGGGTCGTGATCCCCGCCGACAGCCTGGAGACGGTGCTGGCCGAGGCCGAGTCGGTGGTGGCCGACGACGAGCGCTACGCGGCCGAGCTGCGCGGCGAAGGCTGAGCACGCGGACCTCGGTCCTGGCTGCCCGTCGACGACGCGCGCCGGGCCTCCACCCCTGGGTGGGGACCGCCCTAGACCTGCCCCGTCGCCGCCAGCCGGGCCAGACCCTCGTCGATGCTCACCCGGGGCGTCCAGCCGAGCACCTCGCGGGTGCGCCGCTGGTCGAACCAGTGCGCCGTGCTCAGCTGCTCGGCGAGGAAGCGGGTGAGCGGCGGCTGGGTGATGGGCCGCACGCCGGGCAGCCGCTCGGAGAGCGCGACGGCCCCCTCCACGGCGGCGCCGAGTGCCACCGCCACCGGCGACGGCACGTGCAGCCGGGGACCGGGGACGCCGAGGGCACGGCAGATCTCGGCGACCAGCTCGCCGACGGGCCGCGGCTCGCCGTTGGTGACGACGAAGGCCTCGCCGTGCGCCCGGTCGACGTGCTCCAGGGCCGCGACCACGCCCTCGGCGGCGTTGTCGACGTAGGTGGTGTCGATGAGCGCGGTCCCGGGGCCGACGAGCGCCAGTCGCCCCTGCCGGGCGCGCTCGGCGATGCGGCCGACCAGCTGGGTGTCGCCGGGACCCCACACGAGGTGCGGTCGCACGGCGGTCACCGCCAGGTCGGGCGAGTCGGCGAGGAGGGCGAAGAGCTCGGCGGCGGCCTTGGTGCGGGCGTAGGAGCCGCGGGCCCGCATCGGGCTCGCCGGCCCGGCGCCCTCGCCCGCCAGCGAGGAGCCCGTGTGGGCCACGGAGGGGGAGGAGACCTGGACCATCCGGCCGCCCTGCGCCCGCATCGCCTCGACGACGTGGCGGGTGCCCCGCACGTTGACGTCGACGAAGTCCATCCACCGGCCGACCACGTCGACCTTGGCCGCCAGGTGCACGACCGCGTCCTGCCCGGCCACGGCCCGGGTGACGGCGTCCTCGTCGCGCACGTCGCCCAGCACCTCGCGGTGCCGCCCGCCGGCGCTGCGCCGCTGCATGACGGTGACGTCCCAGCCGCGCTCGGCGAGCAGGTCGGCAACGGCGCCGCCGAGCATGCCGCTGGCACCGGTCACGAGCACCCTGTCTCCGGCCATCAGCGGCTCCTCGTCCTCGGCGCGCGGTCGCGGACCAGGTCCGCGACCCGTTCGCGCAGCGTCCTGCCGTGCAGCACGCCCGCGGCCCAGGCCGAGAGCGCGGAGCGGTCGACCTTGCTGGCGTGCCGCACGTCGACCGGCAGCCAGTCGCGGACCAGCACGGCCGCCACGGGGACCCCGGCGGTCTCGCGCACGGCCCGGGCGAGGTCGCCGTCGGCGAGGCGTCCGGGCCCGGCGGGGGCGCCGGTGACCCGGGCGGCGATCCCGACGCGGTCGGAGGGGACGACGACGGCCACCAGCTGCTGGGTGCCGACCGGACCGACCCCGACGAGCGCGACGTCGGCGACGCCGCCGAGCGACCGCAGCCGCTGCTCCACGGGATAGGGCGTGACGGGCCCGTCGGGCGTGGTGAGGACGTGGGCGAGCCGGCCCTCGACCCACAGGCGTCCACGGGCGTCGAGATGACCGACGTCGCCGGTGCGGTGCCAGCCCGCCGGACGGTCGCTGGCGCGCTGGTTCGTCCACAGCCGGTCGTAGCGGTTCTTGACGTGCGGGCCGCGCACGACGATCTCGCCGACCACCCCTGGCGTGGTGACCAGCTCCTCGGCGGGTATGCCGTGCTCGTCCAGCGGGGCGATCCCCAGCTCGGTCCGCGCGACGGGGGCCCCGACGCAGACGCCGGCCTCGTCCCGGTCGGCGGCACCGGCCGCGCCGAGCGCCTCGTCGGCCGCCACGACGGGGTCGAGGGTGGCGACGGGCAGCACCTCCGTCATGCCGTAGGGGGTGTGGGTCGCCGCCGCCGGCAGCAGCTCGCGGACCTGCCGCAGCAGCTCGACGGGCACCGGGGCCCCGGCCGAGAGCACGAGCCGGGGCCGGGCCAGGACGGCCCGGTCGTGGTCGCCGGCCTCCGCCGCGGTGGTGACGACGTTGCGGAGCGCGGCGGGCGCGGCGAAGACGACGGTCGCGTCCACCGCCGCCACAGCCTCGGCGAGGCCCCGGGCGGTGAGCGTGTGCGGGGCGGTGACGTCCATGTCGGGCACGACGCCGGTCAGCCCCAGCGCCGGGCCGTAGAGCGCGAACGGCGCGAAGGCCGCGACGAGCCGCTCGCCCGGGGCGAGACCGAAGGTGTCGCGCAGCAGCGCCACCTGGGCGCCCAGACCGTCCCGGGTGTAGACGACGCCCTTGGGCGGCCCGGTCGCGCCGGAGGTGAAGAGGACGGCGCCGTCGGCGTCGCCGCGCAGCGCCGAGGGGTCGGGCAGCTCGGTGGAGGTGGCGGCCCCCTGGCGGGCCAGCCCGTCGAGCTCCTCGCCGCCGGGCTCGATCCGCAGCCGCGAGCCGGGCACGCGGGTGAGGTCGGCCAGCCGCAGCGCCCTGCCGATGCCGACGACGTGGGCGGGGCCGGCCGAGCGCAGGGCGGTGCCGAGCCGCGCCAGGCCCAGCCCGGCGTCGGCCACGACGACCACGGCACCGAGCCGCCAGACTGCGTAGACGAGGGTGGTCAGCTCGACGCCGGGCGGGACGAGGAGCGCCACCCGGTCACCGGGACGCACGCCCCGGGCGAGCAGCCCGCGGGCGACGTCGGTCGCCAGCCGGTCCAGCTCGCCGAAGGTCACCGAGCGGCGGCCGCCGCGCAGCTCGACCACGGCGGGGGCGTCGAGGTCACGGGTGTCGACCCGGATCGCCACCCGCGGCACGTCGTCGGGAGGAAGGTCTCCGCCGTCGGCGACGTCGTCCGCACCGGCAGCGGCGCCATGAACCTCCCCGGCCGGCGTTCGCTCCGACAGCCAGCGCCAGACGACCCCGACCCCCTCGGGCCGGTCCTCGAGCACCAGGTGCGAGGCGCCGGCGTAGCGCTGGACGTCGGCGTGCGGCAGCCGCGTCAGCAGGTCGTCGAGGTAGCGCTCGCCGAAGACCGGGTCGCGCGGGCCCCAGACCAGCAGGGCCGGCACCTCGGCCAGGGCGGTCAGGCCCTCGGCCACGGCGTCGAGCGCCGCCCGGCTCGGGTGGTCCGTCTCGAAGGGGATGTCTGCGACGAAGTCGGCCACGGCCGCCCGGCGGCCCGGCGTGCCGTAGGGCGCGGCGAAGGCGTCCCGCACCTCCCGGGGCAGCGGCGGCAACGACAGCGCGGTCGTGGCGCGCACGAAGGCGGGCGTGCGACGGCATACCTGCGCCAGGAGACCGGGGGAGCGGGCGAGCCGGATCGCGGCCGGGGGCGCGAACTCGGCCGGCTGGTGCACGGCGGTGTTGGTCAGCACGACCCCGACGAGCGACTCGACGTGGCGCAGCGCCCACCCGAGGGAGATCGGGCCGCCCCAGTCGTGGGCGAGCACCGCGACCGGGCCGTCGAGCACGCCGAGCACCTCGGTGAGGCGGTCGAGGTCCTCGATGCGCTGGGGCAGGGACCGCGGCTCGGCGGTGCGCTCCGACCACCCCATCCCGAGCTGGTCGACGGCGACGACGCGCCAGCCGGCGGGTGCCGAGGCGACGACGCGACGCCACAGGTAGGACCAGGTCGGGTTGCCGTGGACGCACACCAGGGTCGCGACCGGCTCCTCGCCGCGCTCCCGGAGCAGCGGCCCGGTGTCGAGCACGTGCCAGTGGCGCGGCGTGCCCTCGGCGTCGGGGGCGACGACGACCTGCGACCAGGCCCGGTCGAGCCCCGGCAGGTCTCGACGCGGCAGACCCGGCGGGTCGGTCACCGCCCGCCCGGCCGGTCCGTGGATCCGCTGGGCGAGCGGTCCGTCGGTGCTGCGGGGGTGCGCGGTCGGGCCCACGGAGCTCACCTCACCAGGTGAGCTCGAGGCAGCTCATGTTGAGCCCCGAGCCGACCCCCATCATGAGCACCCGGTCGCCGGGACGGAGCGAGTCCGCCTCCTTGGCGAGGGTGATGGCCACGGCCGCGGGGCCGACGTTGCCCAGGGTCGGGAAGGTCAGCGGGATGCGGCTCTGGTCGATCCCCAGGGCCTCTGCGGTCTTCGCGGTGTGCACGCTGGAGACCTGGTGCACGACGTAACGGTCCATGTCGTCCCAGGAGAACTCGCCGCGGGCCTCCTCCCAGAGCTCGCGCGCCAGCTGCACGCCGGCGGTGAGCAGGCCCTGGGAGTCGGTGCGCATCTCGGTGAAGTCGCCGACGCACAGGTCGTGGTGCTCGGTCGCCGCCCGGCTCACGCCGCCGACGACGCGGTGGCCCTCCGGGTGCTCGCTCGCCCGGCCCAGCACCATCGCGGCGGCGCCGGAGCCCAGGGTGAGGGTGGCGAACTGGTCGAGGAGGTCGCGCGCGGTGGTCTCCTCGCCGACCAGCCGGGCCAGCGTGTTCTCCTGCGGCTCCCGGGAGCCCTCGCCGTCGACGACCAGGGCGTAGTCGATCTGGCCGGCGTCGATCATCGTGGCGGCGAGCTGCATACCGTTGACGAAGCCCAGGCAGGCGTTGGTGAGGTCGAAGTTGAGGCAGGAGGAGGGCAGGCCCAGCCGGGCGTGCACGTCGACCGCGATCGAGGGCTCCAGGTGGCTGCGGCTCACCGAGGTGTTGACGAGCAGCCCGACGCGGGAGGGGTCGATGCTCGCCTGCTCCAGCGCGAGCCGGGCGGCCTCGGCGGTGCCGTCGACGAAGTGCTGGTCCTCGCGCCACCAGCGGCGCTCCCGGATGCCGGCCAGGGCCGCCAGCATGCCGGGCCGCAGCCCGTTGCGACGGTAGGAGTCGGCCAGGACCTCGTCGAAGTCGTCGGAGGTCTTCACCACGGGTGCGTCGACCGCCGTGACGGAGAGCACGGCGGTGTCGTGGTGCCGGAAGGTGGCGTTGCCGTTCAAGAGTGTTCTTCCTCGTTCCTGCTGGGGGGGACGAAGATCCATTCGACCACGCGCCGTTCCCGCGCGAGAAACGAGTCGGACCGTGCGCCCGCGGGGGCCGGTGGCGGGCCCGTGGGCCCAGCCGTCGGGGCGGACGGTGTGTCACGATGGACGACAGGTATCGGTCGCGCTCCGGGCACGACCACCCCGGGGAAAGGACGATGACCGAGATGACCACGATGCGCACCCGTTGGACCGCCCTGCTGAGCGCAGGCGCGCTGTCCCTGACCCTCGCTGCGTGCGGCGGCGACGACGCCGCCGAGGGCGAGCCCACGACGTCGGAGGCCGTGACCTCCGAGGACGGTGCCGCGACCGCGGACGCGGGCGCCGAGGAGACCAGCGAGGCCACGAGCTCCGACGCGGACCCGGCCGAGGGCGAGGACGTCGACATCCAGGAGTTCCTGGCGATGCTCAAGTCGCCGGGCGAGGAGAAGCTGTCGTCCTACACGATGACGATGACCATCAACATGGGCGGCCAGGCCATGGAGATGGAGGGCGCCGTCGACCTCACCGGCGACCAGGCCGCCCTCGACATGGACATGACCATGCCCGGCATGGGCGCGGTGTCGATGATCATGGCCGAGGGCCGGGTCTTCATGTCGATGCCCGGGGTCACCGAGGACGGCAAGTACCTCGAGGTGCCGCCGGAGCAGCTCGGGGACGTCTCCACGCAGCTCGATGAGGTCGACATCACCTCGACGTGGGACGCCTGGGAGGCCGGCGCCAAGAGCGTCACCTTCCTCGGCGAGGAGGACGTCGACGGCCAGGACATGCGGCGCTACGAGGTCACGGTCGACACCCAGGCCGCGCTCGACGCGGGCGGGCAGACCGGCGACGACGCCGACACCGCCTCGGCGATGCTCGGCGACGAGATCACCTACGACGTCTGGCTCGACGGCGACAACCTCATGCGCAAGGTCGCCTTCGAGATGGAGGGCGTCGTGACGGAGATGTTCGCGAACAACTACGGCGAGGCGCAGGGCATCGCCGTGCCGTCCGAGGACCAGATCCAGCAGGGTGCTCCGGGGATGGGCGAGGAGACCTCCGACTCCTGATCCTCACGAGGACCGACGAGGGCCCCGGCACCGCAGCAGCGGTCCGGGGCCCTCTCGTCGTCCCTGGGGGCCGGAGGCCCGAGGATCAGGCCGGCGGCAGCACGTCCGACTGGGCGGGCAGCTGGTCCTGGCGGACCAGGCCGACCGGGCAGGTGTAGCCGTTGGGGCCGTGGTTGCAGTAGCCGCCGGGGTTCTTGTGGAGGTACTGCTGGTGGTAGTCCTCGGCGTAGTAGAACGGCCCGGCGTCCTCGGCGCTGCGCAGCTCGGTCACGACCGGGCCGTGGCCGTCGGCCATGATCAGCTTCTCGAAGGCGTCGCGGGTCGCCCGGGCGGCGGCCTCCTGCCCGGGCGTCGTCCAGTAGATCGCCGAGCGGTACTGCGTGCCGATGTCGTTGCCCTGCCGGTTGAGCGTCGTCGGGTCGTGGTTCTCCCAGAACGCCTTGAGCAGCAGCTCGGGTGTGGTGCGCGCGGGGTCGTAGGCGACGAGTACCGCCTCGGCGTGCCCGGTGCGGCCGGTGCACGTCTCCTCGTAGGTCGGGTTGGGCGTCTGCCCGCCCATGTAGCCCGCGGCGGTGGTCACGACGCCCGGGAGCTGCCAGAAGATGCGCTCGGCGCCCCAGAAGCAGCCCATCGCCACGTAGAGGACCTCGGTGCCCTCGGGCCACGGTCCGTGCAGGGAGGTGCCCAGGACCTCGTGCCTCTCGGGGATGCCGGGCAGCGGGGTGGGGCGGCCCGGGAGGAAGTCGGAGGAGGGAGTCTGCATACCCTCCAGTGTCCCACGCGGGCGCCGGACCGCCCGGTGACCCGCGACCCTCCCCGGGGTACCTTCCCCTCATGCCTGACCTCTCTGCCCGACCGGGTCCGCGGGCGGTGCCGCGACCGTGACCTTCCTGCTCGTCGACGTGGGGTCGACGTTCACCAAGGGCGCCCTGCTGGGCACCGACGGACAGCTCCTCGCCCGGGCGGCCGCGCCGACCACGGTCGGCCCCGGGCGCGACGTGCTCGACGGCCTGCTCGAGGTATGCCGTGCGCTGGGGGAGGGCGGCCGCGTGCCGGACCCCCTCGACGAGGCGCAGCGCGACCGCGTGCTCGTCTGCTCGAGCGCGGGCGGTGGGCTGCGGCTGGCGGTGGTCGGCTACGAGCGGGCGGTGACGGCCGAGGCGGGCCACCGCGTGGGGCTCTCCGCGGGGGCCAAGGTCGTGCACGTCGCGGCCGGACGCCTGACCACGGCCGGCGTCGCCGAGCTGCGGGCCGCCCGACCCGACGTGATCCTGCTCGTCGGCGGCACCGACGGGGGCAACGCCGAGGTGCTCCTGGCCAACGCCCGCCGTCTGGCCACCTCCCGCGTCGGGGCGCCCGTCGTCGTCGCGGGCAACGTCGAGGCACGTGACGACGTCGCGGCCGAGCTGGCCCGGACGAACCGGCGGGTCACCCTCGCCGACAACGTGCTGCCGCGCATCGGGGTCGTGCACCCGGGGCCGGCGCGCCGGGCCATCCGGGAGGTCTTCCTCGAGCACGTCATCGGGGGCAAGGGCCTGTCGAAGGGCCCCCGCTTCGGCCGGCTGGTGCGGGCCGCCACGCCCGACGCCGTGCTCTCCGGCGTCGAGGTGCTCGCCGAGGTGCTCGACGGCGACGTCATGGTCGTCGACGTGGGAGGCGCCACCACCGACGTCTACTCGGTGCTCACGCCCCAGGGCGAGGACGCCTCCCTGCGCAAGCACGTCGTCGCGACCCTGTGGCACGCCCGCACCGTCGAGGGCGACCTGGGCATGCGGTGGGGAGCCCCGGGCGTCCTCGAGGCTGCTGCTGCCGAGGCCCTGCCGGGCGCCGACGACCCCGCGCTGGCCGCCTGGGTGGGGCGGGTGCACACCGACCCCGCGACGCTGCCCGCGGCGCCGGAGGAGCAGGCGCTCGACCTGCGGCTGGCCACGATGGCCGCGACCGTCGCCGCCCGCCGGCACGGCCGGCCCGCCGCTCCCGGCGAGGCCCCGCGCCCGCTCAAGGACGTCCGGCTGCTGCTGGGCTCCGGGGGCGTCCTGCGCCACACCGCGCCGAAGGACTCCGCGGCCGTGCTCGGAGCGGTGCTGGCCGACCACGGCGGCGGGTGGCGGCCGCCGGACGGGGCGGCGACCGCCGTGGACACGGCATACCTGCTCTTCGCCGCGGGCCTGCTCGCCCGCGAGCACCCCGTCCTGGCGCGGGCCGTGGCCGAGCAGGTCGCCGTCAACTAGGGTGCTGGCCGTGGCCGACCCCGTGAGCTCCGTGACCCTGGACGACGTCCTCGCCGCCCGCGAGATCCTCGAGGGCGTCCTGACGCCGACCCCGATGGAGTTCAGCCAGGCGCTGACCGACCGCACGGGCCTGCCGGTCCACCTCAAGTGCGAGAACCTCCAGCGTGCCGGCTCCTTCAAGATGCGCGGCGCCTACACGCGGATGTCGCGCCTGACCGAGGACGAGAAGCGTCGCGGCGTCGTCGCCGCCAGCGCCGGCAACCACGCCCAGGGCGTCGCGCTCGCCGCCCGGCTCCTCGGCATCGAGGCCACCGTCTACATGCCCAACGGCGCCTCGATGCCCAAGCTGGCCGCGACGCGCGGCTACGGCGCCACGGTGATCCAGATGGGCACCACCCTCGACGAGTGCATCGAGGAGGCCCGCCGCCACGAGGAGCGGGAGGGCTCGGTCTTCATCCCGCCCTTCGACCACCCCGACATCGTCGCCGGCCAGGGCACCTGCGGGCTGGAGATCCTCGAGCAGGTGCCCGACGTGCGCACCATCGTCGTGGCCACCGGCGGGGGCGGGCTGCTCGCCGGCATCGCCACCGCCGTCAAGGCGATCAAGCCCGACGTGCGGATCGTCGGCGTCCAGGCCGAGCAGGCGGCCGCCTGGCCCGGGTCCCTGGCCGCGGGCCACCCCGTGCCGGTGGCGCGGATGAGCACGATGGCCGACGGCATCGCCGTCGGCCGCCCGGGCGACGTGCCCTTCGAGGTGGTCTCCCGCTCCGTGGACGCCATGGAGCTGGTCAGCGAGACCGCGATCGCGCGGGCCGTGCTCTACCTGGCCGAGCGCGCCAAGCTGGTCGTCGAGCCCGCTGGCGCGACCGCGACCGCCCACCTCATGGAGCTGGGCCAGGAGTCGGCGTCGCACTACGAGGGCCCGGTCGTCGCGGTGCTCTCCGGCGGCAACATCGACCCGCTCCTCCTGCTGCGGATCATCCGGCAGGGTCTGACCGCGGCGGGGCGCTACCTCCAGCTGCGCGTGCGGGTCCCCGACCAGCCCGGCAACCTCGCCGGGGTGCTGACGATGCTCGCCGAGATGCAGTGCAACGTGCTCGAGGTGCAGCACCACCGTCGGGTGGCCAACCTCGCGGTGGGGGAGGTCGCCATCTCGCTCACCCTGGAGACCCGCGGCCACGAGCACTCGGCCGAGGTCATGGCGGCGCTGACCGAGCGTGGCTACACCGTCGAGCCGGCCTGATCGGACCGCTGGCGCCGGTCGTCGGCGCGGTCCGGCCCGCCGTCGGCCCGTCCCGCCCTCGGCGAACGTTCTCGACTCGCGGGACAAAGCCGTCTACAGTTGAAGGTCAACCACGGTCCGGGCGAAAGGTGCCCGGACCTTGCGTTTGGTGGGAGCCAGCAGGGCCGGCCCTCCGGCGCACGGAGACGAGGAGACACGAACGTGACCGACATCGCCAAGGACCAGAGCTACCTGACTCAGGAGGCCTACGACCGCCTGAAGGCCGAGCTGGCCCAGCTGACCGGCGAGGGCCGCACGGAGATCTCGCGACGCATCGAGGCGGCCCGCGAGGAGGGTGACCTCAAGGAGAACGGCGGCTACCACGCCGCCAAGGAGGAGCAGGGCAAGATGGAGGCCCGCATCCGCCAGCTCCAGCACCTGCTGCAGAACGCCATCGTGGGCACCGCCCCCGCCGACGACGGTGTCGTCGAGCCGGGCATGGTCGTGACCGTGGAGATGTTCGGCGAGACCGAGACCTTCCTGCTCGGCTCCCGCGAGATCATCGGCGGCGAGGACGACCTGACCGTCTACAGCGAGAAGTCCCCGATGGGCAGCGCCCTCATGGGGGCGACCCGCGGCCAGACCGTGACCTACACCGCGCCCAACGGCAAGGAGGTCGAGGTCAAGATCGTCGACGCCAAGCCCTACTCGGCGTCCTGACCCGACCCGCACCAGCGTCCACGGGGCGTCGTCCGGCAGCAGCCGGGCGGCGCCCCGTCCGCATCCTCAGGAGTCGTGGCGCGGGCCGTCCTCGGTGTACCAGCACTCCTCCACGTAGCCGGTGATCGCCGGCGAGGCGGTGCGCACGCTCTCGACGTGGCGGGTGGGCGACTCCGCCGCCGCCGGGGGCACCGTGACCTCGGTCCGGCCCACGACGGCGTGGGAGACGTCCTGCGCCTCCAGGCGGCAGGTCACCTCCCGCGCGGGGTCGCGCCGCAGGTCGAAGCGGACGTCGACCTGCGTGCCGGAGACGATCTGGTGGCCGGTGTCGACCCAGTGCACCCTGCCGAGGGTGGCCGAGAGCCCGAACCAGACGGCGGTCGCGGTCATGAGCAGCACCGCCACCGTCCCGATCACCCACCAGCGGCGGCGGGTCCGGGCGTCCAGGCGCCGGGGCCCGCGGCGGGCCTCGACCGCCTCCTCCTCGGCGTCCCAGTCGACGACGGGCTCGTCGGCCCGCCCACCGGCGGGAGGGCGCTGGCTGGCGTCGGGCGGGGGCGCTGCGGTCACGGTCGGTCCGTCCTGGAGCGGGTGAGAGGATAGGTGCTGGTTCGTCGTGCGCCGGCAGGTCCGCGGCGCACCACCATTGTCCGCCACGACCTCGGACGCCGGGCACCAGCCCGCCCGTCCGCACGAAGGAGCCGCCGCGATGACGACGCCGGACCGAGCAGGCCTGCGCCTGATGGCCGTGCACGCCCATCCCGACGACGAGTCCTCCAAGGGGGCGGCCACCACCGCGCGCTACGTCTCCGAGGGCGTGTCGGTGCGCGTGGTCTCCTGCACCGGTGGGGAGCGCGGCGACATCCTCAACGAGCGCCTCAAGGGCGACGAGGAGATCCTGCGCGACCTGCCCCGCGTGCGCCGCGAGGAGATGGCCCGCGCCGCCGAGATCCTCGGCATCAGCCACACCTGGCTGGGGTTCGTCGACTCGGGCCTGCCCGAGGGTGACCCGCTGCCGCCGCTGCCGGAGGGCTGCTTCGCCCTTGAGCCGCTCGAGCGCACGACCGAGGCCCTGGTCCGCGTGATCCGCGAGTTCCGCCCGCACGTCGTCACGACCTACGACGAGAACGGCGGCTACCCCCACCCCGACCACATCCAGACCCACGTGGTGACGATGTCGGCCTGGCGCGCGGCGGGCGACCCCGAGGCCTTCCCCGGGGCGGGGGAGCCCTGGCAGCCGCTCAAGCTCTACTACAACGGCTGGTCGGCCGAGCGCACCGAGCGCCTGCACGAGGCGATGCTCGAGGCGGGGCTGGAGTCGCCCTACGCCGACTGGATCGCCAACCTGCGCCGCCGACCCCGGCGGCAGATCTTCACCCACGTCCACTGCGCCGACTGGTTCGAGGTCCGCGACCGGGCGCTGCTGGCCCACGCGACCCAGGTCGACCCGGACGGGCAGTGGTTCGCCGTGCCGCTGGAGCTGCAGAAGAAGGTGTGGCCCACCGAGGACTACGAGCTCGCGCGCTCGATCGTCCCGGTGGAGCTGCCCGAGGACGACCTCTTCGCCGGCATCGTCGAGCTGGACGACCCCGACGAGCTCTGCCGTCGGGCGCCCGAGCGCGACGGCGACGGCGAGCCCGTCGTCGCCTACGTCGGGCCGCCGGCCCTGCCGCCGCTGGAGCCGGGCCTGGAGCCGCGCTCGACCGCCCCGCAGGACGGCGACGCCGACGCACGCGACGAGATGCGCGAGGAAGAGGGGCACCACGAGTGAACACCACGAGCGTGGCGGTGACGGCCGGGATGGGCGGGTTCCTCGTCCTCTTCGGCCTGATGCTCGCCGTCTGGTTCCTGGGTCGCGACATGACCCGGCGGCTGCGCCGGATGCGGCTCGTCGAGGAGCGACGCCTGCGCGAGAGCGAGGAGCAGCAGGCCCGCACGCCCGGTGCCGCGCAGGACGACCCGCAGGACGGGCCCGACCCCCTCGGCTGAGCTCCCGCCCGGCCGGGTGGGCCCGGGGCGCTCGGCCGGTCAGCTGGCCCGGGCGGACAGCATCGCGAGCAGCGCGGCGGTCCAGTGCGCGCCGAAGGCGAGCACCGTGAACGAGTGGAAGACCTCGTGGAAGCCGAACCACCTCGGCGATGGGTCCGGTCGCTTCAGGGCGTAGACCACGGCGCCCAGCGTGTAGAGCAGGCCGCCGGCGGCGATGAGGCCCACGACGACCGGTCCGCCCGCGCGCCAGAACGGCACGAGGTAGAAGACGGCGACCCAGCCGAGCGCCAGGTAGACGAAGGTGTAGAGCCAGCGCGGGGCCCCGTGCCAGAACACCCGGAAGACCACCCCGGCGAGCGCCCCCGCCCAGACGACCAGGAGCAGCGTGCGCCGCTGGCCGCCCTCGAGCAGCAGCACCGAGAAGGGCGTGTAGGTGCCGGCGATGATGAGGAAGATGTTGGCGTGGTCCCACCGCTTGAGGACCGCGGTGGTGCGCGGCGACCAGGTGCCGCGGTGGTAGACCGCCGAGGTGCCGAAGAGCAGGACGCCGGTGGTGCCGAACACCAGCGCCGCGACCCGCTCGGCGGTGCCGGGGGCCAGGGCGGCGAGGACAGCGGCGGCCGCGATCGCCAGCGGGATCATCCCCAGGTGCAGCCAGCCGCGCAGGTGCGGCTTGACCTGCTCGACGATGGTGTCGACGACCCCGCCCTCCTCGGTGGTGCGGTGCGTGTGGTTCCCTTCGTGCGGCATACCCCGGAGAATAACCTACGGAACCGTAGGTTACGGAGGCGTAGGTAGCGCCGGGGGTGCCGACGCCTCGCGTCGTCCCCGGTTTCTCCCAGCGCCGGCCGGTAGGTTTCCTCCCATGCAGACACCGCGGGACCTGGTCTACAAGGCGTACACCTCGTCCCTGCGCCGGCAGCTCCCGTCCGACCAGCTGCCGCGGCACATCGGCGTGATGCTCGACGGCAACCGCCGGTGGGCGCGCGAGCGGGGGGCCGCGTCGGCCGAGGGGCACCGCGCGGGTGCCGACAACATCGCCCCCTTCCTCGGCTGGTGCGAGGAGGCGGGCGTGGAGGTGGTCACGCTGTGGCTGCTCTCCACCGACAACCTCAACCGTCCGGCCGACGAGCTCGAGCCCCTGCTGGAGATCATCGGCCGCGTGGTCACCGACCTCGCCGACTGCCAGCGCTGGCGGATGCACGTGGTCGGCGCGCTCGACCTGCTCCCGGAGGGCACGGCCGACGCCCTGCGTGCGGCCGCCGAGCGCACGACCGGTGTCGACGGGATGGTCGTCAACGTCGCGATCGGCTACGGCGGTCGTCGCGAGATCGCCGACGCGGTGCGCTCGCTGCTGCGCGAGGCGGCGGCGAAGGGGCAGACCCTCGAGGAGCTCGCCGGCTCGGTGACGGTCGAGGACATCGCCGAGCACCTCTACACCAAGGGCCAGCCCGATCCCGACCTGGTGATCCGCACCTCGGGGGAGCAACGCCTGGGCGGCTTCCTGCTCTGGCAGAGCGCCCACAGCGAGTTCTACTTCTGCGAGGCCTACTGGCCCGACTTCCGCAAGGTGGACTTCCTCCGGGCGCTGCGCTCCTACGCCGAGCGCGAG